>JADFXQ010000009.1 GCA_015233495.1 Candidatus Omnitrophota bacterium | reverse complement strand
ACCTATATGACCCCGGCAAAATGCTTCATATCGAGCCCGGAGCTCCTCAAAGATATCGGCTTTGATGATTAAAATTTTTTTCGCCCCCCCAGGGAATAGGGGGTAAGGATCTATGGTATCATTCCCATCGCTGGGAAAAATATTGCTTGACAGAAATTTTTTTTTTGGTAAATTAGCACTCTGGGCAAAACAGTGCTAAGCCGTTCCGGAGACCGACGCTTTATTCCGCAGCACATTTTCGTGATTCAGAAAATAGTGGCGAATTAAGCGGTGTCCCCCAAATCAAAAACCTATTGTTAACAGTTAAAACAGGAGGGGAGTAAGCATGAACATTCAACCATTAGGCGACAGAATTGTCGTGAAACCTCTGGAAGCAGTTGAAGTGACCAAGGGCGGGATTGTGCTTCCGGACAACGCGAAAGAAAAGCCGCAAGAAGGCAAAGTTGTGGCGGTGGGCAAAGGCAAAGTCAAGGATGACGGTAAATTGGTCGCTCCGGAAGTCAAGGTCGGCGAAGTGATTTTGTACGGGAAATATTCCGGCACGGAAATCACCACCAAAGAGGGTGAAGAATACCTAATCATGAGAGAAGACGATATTTTCGCTATCCTCAGATAACTCCACTTTTCCTCCCCCTTTATGGGGGAGGGAAAGGCGGGGGTAAATAAAAAAGAAAAATTAAAAAAATAAAACGGAGGCAAGGCATTATGGCAAAACAACTTATATTCGAAGATGAAGCGCGTCGCGCGATTTTGCGCGGGGTTGAGCAATTGGCCCGCGCCGTCAAAGTGACACTCGGTCCCAAAGGCCGCAATGTCGTGTTGGACAAAAAATTCGGTTCGCCGACCGTGACTAAAGACGGCGTGTCAGTCGCCAAGGAGATCGAATTGGAAGATCCGTATGAAAACATGGGCGCGCAAATGGTCAAGGAAGTCGCGGAAAAGACCTCTGACAACGCGGGTGACGGGACTACGACTGCCACCATTTTAGCGGAAGCGATTTATCGCGAAGGTTTGAAAAACGTGACCGCTGGCGCCAACCCGATGGCCTTAAAACGCGGGATTGAAAAGACCGTGGAATTGGTGGTCGAAAAAATCAAATCCTTGTCTAAAAAGATCGACCTCAAAGCGATCAAAGAAGTGGAACAGGTCGCGACCATTGCCGCGAACAATGACACTGTGATCGGCAAAAAAATCGCGGAAGCGTTTGAAAAGGTCGGCAAAGACGGCGTGATTACCGTTGAAGAATCCAAGACCATCAACACCGAACTCAAGATTGTTGAGGGTATGCAATTTGACCAGGGTTATCTTTCGCCCTATTTCTCGACGGATATGGAAAAAATGGAATGCCAATTGGACAATCCATTTATCCTGCTTTATGAAAAGAAAATCAGCAATATCAAGGATATGCTTCCCTTGTTAGAGCAAGTTGCCAAATCCGGATCGCCGTTATTGATGATCTGCGAAGATGTGGAAGGCGAAGCGTTGGCGACCTTGGTCGTCAACAAAATGCGCGGGACTTTACAATGCGCCGCGGTTAAAGCGCCGGGTTATGGCGACCGCCGCAAGGCCATGTTGGAAGATATCGCGATTTTGACCGGCGGCAAAGCGATCACCGAGGACCTCGGCCGCAAATTGGAAAACCTGACCTTAGCTGATCTCGGCCGGGCCAAGAAAGTCAAGATCGACAAAGAAAACACCACGATCGTCGAAGGCGCGGGCAAGACCGCGGACATCAAGGGCCGGGTCGGACAGATCCGCAACCAGATTGATTCGACGGAATCGTCCTATGATAAAGAGAAGTTGCAGGAACGGTTAGCGAAATTGTCCGGCGGCGTCGCGATCATCAATGTCGGCGCGGCAACCGAAACCGAAATGAAGGAAAAGAAAGCCCGCGTGGAAGACGCTCTGCACGCAACCCGCGCGGCTGTGGAAGAAGGCATTGTTCCCGGCGGCGGCGTGGCTTTGTTGCGCACTCTCGATGTGTTTGAAAAACTCACCTTGACCGGCGATGAATTGACCGGCGCGCAAATCGTGAAAAAAGCCTTGGAAGCTCCGGTCCGTCAATTAGCGACGAACGCCGGATTGGAAGGTTCCGTGATTGTTTCCGAATTGAAAAAGCAAAAGAAGAATATTGGTTATGATATCAACAGCGACCAATATATCGATATGCTTGAAGCCGGGATCATTGATCCGGCCAAGGTCACCCGCACCGCGTTACAAAACGCGGCCTCGATCGCGGCCTTGTTGTTGACCACCGAAGCCTTAGTTACCGACCTGCCGGAAAAAGACAAACCGGCCATGCCCCCAATGGGCGGCGGAATGGGCGGCGGCATGGGTGGGATGATGTAATTGAAAAATAAAAGGCGCTCGGCGCCTTTTATTTTTAACTCTAAAAAAATCGGCGAGCGGTTTTACCGCTCGCCGGTTTTTTTAAGGCGAGAAAAACGTCTATTACGCCGTTACCAAGGCATGGACTTCCATATCCAGTCGGGTACCAAGACGGTCTTCTTCAACCGCCAGATCATAATGGGCCTGCAAATTGATCCAAAATTGCGCAGATACTCCGAAAAATTTTCCCAGACGCAAAGCCGTGTCAGCCGATACCGCGCGGATGCCGTGAACAATTTCATTGATACGCCGCGGCGGCACATGGATATCCTGCGCGAGCCGATACTGGCTGATTCCCATGGGTTTCAAGAAATCCTCATTCAGCACTTCACCGGGATGAATGGGTGCTAATTTTTTATTTTTCATGATGACCGCTCCTTAATGATAATCAACGATTTCAACATCATAGGCATGGCTGTCCCGCCAAATAAAACAGATCCGCCATTGTTCATTGACCCTGATGCTGTGTTGCCCTTTGCGGCTGCCGGAGAAAGCCTCCAAATGATTCGCCGGCGGAACGCGCAAGGTATTCAGATCAATCGCCGCGTCAATCGCCCAAAGTTTACGTAAAGCGGTCCGCTGAATATCAGGCGGGACCCGCCGCGAAACCTCGCGGCAGTAAAGACGTTCCGTTTCTTTGCAAGCGAATGATCGGATCACAAGATAAGCATAACACGCCGCGTTAATAACGTCAAGTGTTACGAACGAATAGGCCAATAGAAATCCCTCGCTGTGCCTTACCCTTGCCCCTTTTATAGATTATACTTTAAGTGATGATAAGACGAATAAACATATATCGCCACAGGCTGGTATTTCGCGGTTTGGCCGGGTTATTGGCCGTCTTATTCGCCGTATCTCTGCCGGGAAACGGGTATGCTCAATTCAGCCGGAGCAGTCAGTTGGTCTTACCCAGCCCCGGAACTATGGTCCCGCCGACTGCCGGATATGCGCCGGCCATGATTCGCGGGCTGATCGTGCATCCGGAAAATCCCTTGTTGATTGATTTTATTATTGATACAGGACATGACAAAATTCGAGGCGAGCGGTTAAAGGCCGAGTCGCTCAAATTGATCAAATATTTTTACGCTTCCTTAACTATACCCGACGACCAGACTTGGGTCAACCTTTCGCCGGCAGAAAAAGACAAGGTTATTGCCAAAGATTTGGGAAAAACGGAAATGGGCCGTGACTTATTGGCCCAGGATTATGTCTTGAAGCAACTGACTGCCTCGTTGTTGTATCCGGAAAAAGAACTCGGCAAAGAATTTTGGCAAAGGGTGCGCGCCCAGGCCAAAGCCCAATTCGGGACGGAAGATGTTCCGGTAGATACATTTCACAAAGTCTGGATCATCCCGTCGGAGGCCAAGGTTTACCAAAACGGTGCAAAGGCCTTTGTGTTGAAAAGTCACCTAAAAGTCATGATGGAAAGGGACTATCTGTTAAGTAAGACACAAGACCCAGTAAGCGAGAAGGAACAGGGCATTCCCTCCCCCGAGCTTGCCGTGAGGCAGGCGCGTGGGGAGTTCGAAGAGAAAGTTATCCAAATCTACCGTGCCATCATCATCCCAGCCATCGAAAAAGAAGTCAACGCAGGACAAAACTTTGCCAATCTGCGCCAGATCTTCAATTCCATGATCTTGGCAACCTGGTACAAAATTAATCTCAAAGAAACCCTCTTGGGCAAAGTTTACGTCGACCAAGCCAAGACCAAAGGCATAAACCTCAATGACCCGACGGTCAAGGACAAAATCTACCAACAATATCTATCCGCGTTCAAACAAGGCGTCTTTGACTACACTAAAGAAGAAACCGATCCCGTCACCGAAGAAACCGTTTCCCGGCAATATTTTTCCGGCGGGTTCTTGGCGGACGGACTTCCGGATCTGGTCGCGCATTCATCGCCGGTAACCCCCGCAGAGCGCGCGGACTTTTTCGCTGGGGGTGAAGTCAAGATCGTTCGATCCTTAGCCGTAGAAAATCCGACGAGTATTAGGCCGGAAGCCGGAATATTGGAAGAAGTCCGCCCCGGTATTGTTACCCCAAAATTACCTTGGGCAGTCGGGGGATTATGGGCCGGTGAAAAGTTGAAAGAGCATATTGAGGCAGGTCTGGCAAAAACCCCGGTCAACCCATGGAGATTGCAAGCCAGTTTAGCCGCAGTCCCGGCGGACCAGTGGCAAGCCCTCGTCAAAAGTCTCGTCGTAAAACATACGGAAGATCCGGGGCGGGTAGCCCATTTTTTGCGGGAACAACGGATGAAAGGCGACTTCCAGAGAGTCACTTATTATTCACCGGTCATGTCTTTGGAAGAAGAATTGCGGGACGCAGAAAGAGATCTGGTTCATTTCGATAACCGAAAATATACGGATGACCAGGTATGGATCCGGCAGAATTGGGAGCTTTGGCGGAATGTTTTGAAAATAGCGGCTGAATATAGCTTGGGGGCGCATGGAACTTTGAACGCCTATCAGCAATATAAAGGCGACGCTTTTGTCCCGTTCAATCTGCACTGGGCAATGCTGGGCATTATGGAGTCAGGCCAAATTCGGTTCGGTGAACTTGGCGTATTGCGCCCCGTGAATCTGGCCACGCAAAGGGATGAAAACGCGGCTCAGTTTGGACCGTATTATATCCTGTTTGCCAAAGAAAAATTCGGCCGGATTCCGTCGGAGCATAAGGAAACGCAAGAAAGCGATCATTTGATTTATCTGGTCCCGGAAGAAAAAGCCCGCGCCTTTTTTGAATTGGGTCTGCGCCGCGCCCGGGCGCACGGCTTCATCACAGCGGAGTATGAGGCAACGGTCCGGGCGAAGATCATGACCTATCAGGAATTCGTGAATGCTGACAACGCGATTTCTTTAATCAAGGAAGGGAAAATATCGCCGGCCGAAGCAATCGGCAATCAGACGTCCAGTCCTGACGTCTCGGATAATCAATACGGCGGGATCAACCTGGACCGTAAATTATGGGATCTGCAAATTTTGCGTGACAACAACGGAGTGCCTTTGCCGGTTGGGCGGCAACCGATAGGCCGGATGCGCATCGACGGTTTCACTCCGGTCATCCTCGCAATAAAAGCCGCCCCGTCTTTACCGGCGTTGCTTGGTTTGGCCCAATAAAACATAATCGGAAAAAGAAAGAATACCCTATCAGACATTGATTTCCAGCATTTTGCATAAATATGTGACCGGTCATTTGACTCCTCGTTAATCCACGCTCTATTTCTTAACTGACTCAACTCGTAAACCTCACGGTAGAACAGCCGCGGTGTTTTCCCTGGGATTATTTTAATTTTTGTTTTGGAATTTTTGGTTGATTGTTATAATTTTAGAAAAAGATAACGCAGGAATGCTAAACGAAAGGAGCTCTTCATGTTTTCGTTATTATTGATTGTTGGTATTGGGGTGTTAGGCGTCTTGATTTATGTTTCGATTTACAATGGGCTGGTGCAGCTTAGGCAGAATGTGTATAACGGCTGGGCGCAGATTGATGTACAGCTCAAACGCCGGCATGATTTGATCCCTAATCTCGTCGAGACCGCCAAAGGGTATTTACAGCATGAGCGCCAAACTTTGGAAAATGTCACCAAGGCTCGGCAGATGGCAGTGGACGCCAAGGGTGTGGCCGACCGGGAAGCCGCGGAAAATATGCTTACCTCGACTCTGCGCAGTCTGTTCGCAGTATCGGAAAATTATCCTCAGCTCAAAGCCGACCAGAATATGATCCGCCTGCAGGAGGAATTGACTACCACGGAAAATAAAATCGCTTTTGCCCGGCAGTATTATAATGACGAAGTCAACCGCTATAATGTCGCGACCCAGAAATTTCCGGACGCGGTGGTCGCGGGTATGGCCGGGTTTAAGCCCGAATTCTTTTTCAAGACGGAAGAAGCGGATAAGGCCGTGCCGGAAGTGAAGTTTTAGTCGGAAGATTGTATGCCTTACTCCTTCACTCAAATCGAGCAAGAGAAATCTCAAGTCATCCTTGGCGTTTTTGTCGTTCTGACCGCCTTGTTTTTCGCGACATTATGGGCAGCGTATGTCTTGATCATCAATTGTCAGAATTATTATTTGCTGGCTACGGAACCCGGCCCGTTTTATTTGGTTTTTCCTGCCGCCGGGGCTAACTTTTGCATTTTGGGAATCGGCGCTTTATTGACCGCGGGGATGTTTGGGCTTTCCGGTTCCGGCATTGTGCCGCGGATTCTCTCGGCTATGGGCGCCCGCGATCTGGATGAAAATGATCCGCGGCAGAAGATGGCGCTCAATATTATCGACGAGGTGTCGGTAGCGACCGGCGGTATGAAAATGCGCGGCGTGCTATTGCCGGGTTTGGCCTTAAACGCCTTCGCCGTGTCTGACCCGTCGAACACGCCGGTCATTGGGGTCACGGAAGGTCTGCTTTATAAATTCAACCGGGCCCAGCTTGAAGCGGTGATCGGTCATGAGGCCGGACACATTGTGTCGCGCGATTCGCAGTCGGCTTCTTTCGTGAGTTCGGTCACGGAAACGTATGGAGCGATCTTCCTAGGATTGAAAACGGTATTAAACGGCGTCAGTTACGGCTCCCGTTCCGACCGCCGGTCCTCGGCCGGCAGTGTGTTTATTGTCTTCATTCTTTTGTTAATGGCTTTAATCGCGTTCGCGAATTTTGTTTCTCTGATTTTGCGGATGTTCATTTCCCGCCAGCGGGAATATCGCGCGGATGCGATTGCGGCGCGCTTGACCCGCGATCCGCTCAGTTTGGCCGAGGCTTTGTATCTGATAAAAAATCACCGGCGGAATTTATTCAACGCGGCGGACGCGTTTGAAAATTTATTTATTGTTAATCCCCGGATGTCTTCTTTAGACAGGAAGGAAGATTTATTCGCCGATTTGTTTTCCACGCATCCGCCGATTGACCAGAGGATAAAAATCTTGCTGGATATGGCCCACGCCGGACCGGATGCCTTGGCGGCGCGCACGCAGACCCAGTTGGCGGATATGGAAAAGCCGCCGGAAGCCGCGCCATTGCCAGAAAATCCTTTACCTTTAAACAACGTGCCGGGTTTAGTGAAGATAATGAATCCGTCGCCAACGCCGCTGGCTAGCGATCCTCAGGACATTTTTTGTCCGGCCTGCGTGATAAAAATGCGGACGGAATTTTATGAAGGTTTCCCGGTGCAGGTTTGCGGCCAGTGCGCCGGTATTTTGGCAGATGAAAACGCGGTGTCGGGGATTATTGCCAAACGGGAAATGCCCTTCAATGACCGGGTCAGGCAAATGGCGAAAATTTTAAAGCAGGAAAAAACCGGCTTGCAGTACAAGGATTTACTGATTTTGCCGCCCAGCCAAAACGAGCGGGCGCATGTTTGCGCAGATCGGAGCAAAAAGCAGTTTACCCGGCGGCTTTTTAACGCTTATTATCCGGTGGAAGTCGACAAATGCGGGTTTTGCGGCCAGACTTTTTTTGATAAAGACGAGTTGGAAGTTTTGCAATGCATGGCTCAAGAGGCAGGTTAGGCCTGCGGTTTTTGTCAGCCGGTTGAGGAGAGAGGTTATGGCGAAACGGCGAACGAAGAAAAAAGAGAAAGTGGAATCGGAATTCCCTTTCGGGACGGTTATGTTTTTTCTTCTGGTAGGCGCCGGGATATACGCCGCGGTGAAATATTATCCGCAATGGAAAGATCAACCGGCAGCGGTAAATGCCAAGCGATATATTGGGGAAACGTTTGCCGCTGCGCAAAAAAGATTCAAAGAAATTACGGTGGAAGAAACTTCGCCCGCTGAGCCGATGGTTCAGCCAGAAAAAGCTATTCCCCTGAATGAGGACCGCCCGATTGCGTCGGGGACCGGGAAACCGTTTTCCGTCCGAGTTGACTCTAAAATTCGCGTGTCGATTGATTCCTCGGAAAAGTTCAAAGTGGACCGCGTGCTTGCCGGGAATATGTTCAGATTAACCGACGGCCGCGTGATTCGCCTGCTGGGCGTTAAGACTGCGGAATCTTCTCGGACCCCGCAAGCGTTAGCGGACGCGCGAGCCGCCAACCGCCGGGTAGAATATCTTATTGCCGAGGGCCGCGCCGCGCAGGATTTCACGAAAAGTTTATTGGAAGGCAATGAAGTTATTCTGCAGATTGCCGCGCCAAGCGCGCTTCGCCGGGGACCGCTGGGCGCGTATGTTTTTATTCCGATGAATCAATTGGCAAGGATCCCGGAATATAAAATCCGCAATGGCCTTTTATTGTTTGTGAATGAAGAAATCGTGCGTCAAGGTTATGCGATTCCGGACCCGGATGACCGGGACAAGAAATATCAGGGATTGTTTGAGCAAAAATACCAGGAGGCGCGTCAGGCTAAGCGAGGAATATGGAAAGGCTTGGTAAAAAATTGATTATTTTAAATTTTGTTTGACAAAATCTCCGCTTTTTTGCATAATATCCCTTCAAATTTCCAAAGAAGATGACCGGCAATAACGGGTAGCGGCTCTTACGACGCGCCAACCGCGCAACGTAAAATCCAAAGCCATGCCCGAGTAACCGTGAGCAGATCCCGGATCTGCGCAAGGTTTTAGAGAGGAAAACAGTATGACGGAAAACACCACAAACGTGATGACCGAAATGTATTACGAAACATTTCGCGACGTCAAAGAAGGAGAAATCGTCAAGGGCAAAATCGTAGCCCTCAACGCCAAAGAGGCGGTGATCGATGTTGGGTTCAAGTCCGAAGGCTTTTTGTCTTTGGAGGAGTTGCGCAACATTGAAAACGTGGGTTTGGGAACGGAAGTGGAAGTTTTGGTTGAGTCCGTAGAGGATGATGAAGGAAAAATTATTTTATCCCGCACCAAGGCCGAGAAACTCCGCGGCTGGATGAAACTGGGCGATACCATCAACGAAGGCGACTTTGTCGACGGGCGCGTCCTCAAGCAGGTCAAGGGCGGTTTCATTGTCGATATTGAAGGCATTGAAGCTTTTCTCCCGATGTCTTTGTCCGCGTTTAAAGGCGTTTCTATGGACGAGATCATGACCAGCAAATTCAAGTTTCAGATTGCCAAGCTTAATAAGATGCGCCGCAACCTGATTCTTTCCCGCCGGGAAGTCGTGCAAAAAGAACGGGAAGAGGTCCGGGAAAAAGTTTGGGGCGAGTTGGCCAAAGGCCAGCGCCGCAAAGGCGTGGTCAAAGGGATCACGGATTTTGGCGCTTTTATCGATTTAGGCGGGGTGGACGGGCTTTTGCACATCACCGATATGAGCTGGACCCGGATCAATCATCCGTCGGAAATGCTTTCGGTCGGCGATAAATTGGAAGTGTTTATTCTTGATTTTGATAAAGGGAATTCCAAAGTTTCTTTGGGGCTTAAACAGATCAAGGAAAATCCTTGGGCGGATATTTATGGCAAATACCCGCCGGGCACGCGCGTCAAGGGCAAGGTGGTGAATGTTATGCCTTACGGCGTGTTCGTGGAAATCGAACGGGGGATTGAAGGGCTTTTGCACTCCTCCGAAATCACTTGGCAGAAGAAACTCGTTAATCCGCAGGAAATGTTCAAGGTTGGCAATGAGGTTGAAGTCCAGGTGATCAATGTTGATAAAGATTCCAAACGGATTTCGCTGAGCATGAAACAGTTGGAAATCAATCCTTGGCTGGAAGCGGGTAAGCTGTATACCGCCGGTTCCGTAGTCAAAGGCAAAGTGCGCGGGTTTACGGATTATGGCGCTTTTGTGGAATTGGAATCCGGGCTGGAAGGCATGATTCATATTTCCGATATGTCTTGGACGAAAAAAATCAATCATCCGCAGGATATTCTGCAAAAGGGCCAGGACGTTGAAGTCATTGTTTTGGCGGTGGATCCCGATAATCGCAAGATCAATTTGGGATTGAAACAGCTGAAAACTAACCCTTGGAATGAGATCGCGGGGAAATATCCGGTGGGATTGGAAGTTGAAGCGGAAGTTGTGCTCAACTCCAATTTTGGCGTTTTTGTTAAATTGGAAGAAGATGTGGAAGCTTTGGTTTATTCTTCCGAAATTGAAAAAGAACGGGCCGAGGCTTTGAAACCGGGCGATAAGCTCGTAGTTAAGATTATCAAGGTTGATGTTGATCAAATGAAGATCGGCGTCAGCGCGAAGGTATAATGTCGGTGTCTGATCTCAATGGAATAGGTATGAGAATCGCCGAGCGATTGATTTTCTGTGGAATAATTGACTCGGATATGAATTTTCACAGATATTCCATTGAGATCTGACGCCATATATTCTATGGATATCCCATCCCAAATCAAACTCCTCACCCGCGGTACCACGGAAGTCATCAATCTGCCAAGTTTAGAAAAAAAATTATTTTATAGTCAAAGCTCCGGTCTTCCTTTACGGATAAAAGCCGGCTTTGATCCCACGGCTCCGGACATGCATTTGGGCCACACTGTCTTATTAAGGAAGCTTCGTCAATTTCAGGATCTGGGCCATGAAATCCTTTTTTTGATCGGAGATTTTACCGCGCAAATTGGCGACCCGACTGGCAAAGATAAACTTCGTCCCCGCTTGGAAAAAGCAGAGATTGAAGCCAACACCAAAACCTATCGCGAGCAAGTGTTTAAGATCCTGGATCCGAATAAAACTAAAGTTCTGTTTAACAGCAGTTGGCTGGGGGCTTTGTCCTCCGCGGAAATTTTACGTTTATCCCGCAATGTCACTGTGGCCCAGATGCTGGCCCGGGCGGATTTTAAACAGCGGATGGAAGAAGGCAAGGAAATCAGCATTCTGGAATTTTTTTATCCGCTATTGCAAGGCTATGATTCAGTGCATTTAAAGGCGGACGTTGAATTAGGCGGTTCGGATCAGAAATTCAACTTATTGATGGGCCGGCAGTTACAGGAAGCGCATGGCTGCGAGCCGCAGGTGGTGATGATGACGCCGTTATTAGAAGGTTTGGACGGCGTGGCCAAGATGAGCAAGTCTTTGGGCAACGCGATCGGCATCAATGACGCGCCGTCCGAGATGTTCGGCAAGGTGATGTCGATTTGTGATGAGCTGATGTACCGCTATTATGAAACGCTTACGGATTGTGATTTGCCGGAAATAAAGGCCATGCACCCGAAAGCCGCGAAAGAAAACTTGGCGGCTTTGCTGGTCCGGCAATTTCACAAAGCGGATGCCGCGGATAAAGCGCGGGCGGAATTTCAAAAGGTGTTTAGTCAGGGAGACGTCCCGCAAGATATTGAAACGGTTTTTTTAGCTGGCGAAAAAAATCTTGCGGATATGTTAGTGACGCGAAAAATCGTCGCTTCCAAAAACGAATTTCGCCGTTTATTGCTCCAAGGCGCGCTGACCTTGGACGGGCACAGGTTGGAATCCGAAGACGGCGTATTGCGCCCGGGGGTTTTGCGCGTCGGGAAAAAACGATTCCTTCGGCTGGTTTGATGCTTTGAGCGTGATGTTTTGAGCTCCTTATTTTTGACTGCTTGCTTTATTTTGTCATTTGGATTTTGTCATTTGTAATTTAAAAATTTTTAAAAATTTTCCATTCAAATTCCCTTGACAAATAAAAGTTTAAGGTTATACTTTACTAATTCTATTTACCGCCCCTGTAGCTCAGTTGGTAGAGCACATCCTTGGTAAGGATGAGGTCTCCGGTTCAATCCCGGTCGGGGGCTTATCAACCTTGCCAGTGTTCGCGGCGGTAAAAGAAAATGATATCCGCAGGGAGCGGGATTTCTTAATTCATTATTTTCGATCTGCAATTTGTTAAAGAGTGAAGTTATGCGTGAACCAATTCAATTTCAGTGTTTAGAGTGCGAGCGAATCAATTACAGCTCCACCAAAGATAAAAAGAAAAAGCCGGAACGGATTGAGCTTAAGAAATACTGTCGTTTCTGTCGGAAGCATTCACCTCACAAGGAAACGAAGAAATAACGTAAAGCCACAAAAAGACACAAGACACAAGACACAAGTGTTCTGGTTGAACGTCTTATTTGAAATAGGGAACTTAAGCAAGCAAGACAAACTATCAATAATAAGTTCCCGACTTGTCTTGTGTCATGTGTCTTATTTATCAGCGGATGTGTAGGCCTGTAGCTCCAATTGGCAGAGCAGCGGTCTCCAAAACCGCGTGTTGTAGGTTCAAATCCTACCAGGCCTGCGTAAAAATATGTTCGGAAAAATTAAAAAATTTTTTTCAGAAGTTTCTGCGGAACTGAAGAAGGTCTCTTGGTCGACCCGTCAGGAGCTGATGGATTCTACCTATGTCGTGATCATCAGTTCGGCGTTTTTGGGCGTTTTTATCTTTTTTGTGGATGCCGCTCTTTCAAAATTCGTGAGTATTTTTATTAGGTAGGTTTTTGGTTATGAGCGAAAAAAAGTGGTACGTGGTTCATACACAGACGGGTTCTGAAGAAAAGGCGAAAGCTGGATTAGAAAGCCGTATGCAAACGACCGCGCTGAAAGAGTTTATTGAAGCCGTTGTCGTCCCCACCGAGCAGGTTTCGGAAGTTCGCGGCGGTAAAAAGCGGATCACAGAACGCAAATTCTTTCCGGGATATATTCTCATCAAAATGGACATGAATAAAGACAGCTGGTATCTGGTGAAATCCACGCCGGGCATCACGAATTTTATCGGCCCGGGACGCCGTCCCACGCCGATTTCCGAAGAAGAAGTCAAGTCGATTGTCCAACGTAAGGAAGACACGGAAACCAAGCCCATGCCGAAAATCATTTTTGAAATCGGCGAGTCTATAAGGATTTCGCAAGGGCCGTTCGCGAATTTTACAGGCGCGGTGACGGAAGTTTATCCGGATCGCGGCAAATTAAAAGTGAGTGTCTCGATTTTTGGACGGGCCACTCTGGTTGAACTGGAATATTGGCAAGTGGAAAAAATTTAATATGGCTAAAGAAGTCGTAGCGAAAATTAAGCTTTATGTGCCTGCTGGTCAGGCCAATCCGGCGCCGCCGGTAGGTCCCGCTTTGGGTCAGCATGGCGTCAATATCATGATGTTTTGCAAGTCTTTTAATGAAAAGACGAAAGGCCGGGAAGGTTTGATTTTGCCGGCGGTCATCAGCGTTTATAAAGACAAATCTTTTGATTTTATTATTAAGACGCCGCCGACTTCGGTGCTCATCAAAAAAGCGGCTAATTTGGCGAAAGCTTCCGGCTTGGCGGGTAAAGAAAAAATCGGCAAGATCACCCGGAAACAATTGGAAGAAATCGCTAAAACCAAGACGGAAGATTTGAACACGGAAAAATTAACCCAGGCGATGCTTTGTATCGCGGGGACAGCCCGCAGTATGGGGATTGAGATAGTTGATTAGTATGCGGTATACGGCAAGCAATAGCATTAAATGATTTTTATGCCATACAGTAAAAAATGGCACCGTATCCCGTATCGTGTATACCGTATACCATAAGAAAGAGAAGATATGGCAAGATTAAGCAAAAGAAATAAAGCGGCGTTAGAGCAATTGCCTCCGGAAAAAACCTACACTCTGGCCGAGGCGATCGCCATGATTGAAAAATTTCCGAAAACCAAATTTGATGAAACCGTGGAAATGCATTTTGCTTTACGCATTAATGCCAAGGCTACCGACCAAGTGGTGCGCGGCACGGTTGGGTTGCCGCATGGTTTGGGTAAGGCGGTCCGCGTGGCAGTGTTCTGTAAGGGGGAAATGGAGCAGAAGGCGAGAGAGGTTGGCGCTGATTATGTGGGCGCGAATGAATTGATTGCCAAGGTTGAACAGGGATTCATGGATTTTGACGTGGTAGTGGCTTCGCCGGACATGATGCGCGATTTGAGCAAATTGGGCAAAATACTCGGGCCGCGGGGCCTGATGCCCACGCCGAAGGCGGGGACAGTGACTACGGATATTGAAAAAGCCATTCGGGAAGTCAAGGCGGGTAAAATTGAATTCAAGGCCGATAAACAAGGCGGCATACATGTCGGTATCGGAAAACGGTCGTTTCCGAAAGAAAAAATTTTAGATAACGCCCAAGTCGTCTTGGACGCGATCAACAACGCCAAGCCGGCTTCGGTGAAAGGGGCGTTTATTAAATCGTTTTCCATATCAACCACTATGGGGCCGGGGCTAAAGGTGAACGCATGAAAAGAGTCGGACAAATATTTCGGGATTTTCTCGTGAACCGCGTCAAACGCGGCTTAGATTACAAAACGGTTTTTGTGCTCAACTACACTAAACTTTCCACGAAGAAATTAACCGATCTGCGTAAGGTTTTAAAACGCAGCGGGGCGGATGTTTTCGTGTCCAAGAATACGATCGCGGCTTTGGCTTTGCGGGAAATGGGATATGAAAAATTAGCGGACCGGATCAGCAATCAAACCGCTTTCGTGCAGACGAACGGTGATTCCGTCGCCGTTTCCAAAATTTTAATTCAGTTTGAAAAAGACTCTGAAAGCGTTAAGGTTCAAGGCGGTCTTCTCGAAGGGAAAGTCCTCGTTAAGGAAGATGTGAAGCGGCTGTCCGAATTACCGCCGCGGGAAGTGTTGCTGAGTCAACTTTTAGGGACGATTCAGGCGCCGTTGTCCCGTTTGGCCGGCGCTTTAAACGCCAAGACGCGGGATTTATTATCGATCTTGAAACAATTGAGCGAAAAAAAGGGAGGGAGTTAAAATGTCAGAAAATACAGAACTTTCGGCAAAACTTCAAGACTTAGTCAAGTCGATTGAAGGTTTGACCGCGTTGGAATTGTCCGAATTGGTCAAAGCTTTAGAAGACAAGTTCGGGATCAAGGCGGCAGCTGGCATGCCCATGGGCATGATGATGCCTGCGGCGGGCGCGGCGGCAGCGGCTCCGGCGGCGGAAGAAAAAACCGAATTTAACGTCATTCTCGCCAATGCCGGCGCGAATAAGATCGCGGTTATTAAGGAAGTGCGCGCGATTACAAATTTAGGTTTGAAAGAAGCGAAAGACTTAGTCGAAGGCGCTCCGAAGACGCTTAAAGAATCCGTGGCGAAAGCGGAAGCGGAAGAAATTAAGAAGAAATTGGAAGCGGCGGGCGCTAAAGTCGAGTTGAAATAATTGTTATGATCGACGGGCGAATCGGCTCGCCGTGGTTGACCTAAATTTGACCGGCTCTGTTGGGCTACAGACGCCATAACCCGAGATTGGGAAATCCCACCGAAGGCGCTATGGAAAAAATAAACATTCGCAATTTCGCTAAGACAATACGCGATTTTGATCTTCCGCATCTGTTAGATCTTCAAGTGAAAGCGTATGAGGATTTTTTACAATACGACGCGGCCCCGGATAAACGGGCAGACCGCGGGTTGGAAGAGGTCTTCCGCGAGGTTTTTCCGCTTGAGAGTTATGACGGGCAAATCCGGCTGGAATATATTAATTATTCTTTAGGCAAGGAAAAATACGCTCCGTCGGAATGTAAACGCCGCGGCATGAATTTTGCCGCACCGCTGAAAGTGAAACTGCGTCTCATTACGCCGGTGGACATTAAAGAGCAGGAAGTTTATTTTGGCGATTTTCCCCTGATGACCGACACCGGGACATTCATTATCAACGGCGATGAGCGGGTCGTGGTTTCTCAGATTCAGCGTCCGCCAGGAGTTTCCTTTGAAGAGGAACTTCATCCTACCGGAAAAAGCATTTATCACGGCCGGATTATCCCGTCGCGCGGCGCCTGGTTTGAAATCAAGCATGATTTGAATAATGTGTTTTTAGCGTATATTGACCGTCGTCGTAATTTTCCGGCCACTCAGATTTTGCGCATCATGGGTCTTTCGAATGAAGCGGACATGGCCGCTCTGTTTGGCAATGATTTTGAAAAACTGAAACCCACTCTGGAAAAAGATCACACCAAGACCAAGGAAGAGGCGTTATTGGATCTTTACCGCAAGATGCGTCCGACGGAACCGGCGACGGTGGAAGTCGCGGACGCCTTGTTTTTCCGGCTTTTTTATGACCCGAAACGTTATGATTTGAGCCGGGTTGGCCGGCATATCATCAACCGCAAGTTGGGGATGCAGGTGCCTTTGGACAATAAGGTCCTGGACTTAGCCACCGTGGTCGAAGTAATCCGATATTTAATGCGTTTGCGCGATGGGGTCGGCGAAACCGACGATATCGACCATCTCGGCAACCGCCGCATCAAAACCGTCGGAGAATTGATCCAAAATCAAGTGCGCATCGGTTTAGCTCGTTTGGAGCGTTCGATCAAGGAACGTTTGGTGGTCATGAATAATTTTGAAAATCTCACCGCGCATCATTTAATCAATTCTCGGCTTTTTTCCAACCAGATTCAGGATTTCTTCGCGCGTAGTCAGTTATCGCAGTTTATGGACCAGGTGAATCCTTTGGCGGAGATGACCCATAAGCGCCGTTTGAGCGCGCTCGGACCGGGCGGCTTATCGCGGGAACGGGCGGGGTTTGAAGTCCGCGACGTGCATTCAACCCATTACGGCCGGGTTTGTCCGATTGAGACGCCGGAAGGCCCGAATATCGGTCTGATTTCCTCATTAACAAATTGCGCGCGGGTGAATGAATTTGGGTTTATTGAAACGCCCTATCGCAAGGTCATTGAAGGTAAAGTGACTGAGCAGGTGGAATTTTTAACCGCGGATAAAGATCAAAATGAAAACGTGGCGCAGTACAACGCGCCGGTCGACAATCATGGCCGTTTCACGGAACCGACCGTGACCTGCCGGTATCGCACGGACTTTCCGAAAGTCGACCCAAAAGACGTTAAATATATGGATGTATCCCCTTTGCAGGTGGTCTCGATTGCCGCTTCCTTGATTCCGTTTTTGGAACACGACGACGCTAACCGGGCTTTAATGGGCTCGAATATGCAACGGCAAGCCGTTCCTTTGATGATCCCGCAGGTCCCGTTGGTGGGGACGGGGATTGAGGAAAAAGTGGCGCGGGATTCGGGCGTGGTGGTTGTGGCCCGCAAACCGGGCACGGTCACGGCGGTAGACGCTAATCAGATTGTAGTGGACGATACGGTTTATCCCTTAAAGGCTTATCAACGCACGAACGCGAACACCTGTCAGCATCAGCGGCCTTTGGTGCGCTTAGGGGAAAAAATTCAAACCGGCAAGATTATTGCCGACGGGATGGCTACGAGCCAAGGCCGGTTGGCCTTAGGCGCGAATGTCCTCGTCGCTTTTATGCCGTGGCGGGGGTACAACTTCGAAGACGCGATTATCATCAATGAAAAATTGGTCCGGGAAGATGTTTTCACCTCGATCCATATTGAGCGCTTTGAATGCGAATGCCGGGAGACCCGCTTAGGCAACGAAGAAATCACGCGGGATATTCCCAATGTCGGCGAAGAGGCTTTGGTCAATTTAAATGAGGATGGCGTGGTCCGCGTCGGCGCGGAAGTGAAGGCCGGGGACATCTTAGTTGGCAAAGTCACGCCGAAGAGCGAAAAAGAATTGTCTCCGGAAGAGCGCTTGCTGCGGGCAATTTTTGGCGAAAAAGCGGCGGATATCCGCGACACTTCCATGACCCTGCCCCCAGGCATTCATGGAGTGATCGTGCACGTGGAAGTTTTTCAGCGCAATGAGCGCGGCCGGAAGACTAAAGTCGGCAAACAGAAAGAGGCAGAGGAAGCGGTTAAGATCCGGGCGTATTACAAACAAGAAATTCAATTGGCCGCGGATGAGCGGGATAAAAAAATCGCGAAGCTCTTGGGGATTGACATAAAAAAAGTCGCGAAGATGAAAAAGAGCGATTTTGAAGTCGGCACGGATGAGCATGAGGCTTGGAATTTTTATAATGATAAAATCGCGGAATTGACTATTGAAGAAGAGCAAGAGGTGGAACGCGTCAAACGCGGCGATGAGCTTCCCGCGGGCGTGTTGAAGCGCGTGGTTGTTTATGTCGCGACCAAACGCAAGGTTCAGGAAGGCGATAAAATGGCCGGACGACACGGCAACAAAGGGATTATTTCCCGGATTTTACCTTCGGAAGATATGCCGTTTTTGCCGGATGGCACGCCGGTTGACGTTATTTTGAACCCGCTGGGCGTTCCCTCTCGTATGAACGTCGGACAGCTCTTAGAGACGCATTTGGGCTGGGCGGCTCGGGCGCTGGGATTTCATGTCGAAACTCAGGTTTTTAACGGCGCCACCGAAGAAGAAATCCGAACGCTTTTAAAGGAATCGGGATTGCCGGAAGACGGCAAGACCTTTGTTTACGACGGCCACACGGGCTTGCCGTTTGATCAAAAAGTCACGGTCGGTTATATTTATATGTTGAAATTGAACCATTTGGTGGACGAAAAAATCCATGCCCGGTCTATTGGGCCGTATTCGCTCGTCACCCAACAACCTTTAGGCGGCAAGGCGCATTTTGGCGGCCAACGCTTTGGGGAAATGGAAGTCTGGGCGCTGGAGGCCTATGGCGCCGCTTACACGCTGCAGGAAATGCTGACCGTAAAAAGCGACGATGTCAAGGGCCGCAGTGATATGTATGAGGCGATTGTCAAGGGGCAGCAAAGTTTGGCCCCGGGCACGCCGGAGTCTTTCAACGTTCTCGTTAAAGAACTTCAGGGCCTGTGTCTCGATATTAAGATGGTGAGGGGCGGCGAGACCGGCGAAAAAATTCAACCCGATAGCAAAACCAAAGAAGAATAACGGGCTATGATAAAGAAGAAAACAGAACGCTTGGACACCACGCAAGATAAAATTACGATTCTCATTGCTTCGCCGGAAACCATCCGCGCTTGGTCAAATGGGGCGGTACGCAAGGCGGAAACTTTGAATTACCGCACTCTTAAGCCGGAAAAGGACGGTCTTTTTTGCGAAAAGATTTTTGGACCGGTCCGGGATTGGGAATGCAATTGCGGAAAATATAAAGGGATCAAATTCAAGGGGATCACCTGCGACCGTTGCGGCGTCACGGTGACGCGGGCCGCGGTCCGGCGGGAACGGATGGGACATATCGAATTAGCCTGCCCCGTCACGCATATTTGGTTTTACAAAGCGGTCCCCAGCCGTTTGGCCGCCTTGCTGCAGGTCGCGTTGCGCGATTTGGAAAAACTCATTTATTATGAAGAATATGTGGTCATTGATCCCGGCGACACGCCGCTTAAACATAAACAATTTCTCTCGGAAGACGAATATCAAGATGCCTTGGTTAAATACGGCACGGGGTTCAAGGCCAAGATCGGCGCGGAAGCGGTGCGCGATCTTTTGAAGGAATATGATCTCGATGTTTTGTGCAAAAAACTCCGCAAAGATTTGGAAAAATCCAATCCGACGGGGACCAACGCGAAAAAAATCGCCAAGTCGCTTAAAATCGTCGACGATTTTAAAAATTCCGGAAACAAACCGGAATGGATGGTTTTAGAAGTTCTCCCCGTGATCCCGCCGGACTTGCGTCCGCTGGTTCCGCTGGAGGGAGGCCGGTTTGCCACATCGGATTTAAATGATTTATACCGCCGGGTTATCAATCGCAACAATCGCTTGAAAAAGTTGATGGATTTGAAAGCTCCGGAAATCATCTGCCGCAACGAAAAACGGATGCTCCAGGAGGCGGTTGACGCGCTTTTGGACAATGGCCGGCATGGCCGTCCGGTTTTGGGCTCGGGAAACCGGCCTTTGAAATCCCTGTCCGATATGCTTAAGGGCAAGCAGGGCCGGTTCCGGATGAACCTTTTGGGAAAACGGGTTGATTATTCCGGCCGTTCGGTTATCGTCGTTGGCCCGACTTTGCAATTGCACGAATGCGGGTTGCCTAAGAAAATGGCTTTGGAATTGTTTGAGCCGTTTATTATCCGCAAATTGCGCGAAAAAGGTTATGTGCACACGATCAAAGGCGCGAAGCGCATGGTAGAACGGGCCAAGGTTGAGGTTTGGGATATACTGGATGAGGTTATTAAGGATCATCCGATCATGCTTAACCGCGCTCCGACTCTGCATCGTTTGAGTATTCAGGCTTTTTATCCGCGGTTGATTGAAGGCAAGGCGATTAAACTACATCCTTTGGTTTGCGCGGCTTTTAACGCGGATTTCGACGGCGATCAAATGGCCGTGCACGTGCCTTTGTCAATCGAGGCGCAGATGGAATGCCGGCTGCAATTGCTTTCGGTTAACAATTTATTTTCGCCGGCAGACGGCCGTCCGATTATTTCACCGTCTCAGGACATGGTTTTGGGATTGTATTATCTTTCAAAGGAAGACCCGGATAAAAAAGACGATAACCGGATTTACGCCACGAAAGAAGAAGTGATCATCGCGTACAACGACGGCGTCCTTGATTTGCATCAGGGCATTAAGCTGCGTTTGAATGACGCGATCTGGGGCGAAGAGAAGCCTTCGTTGATCATTACCGAGGACGCGGCGATTACTACCGGTGAGCGTTCGGCGGAAGCGCTGAAGAACCGCATCATTGAGACAACGGTGGGCCGGGTCATTTTTAATCAAATTTTGCCGGCTAATTACGGTTACGTCAATGAACTCCTCGATAAAAAGAAAATCGGCGCAGTCATTTCCGATTGTTATAAGCGGTTTGGCCAGGCGCAGACTATCCAGTTGTTGGATGCTTTAAAAGAATGCGGATTTATCAACGCGACTTTAGCCGGGATCTCAATTTCGATCGCGGATTTAACGATTCCGCCCGAGAAAAAAGATATTTTAAAAAATTCCCGGCAAGAGGTCGCGAAAGTCGAAGATCAATACGCCAAAGGGATTATTACCGGCCGCGAACGGTCGAACAAAGTCATTGATATATGGACGCATACGACGGAATCGATTTCGGATTTGGTTTTTAAGAAAATGCATCCGTTTAATCCGGTGTACATCATGGCCGACTCCGGCGCGCGCGGTTCGCGTCTGCAGGTGCGCCAGCTTTCGGGTATGCGCGGGTTGATGGCCAAACCATCGGGCGAAATTATTGAAAATCCGATCACGGCCAGCTTCCGGGAAGGGTTAAACGTGTTGGAATATTTCATCTCCACGCACGGCGCCCGCAAGGGTTTGGCGGACACGGCCTTAAAAACCGCGGATGCGGGGTATTTGACGCGCCGGTTGGTGGACGTGGCCCAAGAAATGGTCGTCACCGTGGATGATTGCGGGACGCTAAACGGGATCACTGTCGCGGCGATCATCGAAGGCGATGAATTGGTCGTCAGTTTGAAAGAACGGATTATCGGCCGCGTGGCCTTGGACAGCATTGTGGATATTGTCACCGATCAGGTCGTCGTGGAAGCGGGCGAACTCATCACCGAAGAAAAAGCCGAGCTTATTGAACATCTGGGCATAGAAAAAGTGCGGATCCGCAGTGTTTTGACTTGCGAGGCGGAAACGGGTTTGTGCATTAAATGCTATGGCCGGAATTTGGCGACCCAACGGATGGTGGAAATCGGCGAAGCGGTGGGGATTATTGCGGCGCAAAGTATCGGCGAGCCGGGAACTCAGTTAACGATGCGGACGTTCCACATCGGCGGCACGGCGAGCCGGTCGATTGAACAGTCCTTTTGCAAAGCGAAGAACGAAGGAATTTTGCGCTATCATCAGTTGCGCGTCGTTCAAAAAGGCAATGAATTTATTGTTTTAAACCGCAATGGATCCGTCAGCATAAACAATGAATACGGACGGGAATTCGAACGCTACCAATTGCCGCAGGGCGCGGTGATCAAAATCCCCGACGGCGGCAATGTTAAGAAAGATTTTATCTTTGTCACTTGGGACCCGTATACTATTCCGATCATCACGGAAGTCAAAGGGACGGTCAATTCGGAAGATTTGATCAATGAGGTCACCGTTCAGGAAGAGCAAAATCCGATCACGGGCGTCACGGAGCGCGTGGTCGTCGAGCATAAACAGGAATTTCATCCGCAGATCATAATTACCGACGAGAAAAAAGAGATTGTCGGCATCTACTCGATTCCGATCGGGGCGCATATTTTGGTCAGCGATCAACAGGCCATCAACGCCGGCGACCTCGTCGCAAAAATTCCGCGCGGCGCGCAAAAGACGCGCGACATCACCGGCGGTTTGCCGCGGGTCGCGGAATTGTTCGAAGCGCGTCGGCCGAAAGACCCGGCGGTGATCAGCGAGATCGACGGCGTCGTCGAATTTGGCGAAGACAAAAAAGGCCGGCGGACGATCATTGTTAAATCGCCGACGGGAACGACCGCGGAATACACCATCCCGCATGGCAAGCATCCCAACGTTTATAAAGGGGACCGGGTTTTCGCAGGCCAGCAGTTGACGGACGGACCGGTGGTGCCGCATGATATTTTGCGGGTTTGCGGCGACAAGGTTTTGCAGGAATATCTATTAAACGAAGTCCAAGAAGTTTATCGTCTGCAAGGCGTGCGCATCAATGACAAGCATATTGAGCTCATTATTTCGCAGATGCTGAAAAAAGTTTTGATTGAAGAATCGGGCGACACCGAATTTCTCGTCGGACAGCAGATCAGCCGCGTGACATTTAAAAAAGCCAACGACGATGTTATGAAAAAGAAAAAGAAACCGGCGCGCGCGACGCCGCTTTTATTAGGGATCACGAAAGTCTCGCTCACGACGGAGAGTTTTATTTCCGCGGCGAGTTTCCAAGAAACAACAAGAGTCTTGACAGATGCCTCCTCTTCTGGTAAAGTGGACGATCTTCAAGGGCTCAAAGAAAACGTGATTGTGGGCCATTTGATCCCCGCGGGGACCGGGTTGCCAAAATATAACGAAGTGGAAATGGTGAAGCATGCCGACGATACAACAGATCATTCGAACCAGCCGGATTCAAAAACGGAACAAGAGTAAATCACCCGCCTTGACCAGCTGCCCGTTTCGGCGCGGCGTGTGTTTGCAGGTGCGGACCATGACGCCGAAAAAACCGAATTCGGCTTTACGGAAAATCGCCCGGGTGCGTTTGTCAAATAAATATGAAGTCACCGCTTATATTCCCGGTGAAGGTCATAATTTGCAGGAGCATTCGATCGTTTTGGTGCGCGGGGGCCGCGTGAAGGATTTACCCGGCGTCCGTTATCACATTGTGCGTGGAACCCTGGATTCCGCGGGTGTAAAGTCCCGCAAACGGTCCCGTTCTAAATATGGGGCTAAAAAGGAAAGCAAGTAAGACGTATGAGAAGACGAGCCGCAGAAAAACGGGAACCTCCCCCAGATCCAAAATTCAACAGCCGCTTGGTGACCAAATTCATCAATATGCTGATGCTGGAAGGTAAAAAAGTTTTAGCCGAAAATGTAGTTTACGGCGCGATTAAAATTTTAGAAGAAAAAACGCAAGATCAAAGCGGCTTGAAAGCGTTCACCAAGGCCTTGGATAATATCCGCCCCAAATTGGAGTTAAAATCCCGCCGAGTGGGTGGCGCTACCTATCAAGTCCCCATCGAAGTTCCGGCAAACCGCGGTAATTCTTTGGCTATGCGTTGGGTTCGCGATTTCGCGCGCAAGAAAAAGGGCCGACCCATGACGCAGAAACTCGCGGAAGAACTTTTATCCGCGTACAAGGGCGAAGGCGCGGCAGTCAAGAAACGGGACGACACGCACAAAATGGCGGAGGCCAATAAGGCTTTTGCGCATTTGAAGTGGTAAAGCGCTTGCCGCTTAAGACTCAAGGGCTAAGGCTCAAGGGTTAAAGCAGAACAGCAGGGGCAGCTGCATCGAGTGTCCCTGAGAAAAGATAAAGAAGAAGAAAATGGCTGACGAAAAAATCGAACTTAAAGACTACCGGAATTTTGGGATCATCGCGCATATTGACGCGGGTAAGACGACGACTACGGAACGGATTCTTTTTTACACGGGCGTGATCCATAAAATGGGGGATATCGACGACGGAAACACGACCATGGATTTCATGGAGCAAGAGCAAGAACGCGGGATCACCATTACGGCCGCGAGCACGACTTGCTTTTGGAAGGGGAAGCGGTTAAACTTGATCGATACTCCGGGCCACGTGGATTTCACGATGGAAGTGGAACGTTCTTTGAAAGTGTTAGACGGCGCGGTGGTAGTCATGTGCGCGACCAGCGGCGTGCAGCCGCAAACCGAAACGGTTTGGCGTCAAGCCGACCGCTACCAAGTGCCGCGGATGGTATTTATCAACAAATTGGACCGTTTGGGCGCCAGTTTTGAGCGGGTTTTGGGCGAGATTCACGAGCGCTTAGGCGCGAACGCCGCGGCGGTTGAATTTCCTGACGGCACGGAAGACCAGGTGCATGGGATAATTGATATAATCACCGAGCAATATCATCTTTACAAAGATGATGTTGGCAAAGAAATTGAAATTTTGCCAGTCCCGGAAAAATTTAAGGCTAAGGTAGCGGAATTCAAACATAAATTGCTCGAACGGCTCTCGGATGGCGATGATTTTATCATGGAGAAATTTTTGGAAGAAAAGCCGGTGGCTCCGGAAGAAATCAAGGCCGCGATTCGCCGGGCCACAATCAAGAATTTGTTTGTTCCGGTTTTTTGCGGAACATCATTGAAGAATAAGGGTGTCCAACTTTTGTTGGATGGGATTACGGAATATCTTCCATCCCCTTTAGATGTGCCGCCGGTAAAAGCGCACCACTGCGAAAATCTCGAGTTGATCACGGAGCTCGGTCCGGATCCGAAAGCCCCGTTAACCGCTTTGGTTTTCAAGATCATGTCCGATCCTTATGTCGGAAAATTATTTTACACCCGGATTTACTCGGGGACTATTTCGCAGGGTGAACAGGTTTTGAATTCATCGGTGAAATCGAAAGAACGCATTGCCAAAATCGTTTTGATGCACGCCAACAAACAGGAAATTATTGCCAAGGCTTCCGCTGGAGATATTGTCGCTTTAGTGGGTTTAAAAGAGTCGAAGACCGGCCATACATTGTGCAGTACGGAGCAGAAATTTGTTCTGGAAAATATGCGGATCCCGGAGCCGGTGGTTTCGATGTCGCTGGAACCCAAAACCAAAGCGGATAATGATAAAATGGGGCTGGTGATCCGTAAATTTTTGGATGAAGATCCTTCGCTGCGTGTTGATTATGATCATGAGACGGCCCAGACGATTATCAAAGGGATGGGAGAGTTGCACTTAGAAATCATTGTTGACCGGATGCGCCGGGAACATAATTTGGAAACCACGGTGGGCCGTCCGGAAGTGGCATATAAAGAAACGATTGTGCAGAAAGTCACCGGCGTTGTCGGAAAACACATTGCCCAATCCGGCGGGCGTGGTCAATATGGTCACGTGGTTATTGATATCGAACGCAATTCGGAAAGCGGCAAGGGCAATATTTTTATCGACAAAATCCGGGGCGGCGTGATTCCCCGCGAATATATCGGTTCGGTGGAACGCGGGATTAATGATGGTTGCCTGTCGGGCGTTTTGGCAGGGTATCCGGTGGTCGACGTCATCGTCACGTTAGTGGATGGTTCGTATCACGATGTGGACTCCAGTGAACTCGCGTTTCAACTGGCGGCCAAAATCGCTTTACGCGACGCGTTGGTTAAAGGCAAATCGGTTTTTCTAGAGCCGATCATGGATTTGGAAGTTACGTCACCGGAAGAGTACATGAGTTCCGTGATGGGCGATCTGAACCAGCGCCGGGCGCAGATTGTTAGTTTAGGCACTCGGGCGAATTTGAAGATCGCGCGTTGCAACGTGCCGCTGGCGGAAATGTTTAATTATGTAAACGCGGTACGCTCGTTGTCACAGGGCCGCGCTTCTTTTTCAATGGAACCTTCTCATTATGAGCAGGTTCCGCAATATATAGCGGATAAGATCATCGGCGCGCGGCAGGAATATTTGAATCGTAAACATGGTCGTTGATTTTAGGAATGAGGAATTAGGGTTTAGCATTTAAAAACAGAACTGCTCCCTAAAAACAAGGAGAATATTATGGCTAAAGAAAAATTTGTCCGTAATAAACCACACATGAACATCGGCACCATCGGTCACGTCGATCACGGAAAGACGACTCTCTCCGCGGCGATCACCATGGTTTTAGCAAAAAAAGGGCTGGCTCAAGAACGTCCGTATGATTCGATCGATAACGCTCCGGAAGAAAAGGCGCGCGGCGTCACAATCAATATTTCGCATATTGAATATCAGACTGAGAAACGCCATTATGCCCACATCGATTGCCCGGGCCACGCGGATTATATTAAGAACATGATTACCGGCGCGGCACAGATGGACGGCGCAATCCTCGTGGTTTCTGCCGCGGATGGCGCGATGCCGCAAACTAAAGAGCATATTCTTTTAGCTCGTCAGGTGAACGTCCCGTCGATCGTGGTCTTTATGAATAAATGCGATATGGTGGATGACGCGGAATTGTTGGACCTGGTGGAAATGGAAATTCGTGAATTGCTTTCCAAGTATAATTTCGACGGCGATAAAACCCCGATCATTCGCGGCAGCGCGCTCAAAGCGTTGGAAAATCCGACAGACCCGGTTCTCGCGAAACCGATTGTGGATTTAATGCAAGCGGTCGATGATTTTATCCCGGAACCCAAAAGGGAACTGGATAAACCGTTTTTGATGGCGGTTGAAGACGTATTTACCATCTCCGGCCGCGGGACTGTCGCTACGGGTCGTATTGAACGCGGACGGGTCAAGGTCGGCGAAGAAATCGAACTCGTGGGCATGAAAAAAGAAATTACCAAGACCGTTGTGACGGGTGTGGAAATGTTTCGCAAGGAAATGGATGAAGGACAAGCGGGCGACAATGTCGGCTTATTGTTGCGCGGCGTTAATAAAGAAGATATTCAACGCGGTCAGGTTTTGGCTGCTGCCGGATCGATCCAGCCGCACACCAAATTTAAAGCCAAGTCTTATATTTTGACGAAAGAAGAAGGCGGGCGGCATACTCCGTTCTTCACCGGATACAGACCGCAGTTTTATTTTCGGACAACGGACGTTACGGGCACGGCAAAACTTCCGGCGGGCGTGGAAATGTGTATGCCGGGTGACAACGTGGAAATGGAAGTCGAATTGATTCAGCCGGTGGCTATGGATAAAGAACTGCGTTTCGCGATTCGCGAAGGCGGCCGTACGGTCGGCGCGGGCGTTATCCATGAAGTGGTCGCGTAAAAGACTTGTCGCGAAACTCAGTTTTGCGACGAATTCGTAAAGGGTTTCGCAACAGCCCCCGAACAAAACGGGATGGGGCACATAAAAGAGACAGGTATGCAGAAGATTAGAATCAAACTTAAGGCCTATGACCACCGATTGATAGATCAGTCGGCCCAAGAAATCGTTGACACGGCGATCCGCACCGGGGCGAAAGTATGCGGCCCGGTACCGTTACCGACGAAAAAAGAGCTTTACACGGTGTTGCGTTCCCCGGTTATTGACAAGAAATCCCGGGAACAATTTCAGTTAGCCACGCATAAACGGCTGATCGATTTGCTGGAACCCACTGCCAAAACTGTTGAATCCCTGCGGAAGTTAAATCTTCCGGCCGGGGTTGACGTTGAAATTAAGCAATCCTAAGGTTGGACGAAATATATGATTACTGGTTTAATCGGAAAAAAATTAGGCATGACCCAGATTTTTGATAAAGACGGCAATCAGATGTCCGTAAGTATCATCGAAGCCGGGCCCTGCACTGTCCTGGCAGTCAAGGATAATCCTAAAAAAGTCCAATTGGGGTTTGAAGGGATCAAGGAATCCAAAGTAAATAAGCCGACGGCCGGATATTATAAAAAATTGGGTTTATCCCCGAAAAAATATATCCGGGAAATGGATTCCACGAATAATGAAGGCTATCAAGTCGGCCAGGAAATCAAAGCCGATTTTTTTAAGCCGGGTGATTTTGTGGATGTTTCCGGCGTCTCGATTGGCAAAGGTTTTCAAGGCGGGATGAAACGTTGGGGTTGGAGCGGCGGTCCGGCATCGCATGGTTCTATGCATCATCGGCGGGTTGGTTCGATCGGCGCCAGCACCTTTCCGGGGCGGACGATTAAAGGTTGGAATATGCCCGGGCATATGGGAAGTGACAATAAGACAATTCAGGGTTTGCGGGTGGTGGGGGTTGACGCGGATCAAAATTTAATTATGGTCCGCGGCGCGGTTCCCGGAGCCAAAAATGGTTTGCTAACGATTCTGCGTTCTCGGAAAAAGGCATTCAAATCTTTGGATGAAAAACGCGCGGTTGTGCAACATAAAGTGAACCCGATGAAGCAGAGCAAAAAAGCGGCCAAAGCCCAGGTTAAACCGGCGGGGAAGAAGTAGTCAACCAAAGAGGATTATTGTGGCTCAAATTGATGTATATGACATTAAAGGGCAGAAAAAAGAAGGGATCGAAGTCCCGGAAGATATTTTTGGCCCCAAAGTCAATACCGACGTGATTCATCAAGCGGTGGTGATGTATCAGGCCTGCCAAAGGCAAGGCACGCATGACACAAAAATGCGCGGGGAAGTATCCGGCGGGAATAAAAAACCTTTTAAGCAAAAAGGCACCGGCCGGGCGCGGCAAGGTTCGACCCGGTCGCCGTTATGGACAAAGGGCGGCGTTGTCTGGGGGCCGCATCCGCGGGAATATCGGTATTCGGTTCCGCAAAAGATACGCTTGGCGGCTTTACGTGAAAGTTTGAACGCCAAAAATATCGCCGGAAATTTAAGTTGTATCGCGGATTTCAACGCGATGCAAAAGACCAAGGAATTCGCGCAAGTTCTTAAGGCTTTGGGTTTAACCGGAAAAATTTTGGTAATCATCGATAAAACAGAAGCTAATATTGAACTGGCAGCGCGTAACATTCGGTCATTGACCGTGGTGCGTCCGCAGGACGTGAATGCGCACGATGTTTTACTCCATAAAAAAATATTGGTCACCAGACCAGCGTTGAATAAAATTTTAGATAGGGTGAAAAAGTGATAACGTGTTACGACATCATTAAAACTTTGGTCCGCACTGAAAAAGGCACGGATTTGGAAAAAAGCCGGCAATATCTTTTCGAGGTTGCGAAAAACGCGAACAAGATTGAAATCCGCAAGGCGGTGGAAGAAATTTATAAGGTTAAAGTCTTATCGGTTAATACCGCTGTGCTGCATGGGAAAAGGAAACGCGTCCGTCAACATTTAGGCCGCACGCCGGATTGGAAAAAAGCGATCGTGACTCTGCGTGAGGGTCAGAAAATTGAGGTGAGTTGAGGTGGGCTTAAAACGTTTTAAACCAACAACCAATCCATTACGGCACACGATTTTGTGCGATTTCGCGGAAATCACAAAATCCTATCCGGAAAAATCATTGCTCGTTCCTAAAAAGCGAACCGGCGGGCGGAATTCATACGGCCGGGTGACCGCGCGTTATCGCAGCGGCGGACATAAACGTATGTACCGGTTGGTCGATTTTACTCGCAGTCGGTTGAATGAAAAAGCGGAAGTCTTGGGGATCGAATATGACCCGAACCGCACGGCGCGTATCGCTTTGATTCAATACCCGGACGGACAAAAATCTTATATTATCGCTCCGTTGGAGTTGAAAACCGGCGATGTGGTGGAAAGCACAGTTGAAAAGGATATTGATTTTAAACCGGGTAATTGTATGCCTTTAGCAAAAGTTCCGCTGGGAACCGCGATTCACAATATCGAATTACGGCCCGGCAAAGGCGCGAAAATTGTCCGGTCTGCCGGAACGTCCGCCCAGTTGATGGCCAAAGAAAGCGATTTCGCGTTTGTGCGTATGCCGTCGAGTGAAGTCCGTAAGGTCCCGGTTATGTGTCGTTGTGTGGTTGGACAAATTGGCAACGTGGAGCATGACAGCCAATCTTATGGCAAAGCGGGACGGATGCGTTGGAAGGGCCGCAAGGGAAATGTGCGCGGCGTGGTTATGAATCCCGTGGATCATCCTCACGGCGGCGGGGAAGGCAAATCGCCGCAAGGCAATCCGCATCCGGTTACCCCTTGGGGTATGCCGACTAAAGGATATAAAACCCGGAAAAAACGGAAATATTCCAACCGGTTTATTGTTAGAAAAAGAGGGGCAAAGTCATAATATGTCGCGTTCACTGAAAAAAGGCCCGTACGTAGAGCCAACCCTAATCAAGAAATTCGAGGCCATGGTGAAATCGGGTCAGAAGCAACCGATTAAAACTTGGTCGCGCCGGTCCACGGTCACCCCGGAATTTGTGGGATTTTCTTTCGCGATTCATGACGGGAAAAAGCACGTGCCGGTTTTTATCACGGAAAACATGGTTGGCCATAAATTGGGCGAGTTCGCGCCGACTCGGATATTTAAAGCGCACGGCGGGGTAAAGGCCAAGAAAGCGCCGCAGAAGACTTAACTAGGACACAAGACACAGGATATAGGACACAGGACACTCGATATAGGTTAGGAAAATATGATTGCGGAAGCTAAGATAAAGTTTGTAAGATCTTCGTCGACAAAGGTGCGGCAAATTATTGACTTGATCCGCGGAAAAAAAGTGGCGCTTTCGGTCGCGATCTTAGACCAATTGAACAAAGGCGCTACCGGGATGATTTCCAAGGTTTTGAAATCCGCGGTCAGCAATGCCAAGCAAAAAGGTTTGAACGAAGATCAGCTTTATATTTCTAAAATTACCGCGGATAAGGGTCCCGCGTGGAAACGGTTTCGCGCCGGGTCGTTTGGCCGGGCGATGCCGATATTAAAACGTACGACGCATTTGACTATACAATTGGATTTAATCACAAAATCGAAATAAGGGGTCATTCCGTGGGGCAGAAAGTAAATCCGTTAGCGTTACGTATTGGTTATATTGAAGATTGGCGCAGTCTTTGGTATGTCGACAAGAACCAGATCAAAAACGGGGTTGGCGAAGACTATAAAATTCGTCAGTACATTCAGAAAAAGTTTTTACAGGCGGCGGTCGCGAAAGTGGTGATCGAGCGTTTGGCGGACAAAATCAAAGTGATTATTTATACGGCTCGGCCGGGAGTGATTATCGGCCGGCGTGGAGCGGATATTGACAAGCTGCGTCAGGAATTGGGCAAGATTACCACCAAAGAAATCGCGATTGATCCGCGGGAAATTAAAAATCCGAACACGGAAGCCCAACTGATCGCTCAGAATGTGGCTTTCCAATTGGAAAAGCGCGTGGCTTTTCGCCGGGCCATGAAGCGTTCGATCGATAACGCGATGAATTCGGGAGAGGTTAAAGGAATCAAGATCCGCTGTTCCGGACGTTTGAACGGCGTGGAAATGGCGCGCACGGAAAAATATCAAGAAGGCAAATTGCCCTTGCAAACTTTAAGGGCCAAAATCGACTATGGTTTTGCCGAAGCGCATACTACTTATGGCGTGATCGGGATCAAGGTTTGGGTGAATAAAGGCGAGATCATTCAGGTTGTTAATCGGGAAGCCGCCCAACAGAAAAAAAGAACAGTTGCCGCTGAAAAAATTTAATATCGAATCGGATTCTTCGGAAAAGAGCCGGAGTTAGTTATGTTATTAATGCCACGTAAAGTCAAGTTTCGTAAAGCGCAGAAAGGCAAGACGCGCGGTATCGCCACCTTAGGGAATGAATTGCATTTTGGCGAATACGGATTGAAAGCTTTGGATAACGGCCTGATTCGCGGCAATCACATGGAAGCTTCTCGATTGGTGATCGCGCGGAAAATGAAGGGCGCGGGAAAAATGTGGATGAATATATTTCCGAGCAAACCGGTGACCAAAAAACCGGCGGAAACGCGCATGGGTAAAGGCAAAGGGGATTTGGATCATTGGGTAGCTGTGGTCAAACGCGGCAAAGTGATTATGGAACTCGGCGGAGTGCCGGAAGATTTCGCGAAACAGATTTTGCGTTTGGTGGCGTTTAAACTGCCGATTAAAACAAAATTTGTTACCCGCAACACGGCATAAAGGGAACAATATTCTATGAAGATCAAAGATTTGAGACTATTATCTTCCGAAGAGTTGGAAAAAAAAGAAGTTGAGTTTAAAAAGGATTTATTCGCGTTGAATTACCAGCGAAAATTGGGAAACGTGGAAAAACCTTCCCGGTTCGGACATTTACGCCGTGATATCGCCCGGGTTCAGACGATTATCAAAGAAAGAGATTTAAAGCATGATTGAGACAAACACAACCCGCACAAATCGCCGAAAATTTTTGGAAGGCACTGTGGTGAGCGACAAGATGGATAAGACGCGCGTGGTGCAAATTCGTTGGGCGACTAAACACGCCAAATACAACAAGATTGTGCGGCGTTCGACAAAATATAAAGCGCATGACGAAAAAAATGAAGCCAAAGCGGGGGATATGGTCCGGATTATGGAAACCCGTCCGCTTTCCAAAGATAAACGCTGGATGATCGTGCATATTTTGAAAAAGGCGGAATAATGATTTATTTAAAATCTATTTTAACCGTTGCCGATAATACCGGCGCTCGCAAGGCATCCCTCATCGGCGTACTCAATGCCAAGGGACGTTTTTGCGCTCGGATTGGGGATATTGTGCGCGTGAATATCAAAGAATCCGCTCCCGAAGGCGCGATTAAAAAAGGTCAAAAAGCCAAAGGGATAATTGTCCGGACCAAGGCGCCGATTAAAAGGACCGATGGCACGTATGTGCGGTTTGACAGCAACGCGCTGGTGATTGTTGACGATGCCGGAAATCCCAGAGGGACGCGGGTTTTCGGGCCGGTAGCGCGCGAGTTGCGCAATATGGATTATATGAAAATTGTATCATTAGCTCCTGAGGTGGTTTGACATGTTAGGGATTAAAAAAAATGACGTGGTGGTAGTGATCGCCGGAAAAGATAAAGGAAAGTCGGGGAAGGTTATTGGCATTTTACGGGAAGAAAACCGTCTGGTAATTGAAGGGATCAATGTGGTGAAAAAGGCGGTTCGGAAAACCCAGCAAAATCCGAACGGCGGGTTTAATCAAATTGAAAGGCCGATCCATATTTCCAACGTGATGCTTATGGATAAAAAATTAAATAAACCGACGCGTTTTGGCACCCAGATTTTAGCGGATGGGACAAAAATCCGGATAAGTAAAAAAAGTTCAGAGGCGATTTAAATCATGGCAAGATTGCATAAAAAATACCAAGAAGAAGTAATTCCTAAAATTCAAGAAAAATTCGGGATTAAGAATAAACTTGCGGTTCCCCATATCGAAAAAATTGTCATCAATATGGGAGTGGGCGAGGCCTTGTCGGATATGAAAATCCTTGACAGCGCCGTTAATGATATGACGCTCATCACCGGCCAAAAACCCGTAGTGACGCGGGCTAAAAAAGCGATTTCCAATTTCAAATTGCGGGAAGGCGTGCCCATTGGCTGCAAGGTGACGTTGCGCAAAGCCCGGATGTATGAATTCATGGACCGGTTATTTCATGTGTGTTTGCCGCGGATCCGTGACTTCAACGGCGTTTCGCGCAAGAGTTTTGATAAAGCCGGGAATTATTCCATGGGGATTACCGACCAAGCGATTTTTCCGGAGATTGATCCGGGTAGAATTGTCCATATTCAGGGCATGGACATTACTTATGTGTTCAGCGGCGGAACCAAAGAAACAAATATGGAAGTTTTGAGTCTTTTAGGAATGCCGTTCACCAAAAAATAATCCGAGAAAAAATATGGCCAGAAAAGCGTTAATTAACAAATGTAAATTAGAACCGAAGTTTTCGACGCGGGCGTATCATCGCTGCCAGATCTGCGGACGCCCGAAGGGCTATTACCGCCGTTTCGGTTTGTGTCGTATCTGTTTTCGTGAATTGGCCTGGCGGGGCGAAATTCCCGGCGTGAAAAAGGCCAGTTGGTAAAGGGGTTTAACGTATGGCAATGAATGATCCGATGAGTGATTTTTTAACGCGTGTCCGTAACGCGATCCAAGCCCGTAAGGAATCGGTCGACGTTCCGGCTTCCAAAATTTTTGGCAAAATTTTGGAGATTTTTAAAACGGACGGATATATCGCGGACTTTCGTTTGATGAAAACGAACACGCAAGGCACGTATAAAATTTATCTTAAATATGAAGGCCGCAAATCTGCGGTGATGGGTTTGGAAGTTGTGTCAAAACCGGGGTTGCGAATTTACGCGCCCGCCGGAGAACTGCCTAAAGTTTTGAACGGATTAGGCACTGCCGTTGTTTCAACGTCCAAAGGCGTCATGACCGATCGTCAGGCGCGGCAGGCGAATGTGGGCGGCGAGGTTTTGTGTCAGATTTGGTAAACCGCTGAAAAGAAAGAAATCCGCGATGTCCAGAATAGGAAAAAAACCAATCACAATTCCCGCGGGAGCGAAAGCTGCCGTACAGGCGAATAAAATATCGGTGGAAGGGCCAAAAGGGAAATTGGAACTAGGGATTCCTTTCGGTATTGAAGTTAAACAAAACGGCCAAGATTTGATCGTGACCCGCCGGTCGGACTTGAAACAAGACCGGACTAATCACGGAACGATTCGGTCGCGCATCGTCGGAATGCTGCAAGGCGTGACGACGGGACATAAAAAAGATTTGGAAATCCAAGGTCTGGGGTTTCGGGCGCAGGTTCAAGGCGCCAAGGTAGTTTTCAATCTTGGTTTTAGTCATCCGGTAGAATTTGAAATTCCCAAAGATGTTAAAGTGTCTGTCCCGACTCAAACGAGTATTATTTTGGAAGGCGCGGATAAAGTCCGCGTCGGACAAATCGCCGCGACGATCCGCGCTTTGAAAAAAGTGGAGCCGTATAAGGGCAAAGGGATCCGGTATGTTGGGCAGGTTGTGCGTCGGAAACAAGGGAAATCCGTTACAAAATAAGAGGGTTCATCGTGGCCAAGACATTAGAGAAACAACTGCAAAGAGAAGCGCGGCATATTCGCATCCGGAAACGGATTACCGGCACCGCCGACCGTCCCCGCTTATGCTTAGCGCGGAGTTTGAAAAATTTGTCCGCTCAGGTCGTGGATGACGGCACGCAGCAAGTGATTTTTGGTATGTCGACTTTAGCGAAAGATTTTCGCGGGATATCTCCGAAGGGCGGGAATGTCGCGTCGGCGGCTCAGTTTGGAGAATTATTCGGCCAGGCTGCTTTGAAAAAAGGCATAAAAAAAGTCAGTTTCGACCGCGGCGGATATCTGTATCATGGCCGGGTCAAGGCGTTTGCCGAGGCCGCTCGTAAAGCAGGATTGGAGTTTTAATTATGACGAAACTGAATGACGATAAATTAGATAAAACCAAGAAACGCAGTGTTTCTTCCGATGAAGTGATCAAAGACGACGGAAAAGGCGCGGTAAAAGGCACGCGTCGCCGCGGATCACGACGCGGCCGTCCGGGTGAAGGTGATGACGAGGCGGGAGCGGGCGGGCATAAAAAACCCGATGAGCCGGAATTTATCGAACAGGTTATCGCGATCAATCGCGTGACCAAGGTCACCAAAGGCGGAAAGAAATTGGCGTTTAGCGCGTTGGTGGTGGTTGGCGATGGCAAAGGCCGCGTCGGATTTGCTTTGGAAAAAGCCGCGGAAGTGGCGATCGCGATTCGAAAATCCATGGGCGTGGCCAAACGTAATTTGATGGTCGTGGCATTGCGCGGGACAACGATTCCGCATGAAATCATCGGCCGCTGCGGGGCTTCGCGGGTTTTACTCAAACCGGCCGGCGACGGTACGGGTGTTATTGCCGCGGGACCGGTGCGCGCAGTTTGCGACGGCGCCGGGATTCGCAATATTCTTTCGAAATGCCACCGGTCGAATAATCCGATCAATGTTGTGAAGGCGACCTTGGACGGATTGAAACGGTTAAAGAGTGTCAAAACAACTCCAATCCCAGAAACCCAGCAGAGGGAGTCTTAATCCATTTATGGAATTGCATGCGCTATCGTCCCCTCGGGGCTCCAGAAAAAGAAGAAAAATAGTCGGACGCGGCCGCGGGTCGGGACATGGAAAAACTTCGGGTCGTGGCGAAGACGGACAATTGACGCGTTCCGGTAAAGGGCCGTTGTTGCAACTCGAAGGCGGCCAAATGCATTTGATTCGGCGTTTGCCTAAGATGGGATTTCGCAAGCCGAATCCCAACTATTATCAACCGATCAATGTGGGACGTTTAGAACATTTCGGTAAAGGCAGCGTGGTGAACGCCGCGTCTTTGCGCGCCGCCCGCATGATTCATGGTTATAATCAGCCGTTTAAAATTCTCGGCACCGGCATTTTGACGAAGCCTTTAACGGTGCAAGCGCAGCATATTTCGCAAGCGGCTAAGGATAAAATATTAAAAGCAGGCGGTAAAGTCGAAGAAGTTAAAAACGAATCTTCCGCGGGTAAATAAACAGGTTCTTTGAAATTTTGAATTTGTAAGTAAGGCTAAAATTACTTTTAGCCTTACTTACAAATTCAAAATTTAAGAGAAGCAATAAATATAACGGTTTGATCCGTAAAACACCGCATGATTGCTTCGTTCGCTAATTGTTTTAAGATTCCCGAGCTGAAAAAGAAGATCCTTTTCACGCTGGGGATGATTGCTGTATTTCGCTTGGGTTGTTATATCCCGACGCCGGGAATCAACGGGGCGGTGTTAGCGGAGTTTTTCAGCCGTTTGAATTCCGCGCAAGGCGGCAACATTTTCGGGATTATGAATATGTTTTCCGGCGGGGCGCTGCAGAAGATGACGGTCTTCGCGCTCGGAATTATGCCGTATATATCGAGTTCGATCATCTTACAGCTTTTGACAGCTGTGATACCGGCTTTGGAGAAATTATCCAAAGAAGGTCAGGCGGGTTACCGCAAGATAAATCAGTATACGCGTTATGGCACTTTAGGACTGGCTTTGGTTCAGTCGTTTTTTATCGCTCTTTGGCTGGAAAGTCCGCAGGCGTTCCAGGGAATGCAGGTGGTAAATAATCCGGGCTGGGGGTTTCGGTTGATCACGATTTTGACGCTGTCTTCCGGAACGCTTTTGCTAATGTGGCTGGGAGAGCAGATTCAGGAAAAAGGGATTGGCAACGGAATTTCCTTAATCATTACCGCCGGTATTATTGACGCGTTTCCGACCGCTTTGCGCACATTGGGAAAATTGTTGACCGCCAGCGGCGGCGCGGGAGGCGCGCAGATCCAACCGTTGACTTTGGTGATCATGTGCGTTTTTTTGGTTTCGGTTATTTTTTTAGTGACCTTGATTACTCAAGCTCAGCGTCGGATACCCGTACAGTATGCCCGCCGCGTTGTCGGGCGCAAGGTTTATGGCGGGCAAAACACTTATATTCCTTTGAAGGTGGATACCGCGGGAGTTATCGCGATTATTTTTGCGCAATCGATCATTTTGTTTCCCGCGACCATTGCCAGCTTTGTCCCGTTTCATCCCTTGCAGTCGGCAGCGGCGTTTATTCAACGAGGGCACTGGGCGTATTATGTTATTTACGGCACGTTAATTTTCTTTTTCTGTTATTTTTATACGGCGATTGTTTTTAACCCCGTTGATGTCGCGGAAAATATGAAGAAACACGGGGGATTTATTCCCGGGGTGCGTCCGGGTTCGAATACCGCCGAATATTTGGATTTTGTCATGACCCGCTTGACGCTCGCGGGGGCTTCGTTTATCTGCGCGATCGCGGTTATGCCGGATGCGATCATGGCGTCGTTTCGCGTTCCCTATGTGGTCGCGTCGTTTTTTGGGGGAACCGGGGTTTTGATTCTGGTTGGCGTCATGCTTGATACGATGAAACAAATCGAATCCCATCTGTTGATGCGGCATTATGATGGGTTTATGAAAACCGGACATCTAAGGGGGCGCCGATGAGAATCATTTTGTTGGGAGCGCCGGGGGCCGGCAAAGGCACTTTAGCAACGGCAATTAAGGCAAAATTAGGGGTTCTGCATATCTCCACCGGCGATTTGTTGCGGGAAGAATTGAAGAACAAAACTCCCTTGGGTTTGGAAGCGAAGAAATTTATCGAAGCGGGAACGCTGGTTCCCGACAGTTTGGTGATCCAGTTGATTGAAAATAAATTAGCGGCCAGCGATATCGTCAAAGGATATATGCTCGACGGTTTTCCGCGGAATAAAGCGCAGGCTGAGGCCTTGGACGCGATGATGACCAAACGCCAACAGCCGGTGGATATCGCTTTATATTTAGAAGCATCGCTGCCGGTGGTTTTGCAGCGTTTGACCGGAAGACGGGTGTGTCGTGCCTGCGGAGCGGTTTTTCACCTTACCAATATGCCGCCTCGGCAAGCGGGCGTGTGCGACGCGTGCGGCGGAGAGTTATATCAGCGGACGGATGATAATGAAGAGACGATTAAGAAACGCATGGACGTTTTTTTGGATACGACCCGGCCGATGATTGAATATTACCGGGCGCAAAATAAACTTGTGACGGTCAACGCGGACCAGGAGTCAACGGAAGTGGTTAAGGCCGCGCTTAAATTGTTTTCCTGATGAGCCCTGCGGGAATCAGTATTAAAACACCGGCGGAAATTGATATTATGCGCCGCGCCGGAAAAATACTCGCCCAAATGACGGCCGAGTTGAAACGCTCTTTAACATCGGGTCAAACTACAGCGGAAGTCGATCGTCTGGCGCAGAAGTTGATGGCGCAGCAAGGCGTGAAAGCCGCGTTCAAAGGGTACCGGGGTTATCCCGGATATGTGTGTATTTCGATCAATGACGAAGTGGTGCATGGCATACCGAATGAACAACGCCGTATTCAGACTGGAGATATAGTCAGCTTGGATATGGGAATTGTTTATCAAGGCTATTATGCGGATATGGCTTTTAGCCGCGGTATCGGAGCTATCGCCCCGGGATCGCAGAAACTGATGGATGTGACCCGGGAGGCCTTATTCAAGGGGATTGAAAAGGCGAAGGAACATAACCGGCTGTTTGATATTTCTGCCGCGGTTCAGCAGTGGGTGGAAAGTCACGGGTTTTCCGTAGTCCGGGATTTTGTCGGGCATGGGATCGGAAAATTTTTACATGAAGACCCGGAAATCCCCAATTATGGAACAGCGGGTTCCGGCCCCGAGTTGAAAAGCGGCATGGTGTTTTGCGTCGAACCGATGGTGAACGCGGGTGGATGGCAGACAAAAATTTTGCAGGACGGATGGACGGTCGTCACCAAAGACGGCAAACCTTCGGCGCATTTTGAACATATGATTGTGATTACGCCGAACGGACCGGAGATATTGACAAAGTTATAAAAGGCACAGGACACAAGACACATAGGCTTAGAAAAATATTTTTCTAAGAACTTTTTTAATAGATGAACCTTAGGCAGACAAGATAGAGTAACTGACAACATAAACGACATGACTTGTGTCATGTGTCATGTGTCTTGTGACTTTTATGGCTCGAGAAGATCTTATTGAAGTTGAAGGGGTAATTAAAGAGGCTTTACCCAACGCGTTATTCCGGGTGGAGCTGGAAAATAAGCATGTGGTTCTGGCGCATATATCCGGAAAAATCCGGATGAATTTTATCCGTATTCTTCCCGGGGATAAGGTCAAAGTTGAACTTTCACCTTATGATTTGACCCGGGGGCGGATTACCTACAGGAATAAATAACATGAAAGTTAAATCTTCAGTTAAAAGAATTTGCAGCAGCTGTAAAATTGTGCGGCGCAGCGGCGTCGTCCGGGTTATTTGCAGCAATCCGAAACATAAACAACGACAAGGTTAATCGTATGCCAAGAATTTTAGGTGTGGATATTCCGAAAGAAAAACGTGTTGAGGCGGCTTTACCATATTTATTTGGTATCGGCCCTTTCCGAGCGCGCAAGATTCTCAATGACGCGAAGATTGATTTGAACCGCCGGGCAAAAGATTTGACGGATGAAGAAGTCGCGCGGATTACCGGTATTATTCAGGCGAATTATGTCGTGGAAGGGGATTTGCGGCGAGAAGTGAGTCAGAATATTCGCCGGCTGCAAGAAATCGGATCTTATCGCGGTTTACGGCACCGCCGGGGTCTGCCGGTGCGTGGACAACGAACGCGGACAAACGCCCGGACCCGCAAGGGACGACGTTCGGGTGTTGGCGCTAAGAAGAAATAATGAATTGGTCAGGACGGTTCTTAGAGCTTTGCTGATCACGGGAGGTTTTAAAGATTATGGCAAAACAAGCACCAGTAGTCAAAAAAGTTGAAAAGGCAAAAAAGAAAGCGTTGAAGGGCGTTACTGCGGGTATCGCGCATATTCAAGCTTCGTTTAATAACACCATCATTACGATTGCCGATCAACAGGGTCATGTCTTGACCTGGTCGACTCCAGGCATGGTTGGGTTCACGGGATCCAAGAAGTCAACCCCGTTTGCCGCTCAGGTTGCGGCTGGGGATGCGGCGCGGCGCGCCAAAGATTTGGGTTTAAGAACCTTAGAGGTTTTGGTTAATGGACCAGGTTCCGGTCGGGAATCAGCTATCCGCGCGATTCAAGCCAGCGGGTTAACCATCAGTCTGATCAAAGATATTACGCCGTTACCGCATAATGGTTGTCGCTCCCGAAAGAAACGGCGCGTTTAGGAGTTAAAACGCGAATTATATTTATTACAAATTGTAGGAAACTATAACTATTAAAGGAAAAGTTTCATGGCGAGATACATTGGACCAAGATTTCGTTTGTGCCGCAGAGAAGGCGTCAATCTTTTTGGAAATCCGAAATTTGACATCGAGCGTCGGCCAACCCCGCCCGGGCAGCATGGGGGAAATCGCCGCGGCAAATTATCGAACTACGGTATTCAGCTGCGCGAAAAACAAAAAGTGAAGCGCATTTACGGAATTTTGGAAAAACAATTCCGCCTTTATTATGAAAAGGCTTCCAGCGCTCCGGGGATTACCGGTCACGTTCTTTTGCAAATGCTGGAACGCCGTTTGGACAACACGATTTACCGCATGGGATTCGCGACAACGCGTCCGATGGCCCGCCAAATTGTTTCGCACGGCTGGGTCCGGGTCAATGACCGCAAAGTGAACATTGCTTCTTTTCTCGTCAAGGTCGGCGATGAAATATCTCTGCAGGTGAAGGACAAATCGAAAAAATATATTGATACGAATATCGAAAGAATGAAAGACCGCAGCGGGGCGCGGTGGCTGAACATTGATCCCAAACATTATAAAGCCAAAGTTGTGGTGTTGCCGACGCGGGAAGATGTGCAGTTCCCGATCAATGAACAGTTGATCGTTGAACTTTATTCCAAATAATTCAAGGAGGAACGACATGGGAATTAAATGGCGCGATTTTCAAATGCCAAAAAAATTGGAATGCGATGAATCGACCTATAATGAAAAATACGGCCGTTTCATTGCGGAGCCTTTCGAGCGTGGTTATGGTGTCACGCTGGGAAATTCCCTGCGCCGGATCTTATTGTCTTCGATTGAGGGCAGCGCTGTAACATCGATTAAAGTCGAAGGCGCGGAGCATGAATTTTCCACGCTGCCCGGCGTTGTTGAGTCGGTTGCGGATATTATTTTGAGCATCAAACAATTGGTGATCCGCTCCCATTCCAAAGTCGCCAAGACCATTTATGTGAAAGCGGATAAAAAAGGGGAGATTAAGGCCGGGGACATCATCTGCGATGAAACCGTGGAAATTTTAAACCCGGATTTGCACATCGCCACCTTGACCCGCGACGTTTCTTTAAAAATCGAAATGGAAGTGGCCCGCGGCCGCGGCTATGTTTCCGCGGATTTGAATAAAAAAGAAGGTTTGCCGATTGGGATGATCGCGATTGATTCGATTTTTACGCCGATTGTCAAAATCAGTTATAATGTCGAGAACACTCGGGTCGGGCAAAGAACGGATTATGATAAGTTGATCTTGGAAATCTGGACCAACGGAGGAATCAATCCGAAAGAAGCTTTGCTCTATGCCTCAAATATTTTACAACGGCATTTAGACGTTTTTGTCAGTTATGGTCAGCTTCCGGAAGAAGAGGAAGAGGAAGAAGAAATTTCCTCGGAAGAACAGGCCTTGTATGAAAAATTACGTTTGCCGATTTCGGAATTGGAACTTTCGGTGCGCAGCGCTAATTGTTTGAAAGACGCCAATATCAAAACCATTGCCGATCTGGTAAAAAAGACGGAAGTCGATCTTTTGGGCCAAAGAAATTTCGGGAAGAAGTCTCTCACGGAGATTGCGGAATTGCTCAAAGTGATGGGTTTAAGTTTGGGCATGAAAGTTGATCCGAAAAAATTAAAGAAGAAGGAATAACATGCGACATAATATTGCGGGGAATCGATTAAACCGTCAACCGAGCCATCGGAAGGCCACAATGCGGGACATGGCAAAGTCGGTTTTGCTGCGGGAACGGATCGAGACGACATTGGCCAAAGCCAAAGAAGCCCGTAAAACGGTTGATCAATTGATCACCTTAGGGAAAAAAGGGACATTGGCGGACAAACGCCGCGCTTTCGCTGTTTTGTGCGACCATATTTTAGTGAGCGCTTTGTTTCGCGAAATCGCGCCGCGTTTCCATAGTCGGGTGGGAGGATATACCCGGATTATTAAAGGCGGTTTGCGACGCGGTGACGGGGCGCAAATGGTTTATTTGGAATTGACGGAAAAGAAAGAAGTAATGGTTGCTAAACCGAAATCGAAAAAAACAGCGGTAGCAACTTCGGAAGTCAGCGACGCGGTAGTGATAGAAAAAGACGCGAAGAAAACCGCGGAAGACCCGAAAAAAACGCATTCGCCGCGGGAAAAAGAAGCGCCGCAGACCAAGGCGGATATCGGAAAAAAATTCAGCAATATTCGCAAAATGTTCAACCGCAAAACTGCGGAGTAAAAGCAATGACAAATGACAAAATTCAAAATTCAAAATAAATTTAAAATATAAAATTGAAAATCTAAAACACATAGTTTGGAATTTGTTGTTTTGTGCTTTAAATTTTGATATTTGGATTTATTTTGTGCTTTGAATTTTGTCATTTGTCATTTTTTATTTTATAATGTTTGTTCCAAAGTGCATTTATGCCACTCATACGGTTCAATCGACGAGTCAAGGATGTAGAAGGCTCTTCCACTTTAGCGATCACCGCCCGCGCTAATGAATTGAAAGCGCAAGGCGTGGATGTGGTGAGTTTCGCGGCGGGCGAGCCGGATTTTGACACGCCCGAGCACATCCGCAGCGCGGCGATTGCCGCTATCAACGCGGGGTTCACCCGCTACACGCCCAGTGTCGGCACGCTTGAGCTCCGCGAAGCCATATGCCGCAAATTTGAACAAGACAACGGCTTAAAATACACCCCGGCGCAAGTCGCCGTATCCTGCGGCGCCAAACATTCTATTTTTAATATAATTCAAATTTTGGTCGATGACGGGGATGAGGTGTTGATCCCGGCTCCGTACTGGGTAAGTTATCCGGAAATGGTTAAAATTGCCGGCGGCGTCAATGTGTTTCTGCCTACGACGGCCGCGACAGGTTTTAAAATCACCCCCGCGCAATTAGAAAAGGCGATCACGCCGCGGACCAAGATTTTAGTCATGAATTCGCCGTCCAATCCGACGGGTATGCTTTATGCCAAGCAGGAGCTGGAACCGCTAGCCGCGCTTTGCGTCCGCCATAATATTTTTATCATCAGTGATGAAATTTATGAAAAATTTATTTATATTCCTGAGCCGTTTACGTCGATAGCTTCCCTTGGCAAACCGGTTAATGATTTGACCATCACGGTGAATGGTTTATCCAAATCTTCGGCGATGACGGGTTGGCGGATAGGTTACTGCGCCGGCCCGAAAGATATTATGGAATTGATTAAAAATTATCAAGACCATTCCACTTCGAATCCCTGCTCGATCAGCCAAAAGGCCGCGGTCGAGGCCTTGAAAGAAACGGAAGAAACCTTCGTGAAAATCCGCGCGGAATTCCAACGGCGCCGCGATCTGATGGCCCGGGCTTTGGACAAAATCGCGGGGGTAAAATATGTTTTACCGCAAGGCGCCTTTTATCTGTTTTGTGATTTTTCGCGCTTCGGCGCTTCCGCCCAGGTAGCCAAACGGATTTTGGACGAGGTCAGCGTGGCATTGATTCCGGGAGAGAGTTTTGGCGCTCCGGGTTTTGTGCGTTTGAGTTTTGCCGCTTCCGTCGAGCGGATTGAGGAAGGGATGCGGCGCTTGACGCAGTGGGCAGCCCGCAACAGCTAAATTCGTTTACGTATCGCGTTTCAATCTCGGATGAAGGAGGGGACGTGGATCTTAAAGAGCTGCTCAAATCGGTGATTCAGTATAAGGCCTCCGACCTGCATTTGACAGATCGTTGTCCGCCGATCATGCGCATCGACGGCCGTTTGGTTTTTCTGCAAATGCCCCCTTTGACGAAAGAGACTTTAAAAGAAGTTATTTACGGGTTGCTTTCCAACGAACAAATCCATAAATTTGAAGCGGAACGCGAATTGGATTTTTCCCTGGCGGTCCCGGGGATTGACCGGTTTCGGGTAAATATGCATATCCAGCGCGGCGCGGTTGAGGCCGCTTTTCGAAGAATTCCTCTCTATGTCCCTTCGGTCAATGAATTAGGACTGCCTGTGGCGGTTACGGATTTCGCGAAAAAAACCAATGGGCTGGTTTTGATCACCGGTCCGACCGGATCGGGAAAAACTACCACTTTGGCGGCGATGATCGATTTGATCAACAATGATCAATCCTGCATGATTACCTGCATTGAGGATCCGATTGAATATGTGCATACGAATAAAAAATCCGTTATCAAGCAACGCGAGGTTTATAGTGATACGCTTTCTTTCGCGGAGGCGCTGAAGCGTTGTCTGCGGCAAGACCCGGATGTTATTGTGGTCGGGGAATTGCGGGATTTGGAAACTATTTCCACCGCTTTAACCGCCGCGGAAACCGGACATTTGGTTCTGGCGACTCTGCACACTCCTGACGCGGCGCAAACCATCGAACGGATTATTGACGTTTTTCCGCCGCATCAACAGCAGCAGGTGCGGTTGCAGTTGTCGGCGTGTTTGCAAGGGGTAGTCTCCCAGACTTTGCTCCCGCGGGCCGGCGGTGAAGGACGGGTCTTAGCCACCGAAGTTTTGGTTGCCACATCCGCGATTCGCAATTTGATCCGGGAACAAGCGATTGAGCAAATTCCCACTTCTATTCAAACCGGTATGCAATATGGTATGCACACCATGGATATGTGTTTAAAGGACCTCTTTATCAATAATCTCATCAGCTATGAAGACGCGATGATTCACGTCAAGAACCGCGAAGAATTCAAACAATTGTTGGACCGCCGGTAAGGTAGATAGATGACTGTTTGCTAATAGGAGACAGCGCCCTATTTCGACAGCCGCAAAACAATGGATCAATTTTGATTAGCGAAATAGGGCGCTGTCCCCTATTATGATACCGGGGGATCCCCGGTTTTTTTACATCCGCGGTGACAGCGAGAGTTATCGCAAGCGCTGATATCCCGCTGCAAAAAGAGGTGAACGATGCGGCAAACCGAAATTGAACAGGCCAAAGAAAAATTTGGAAAAATCTTAGAAGAACAACTCGCGCGGGTAGAGACTTTAAAAACCAATGCGGACAAAGTGGATTATGCCGGTTTACGTCCGATCCGCATTGGCATTTGCGGCGGAGACGGGATTGGCGAAAGCATTTCCCAGGCGGCAAAAAATGTTTTGGTTGCCGCCTTAAGTCAAGCCGTGAAGCAAGGCCAGGTGGTTTTTCAGGAAATCAAAGGGCTGACAATTGAAAATCGGGCTAAGGAAAATAAAGCGATTCCGGATGAGGTATTATCCCAGCTGAAAGATTGTCAGGTGATTTTAAAAGGCCCGACAACCACCCCGCAAGCCGGCGATCGGCGCTGGCCGAATATTGAAAGCGCGAACGTCGCTATGCGCCGGGCTTTGGATTTGTTCGCTAATGTGCGTCCGGTGCGCATTCCGCAAGAAGGGATTGATTGGTGCTTTTTCCGGGAAAACACGGAAGGAGAATACGCGGTTGGATCAAAAGGTTTTGATGTCACTGAGGATTTGAGTGTTGATTTTAAAATTACTACGGAACAGGGTTCGCAAAGGATTATCCGGATGGCGTTTGAATACGCCCAAAAAAATCAGTTGCAACGCGTGACAGTGGTGACAAAATCCAACGTGGTTAAGACTACAGATGGCCGCTTTTCACGGGTGGCGGCCCGTATAGCTAAGGAATATCCCGGGATCGTTTTGGATGAATGGTATATTGATATTATGACTGCCAAATTATTGGATCCTCAGCGGCGCGCGGATTTTCAAGTGTTGGTTTTGCCCAATCTTTATGGGGATATTATTACAGATGAAGCCGCGCAGATTCAAGGCGGAGTCGGAACAGCGGGAAGCGCGAATATCGGCATCCGCTGGGCGATGTTTGAAGCGATTCATGGCAGCGCCCCGCGCATGGTACAGGAGGGACGGGCAAAATTCGCGGATCCGTCTTCGATGATCAAGGCCGCGGCTATGCTTTTGCGGCATATCGGATACGCCGAGCGCGCCGCGGCGGTGGATATGGCTTTGGATATGTGCGGCCAGTTTGAGCGCCGGGTGTTGATTACGGGACGGGATAATGGGGCGACCGGGGAAGAGTTTTCGCAATATGTGCTGGAATGGATGGCGCGTCCAGATTTAAAAGAGCGTTGGGAAAAAGCCATCGCAAAATTGCGCAAAAAAATATAGATTTAGTCACGTAAATATCGCCTCGGGTCCTGCTTTAGGTGGCGTTTCATTTGATATGCATATCAGGCGGGGTCCTGCCCTCTGCGGGGTCACCCCGCTTGATATTTATATCAATAATAAGGCAATAGCGGGAGCATGATCTGGTCGGATATTGATGTGATCGCAGATTAAGATTCTGTTAAAAGTTTTATGCGAAATAAGCTTTGAGAAGGATTGCGAATATGGGAAGCTCGGCCGGCGTAGTTGTAATCGCGACAGATTAAAAGCGCGCGGGCTGGTGAGGAATATATTTCGGGCTCTGCCTTCGGCCTATTTCTGGAAAAAGAAGTAAGAACGGCCTCAGAACGATCCCGAAATATATTTCTCATCAGCTTTGGGCGCGCGGATTTGCCAGCGATGGGCAGGGAGGCAAGATAAAAAATCAGAACTCGTTGGAAAAGCCAAATATAAGAAGATTAAAAGCTAAAACTTGTGACAGAACGCAGATTTAAAATAAAAAATAATTATGCTAATTCTGGTTGTGGAATTCCTCATCATTGTTTTCATGATCGTTGTCACCGCGTTTCTGGCTGCTTATGAAATGGCCTTGGCTTCGATTTCCCGGCCGCGGCTCGCGGTTTTACTAGGCGAGAATAAAAAAGGCGCCAGTGAAGCGGTGTTTATGAAAGACCGCATGGAGGCCAGTCTGGCTATTGTGCAACTGGGGATCAATCTGGTCGGGGCCTTGGCTGCGGCAACCGGCGGGGTGGGTGTGGAAGGGAAGATTGGTCCTTGGCTGCAAACCACGTACGGACTGCCGCTGTTTGCCGCGAAAATCATCGCCTTGTTTTGCTTGATATTGCCGCTCACATTTTTAACGATTGTTTTAGGGGAATAATAATATCTTTTACCGGTCGGGTGGATAAAGCGGCAGCGGAAAGCACGATTTTTTCTTCCCGGGCTCCCAATAGTTTTGAAGCCCTGGCCAAAGAAACGGCGGCTTTAAATTCCGGCAAGGCTGGCCCTTTATCTGAAGAATCCTTTGACCAAAAGCGATTGATCAAAACCATAATATATTTAACGGTTTTCTCGATCACAAAAATAACCGGATCCACTAATCCGGCTAAAGTTTTCATGGCTGGGGATAAACGCAAGACAATGCCTTCTTTATT
>JADFXQ010000099.1 GCA_015233495.1 Candidatus Omnitrophota bacterium | reverse complement strand
AAAACACCGATACGCGTCTTGCGGCGTGCAGACGATAGGTTCGCCGCGGATGTTAAAAGACGTGTTGATGATCACCGGACAGCCCGTCGCGCGGTAAAACTCGGCAATGATCCCATAATACAACGGATGACTTTCCGGCGTAATGGTCTGAACGCGCGCCGAATAGTCGATATGCGTGACCGCGGGAATTTTAGAGCGGACAATTTTCAACTGGGCGATTCCCTCCGCGGTCATGGCCCGGGACGCGGGATTGATTTGCTTTTCCTGCACCGGCGCCACCAAAAGCATATAGGGGCTGTCCCCTTCCATTTCAAAATATTCCCCAACCTTTTCGCGTAACACCGTTGGCGCGAAAGGCCGGAATGATTCGCGAAGTTTGATTTTACGATTCATCAAGGATTGCATGCGTGTCGAGCGGGCGTCCCCGATGATACTGCGGGCGCCTAAAGCCCGGGGACCGAATTCCATGCGGTGCAAACATAATCCGATCACCTTTTCCTGGGCAAGATATTGCGCGACCTGTTGGCAAAGACCGGCATCATCCAAGCAGGCATAAGGAATTTTTTCCTGATCCAAAAACGCCTGAATTTCTTTGTCAGCTTATGCCGGCCCCAAATACGAGCCCTTCTGCCGGTCCTGCTGATTATCCGCTTGCCGCGGCTGGTTTAAAAACCGGTGCCAGGCGAATAACGCGGCGCCCAGCGCGCCGCCCGCGTCCCCGGAAGCAGGTTGAATCCAAATCCGGTCAAATATCCCTGACTGCAAAATTTTACCGTTGCCGACACAGTTCAACGCCACGCCGCCTGCCAAACAAAGATTTTTCATCCCGGTCACCGCTTGCACATGCCGGGCCATCTTTACCATAATTTCTTCGGTAACCTTTTGAATAGAATGCGCCACATCCATATCCACCGGACGGATCGGCGTCTCGGGTTGACGCGGCGGCGCGCCAAACAATTGGTGAAAATGGTAATTGATCATGGTAAACCCGACGCAATAGTTGAAATATTTCATGTTCAATTTGAAAGACCCGTCCGGTTTGATGTCCACCAATTCCTTTTTAATCGCCTCCACAAAACGCGGCCGGCCATACGGCGCCAACCCCATCAATTTATATTCTCCCGAATTGACGCGAAACCCCGCGTAATACGTGAACGCGGAATAAAGCAAACCTAACGAATGCGGAAAACGGATATCCGCCAAAAGTTCGAGGCTGTTGCCTTTGCCGACCCCGAAACTCGTCGTGGCCCATTCCCCCACCCCATCCATGGTTAAAATGGCCGCCTCGGTGAACGGCGAAGGATAGAAAGCCGAAGCCGCGTGCGACTCATGATGTTCCGGGAAAACAATTTCTTTGTCATAACCAAGTTCCCGGCAGATCAAATCTTTAAGATAAAGTTTTTGTTTTAACCAAACGGGCATACTGGCTAAAAATGATTTCAGGCCCCAAGGGGCATAAGCCAAATAAGTCAAGAGCAGACGCTCGAACTTTAAAAACGGCTTGTCGTAAAAAGCGACATACGCCAAATCCGCAGCCGCTATCCCAGCCGTCTCCAAGCAATAACGGACCGCGTGGCTGGGAAAAGCGTCATCGTGTTTTTTACGGGTAAAGCGTTCTTCTTGCGCCGCCGCAATGATTTCGCCGTTTTTGATCAGACAGGCCGCGCTGTCATGATAAAACGCGGAAATCCCGAGGATAAAAGAATCTGGTTTCATAAATAAATATTGTCCCTTTAACCCGGCCGCCATAACCAGACAGCTGACGGCGGCGGGTCAAGAGATAAAAGTGAGCGTCGTTGCTTTAGGCTTTTTTATAAAACCAAAAATAAATTCCGCAAATCCGGATAATAAAATAATCTTCCAGCCCGGACCGGAAAAACCAGGGCTTGGCGAACAACGCGAATTTGGAATCTGCGCCGATTTTCGGGTAATAAAATTTAAAGGCCATGATCGGACTCGATTCCCAGCGTTCGCAACAATTCCCGAACGCGGTGGCGATAGGTGTGCCGGCCGTTGACTAAGTCAAATCCCCGGCGGGCGATAGCCATTCGTTGGTCGGCATTGCGTAAATAATAATCCAATTGCCGCCTTAAATCATCCACGCAATCTTCGTAATACGCGATCTCTTTGCCTTCCGTAAACAATTCCGCGATCCCGTTGCCTTGCACACGACTGCTCAAGACCATTGCCCCGGCTGCCATTGCTTCAAAAAAACGCGCGTTCACGTCATTGCGGATGGGATAATTCACCACAATCCGCGACTGAGAATAATATCGCGGCAATTGGGTGTAATCCGCCCGGCCGATATACGCGTTGGGATAATGCTTCTGTAATGTTTCTAAGACCACCTTACGCAGACTAAACTTGCCGCTGGTGCCGATAAAACACACATCTCTCTGCCGCTGATCGTCCGGCAAAAAATCTATCGCCCCGCGGCAGTCATCCGCCGCCCAAGGAAGCCAATAACCGGTTTTGCCGGTGTCTTTATGGATTTGCCCCAGCGCGTCCTTTTGCGCGAAAAAAAGCGCGTCGTATCCGCTGGCCTGGACACGGATTTTTTGATAGCAGTGCTTAAGATGCGTGTCCGAAATCCACCACGCGGCCGGCCGCAAACGCGCCGGCATCTTCAGGGAATAGTCGCCGTCATCCAAGCGCAGATAATAATCATATCTTCCGGAAACATCCTGAATTTCCGCGAGATTATAATGGTCGATCTTAATGTGTTCGCAACCCGCCAAAACGGCCGCGCAGCGCTCTCCCAAAGCGACCCGTGAGCCTCGCTGATAAACAAAGGCCAAACGATATTGTTTCATGAACGATCATTCCATCCGCTATTTTTTATTTACCGGTCAACGACCACACCTGCTGATGTTCGCCATAATCCCCGGGGTTGAGTATATGAAAAGGCGCGTGGATTTCAATTTCGCAATAATCGTAAGCGGGCGAATTGAACACTTCCACCATTGAGCGATGCGCATACAAAGCGTTGGGCTCGACTAAAAAAGAACGCCGCAACTCAATCGCGCCGGCTCCCGGGCGGCCGTTTCGCGCCGCGCGGATTTCCCCCGTAAAGATCAATGCCCCGAATTTATAACACGCGGCAGTCTCGCACGGGATCCCTGTCCAACCCTGACGCTCAGTTAACTCAACTGCGG
>JADFXQ010000098.1:2635-3348 GCA_015233495.1 Candidatus Omnitrophota bacterium | reverse complement strand
GGGGAAAAATCAATAGACTGTTCCGCTTTTTAGGACGCATGACAACGCTCCATGAGGAAATCGGCGATAAAAACTTTGAGAGTCTGGTGGACGTGTTAACGCAATTCGCTGTCGGCAACAACCCGGATGAGGCGGTTGTTGTGGATGAGATCCGAACCAAGTCCAGAATGAAAATGTTTTTGGAATGGCAGGTATTTGTGCCGCGGTCCGCGGAAGAAACGCTGGATTTGGAACAATTGGATATACTTTTGGATGAATTGCCGATTTTCAACTTGCCGCATTATGATTCCAGCGCCACGGACGTTCATGGCGTGGTGGTTCTGATGCCGCATCTTGTAGGGAAAAATCGTCGACGCGGATTCGGACGCGGAAAGCGATTTGGCCATTAAAATTCTTGCTTTACTGATTTTCGCGGAACGTCTGGCCCGGACCGGGAGGGATTATCTTTCCAGAATGGATGCCTGTTTTGAAATCGTGAACCGTTTGAATTTAGGTGTCAGAACGGAAATGATTGACGCATTTAAAAAGCCGCGCTTTTTACACGCCGCGGATCCGGCTGTCCGGGCGACGCGCGAAGGCGCCACTTTGTTTGTCGATGTTCCGGCTGGCGAGCGGTTGTCTTTTGTCGGAGATCTGCATGGGGCGCATCACATATTCCAGGAAGTTACTCAAAGGTTGTTGGGTTGGAGCCGGGTATTCCTCTGCGGGGATTT
>JADFXQ010000098.1:0-2596 GCA_015233495.1 Candidatus Omnitrophota bacterium | reverse complement strand
TTTAGAGGATTGTTGGCGGCTTTGCGGAAAGACAGGTTGTTTGCGGCTTTGGTAACGCCGCAAAATCAGCCGAAGCTGTTTTATGAAGAGCTGGGTCGTTATTTGAAAATGATCGGGTTAGACGATGCCCGGATTGAAAATATTTTATGCGAATTCGGCAAAGGGAAAAAGGGCGCGGCGCAGAACCGTTTTGGTTTATGGCGCCGTATCGCGCTTTTAGCTCCTTTAGGCAGATTGTTTGCTATTCTGGGCAGTCATTACAGGGTCGATGAACTTCCTTTGCTCACCGGATATGTTGAAGCCGCGTTTCCTAAACATATTTTGATCCGCAACCGCGGCATTTTGGTGACGCATCCGGCGCGCTATCCGACGATCGGAACAGTATACGCGCACTCGTTTTCTTTCAACGTTTTTCCAGCCGGATATGAGGGCGGGTTGATTGACCGGAGATTCGGTCAATATTTGGATGGTTTGTTTACTACATATCCGGAGGCGCGGGTTGCTATGCTGGGTCATTTACATCCGGAGCAGCCGCTTTTATTCCGGAAGTTATCAAATGGCCGGTGGGAAGCGAGTCTTTTGGCTGAGCAAGCGGGTTTAAACGCTGATGAATATGCGGCGATCGCGGTGCCTTCTTTGTTATACGACTATGACACGACCAAGGTTGTTTACGAGCAAGAAGGCCGCGATGGACAACGTATCGTAGGTTGGGAAGAATTGACCGGGATCAAGCCGTCCGTGAATGTGGAAGAATGGGCCCCCCAAATCGGGTTGGCGCTGGATGAAGCCGTACAAAATCACGCGGCTTGGGTTTATCGATTTTATCAACAGACTAAAACGGCGCGTCGGACATCTTTGGGTTTGGTTCGGCAAACTGAATTTTCTCCAGATTATGCCCAAGCGCAGCGGATTTGGGAATTTTTGCTGAAACGGCAATACATTCGCTCGCTAATACAGGATAGAGCTGAAGGATCAATTGAAAGGGATTTTGAAGACCTTCGGGACGGGGATACTCACGATATGTATGTTGTTTTGGAACAGGCCCGGGTCCGGCATATGCAAATGTATTATAGCAAGAGTTTTGGTCAAGCGGCTTTGCGCGTCAACCATCCGGAAACCTTCAATAAATTTATCGATTTGGGATTGGGTATTCGCGACGACCTGATCCAGCAAGTGAAACAGGATTTACCGCAAGGCGCGGCATTTACTGATTTTGGCAAGGCTCTCGCCGCGGCAGTGGAACAAGTTATGGCGGCGAGTCCGGTGTCGGTGCGGGTTCAGGCCGCGGTGGTGTTGGTTTTGATGGCGGTTGTTGGGGCGGGAGCCTTGAAGGCTTTTGGCTCCGCTGGGGCGGGGATGTTGAAGGTGTTGCCAGCGGTTTTGAAAGCGGTAAATCTTATGGCAGGTCTGCAAACGGTTTTTGTTCCGGTTTTAGTCGGGATGGGGATTTCCGGGATTGTGGTGTTAGTTTCCCGGCCGGTATTGCGCGCGGCTTTCCGGGCGCGGCCGGTTGTCCGGTTGGCGCTGGGCATCGGGATTGTGGCGTTGAGCGCGGCGGTAACCGGCGCGGTGGTTTCGACTTTGGCGGGATTTTTTGGCGGCAATGTGGTGGCGGCGTTGACGACCATGGTGATGATGGCCAATTCTTGGGCCGCGGTTAAAGTGGCAACCGGGAATATGCAACAGTTTGACAGCCGCCGGGAACTCAGCCAGGACGCGGTTGTGGCTGTGGCCAGAGCAGAGAAAAATTATATTTTCACGGCTTACCCGGCAAACGCATTGAAACGGGCGTGGCGGGATTTGATCACGGAAGCAAACCGGTCAGCGTTTGAAGAAAACCAAAAACGCGGCGAGATCGCGGCCGTGTACCAATATGCGCGCGGCGAGATCAACAAGTTGTTAAGCCGGGTGAATCCGGCGGCGGCCCCTGGCTCAAGTTATCTTGTTTGTGCCGAGTCTGGCCGGGGTGGCGTTTATTTCCGCATATGAATGGTTCAGCCGGACGATTGAATCAGGCATCCTTTTCCCGCTGGTTCAATATAAAGATTTTATCCGGGATGACGCGGTTTTGGCGGCAGCGTTTATCCGGATTTTGGAGCGCAACGAAAAATCCGCGATTGCGGTAAAGGCTTGGCTCGCCGGACGGCGCATGGTAAATGCGGCGCCGCTGGTCCGGGAATTGACGCCGTTTATCAAATCAAGAATCTTGATCGGGGTTATCCAGATCATCGCTTGGTCATTGATTATGTCGCACATTCCTGCCAGCCTGGCGATCATCGCCAGCGTGGTGTCTACGGCAGCGCTCAGTTTCGCGTTTACGCAGATCCAGATGTTCCGTCCGCAAATGGCGCGCCAGATGGCCGCGGTGTTTAATCAGCCGCTCGCGGATGTGAGCTGGCCGAAGAACGTGGCCGGGCTCGCGGTGTTGACTCCGTTAGTTCTCCTTAAACATATTTATGTCCTGCTGCCGGTGGTGAGCTTTGGACCGTGCGGAGTTGTTGGCATGCTTTTCTCCCTGTCCGACGAGGGTGCGGCGTATATCGCGGCTCTGCGGCACGCGTTTATGAAGAAGTTGTTCGGGATGGCGGTCTTTCTA
>JADFXQ010000097.1 GCA_015233495.1 Candidatus Omnitrophota bacterium | reverse complement strand
CAAGTCGCGCCGGCGCCGATCGCCTGCGCGATACTCTCGCCGAAAGTCAACACCGCGTCCGTATAATTCCCGTTCGCATCGCGTTGGAAATCATCGCCGCTGTACAATTGCGGATATTGCGCTTTAAACGCCTGCTTCACCAAAGGCCGGCTTAATAAATCCAAAACCTCCGCCAATTCGGCGGCAGGCAATGACCCATTGTGCAAGAATGCCGCCATATTAAACTGCATTCTCTGCCCGCTGTAAGTCCCGTTTTGATATCGCGCGAACGTCGATTCCCAACTGTCAATCGCCGGTCCCGGACCAGCATTAAACGCTTGCGCCACTCTCTGCACCGAGACGCGCAAGGTTTCCAACTCTTCCGGGGTTTGCTGCGGGTTGGCCTGGCCGGCTTGCGCGATGACCGAACGCACGGCATTGGTATCCAGACCCTGGCGCGCCAGCATCCGGTTAAAATATTCGATCGCGCGCGGATAGCGCGCATAATCACTCACAAATTTGGTGTATGCCGAACCATCCCGCGTCAACGGGTTTGCGATCTCATGAATATTGGCGTTAACATCCGCGGCCCGGCTGAGCCGCGCTTGCCTACGGGAGTCTTCTTCGATTTGCTTGGTTCGATATGCCGCGGCCGCTGCTTCAACCCGGACCTGTTGCGCAGCCGCGCCAGCCGCCATACTGTTCGCGACCCGCGCGCGGTTATAACCAACAACCAATCGGCCCGGACCGAAAGTCGCATCCGCCAACCCGGACGTCGCGTTCAGCTGTAATCCCCCGCTAAACGCGTAGTTCGCTCCCCACGCGCCGTTGGTCATATACCTGGATAGACTAAAACCGCTGACTGCCGCTTGCGCTCCCCAATTACGATCCGCCCAAGACGCCCGCGCCCCTTCATAACCGCCAAAACCGAACCCGGCTCGCGCATTGCCATTGAGCGTTCTCGTCCAATCCACAGACAAACGCGACGCGCTGATCACTGCCAAACTGTCGCGGCCGTTCGTATATTGCCCCGCCACGGTCATGCCATACTGCGAACCAATGTTGCTTACAGTCATTGTGCCGTGTTCATTGCCCCAATGTCCGCCAATGCTTGTGCCTCCAAACCCGTTATTCAAATTCAACCCAAACCGGTTGCGGCCCATCGTGCGGTCATAGCTGAGGTTGCGGCTTGAACTGTCAAACCCGCCCTGAATATTACCGCCAAGTCCATGCACTGTCGCATTCATCCCGCCGGTGATTTTGTCATCCCCATTGATCCATCCGGAGAACAAATTACCCGCGATGCCGGAAGGCATCACAGTCCCGCTCAAACGATATTGTCCGTTACTGCCGACATACACATTCGTCGATAAACCGGTTGACCACGGCATCCGCAGACTCAAATCGCTTCTCAATACATTGCCATTTCCGACGGACACGCCGGCTGTGCCGGACACCGCGCCTAACTGGGTTTCCATCTGCGCGCTGGTCTGACTGCCGTTAAAGCCCAGCCGCGATTGCGACCCAAAGGACGAATCGGGTGCCGCGGTATTGTTCACCCGCACATAATCCCCGCCGGCAAAAGTCCCGCTGGTATATGTGACTGAGTCAACGGCCGGTGTTTGCCCCGGCTTAACTCCGACATTCAAAGCCGCGGCTGGCGTTTCGTTTTCCGCTTTCAATTGCCGTTGCTGTTCTTCAAAGTCTTTGATATTTTGTTCCAACTCTGCCACAACCGCGGCAAAAGCGCTGTCGTGTTTCTTTTCTTTGCCGCCGAGCAATTTTTCTATCGGCCGCAATAAAAACCCGAGAATATTCACCACACGCGGCCCTTTATAATCACGGTAAAACGCTTGTTCTTTGCGCGTGAAATCCAGCGCCTGTTCAACCCAGGCCAATTGCAAAGCCGCGATCTGTTTATCCAATTCCTGAATCTTGGCGGACAAAGCCGGGATATCCCACTGGGCAAAATCTTTCTCTAAATTATCCGCGGTAGTCTGGTCATTTTTCGGCAATTGCAGCATCAGAATCACGGATGCCAAAATCTTTTTTCGGGTGGTGGCGTCTTGAGTTAAACGCAATTCCCGCGCCGCGCTTAAAATCCGCAAGTCTTGCTGTGCCTGCACCAAGCCGGTCGTCTTTTCAACATACAAAGCCAAAGCCTGATTACGTTCATACGCTTTGGCATAATCCCGTTCTTCAAAATACGTGACTCTAAACGGAATCTCCCACCAGTTCCACGGACGGGTCAACATATCGCCCAGATCTAATTTCACGGCTTTTCTTTGTCCCTTGGAATGATCTGCAGCGGCCTTGACCGTGCGGCTCATTTTTCTTTGCGGTTCCAAAACTTCAACCGACCGCTTTAAAACCTGATCAACATTGCCAAACCCGCTGACCGTGACAGCCGCGGGTTTTGCTTCAGCCGCGGGCGTTTTCGCGGCTTTTTCCCGGCGGGAAACCGGTTGTAGTTTGGCGCTGTCTTCTCTCAACATACGGCCGCGTTCCGCCGCGATCACTGCCAATTCGTTCTTAATATCCTGCGCCTCGACGAGTGTCAATCCGGGGTTCTGCAAGGCCGCGTTAAACACCTCTTGCATCCGGTCCAAATATTGATAAAACGCGGCTCTGGCTTCCTGATCATCCACGGCCGGAACGCTGATCAAACCGCCGCCTTTGCTATTGCTGATACTAAACGCCAAACCAGTGATCCCGATGCGGCCATTGCTATTAACTCCGATCTGTAATTGATCCAACAGCCCGCCCAAGAAACTGGAGCGCCCTGATCCGGAAGCGGTATCGCCTTTCAAAATCCGGCCCAGCATCTTAAACCGTTCCTGCGCTTCATTATTCTCGCCATTTTTAATAGTCAAAAAGCCTTTGATCTTAAGAAGATATTGCGGTTTATCCTGAATCCCATTTGGCTGATTGCGCAAACTCAAAATTACCGGCTGTAATCTCGCCAAAACCTCCAAATATAATTTTTGCACATCCGCGACACTGCGCGCCGTCGAGAAATCAAATTGCTCAACCACGGGCAGAGCTTTTTGCGCCAGCAAGTCGCGCGCTTCCGGCATGATTTGCGCCAAAACAAACATAATGTGCCGGCGGAAAATCTGGTTGACCATTTCTTTGCCAAACTCTTTGGCCGAATCCGCCAAAAACATATCGCTCAACTTCGCCGCGGTGTTTTGCCAATCCGCGTCCACAATCTGAAAGCTGTCGGCCAGCGCGCGCTCTTGCCACTGCCGCATATCGCCCAATTTTTGCCGCGCCGCGTCCAAAGTTTTATGTGCATCTTTCATTTCTTTTGACCGCGCCGCCGTCTTATTTTTCTGCAATAAATCAACCTTCTCTTGCGCGGCTGTCAGTTCCGCTTGCGCGTCAGTCAATGCTTTGCGGCTGCCTTCCACCATAATCCATTTTT
>JADFXQ010000096.1 GCA_015233495.1 Candidatus Omnitrophota bacterium | reverse complement strand
ACATTATTAATTTGGCTGGACATCTAAAAAATATTTTATTGACTAACTAAAAAATTTTGTTATACTTTTGATTCATTATTGAAGAGGTTAAATGGGGCAGGCTGCAGGCGGCAGGATAATCCGGACAGCGGCCACTTTCAACCAGTAACCTAATTATGGCGGTGAATATGGCACAGAAAACTGTAATGACAAAAGCCGGGGAGACGCAGCCGAAGTGTTTCCTGATTGACGCGCAAGATAAAATTCTCGGACGGGTCGCGACGAAAGCCGCGACAATTTTGCGCGGGAAGCATAAACGGACGTACACTCCGCACGTGGATGACGGCGATGTCGTGGTGATTATCAATGCGGAAAAGATCCGGGTTACCGGGAATAAATTGACGGATAAAGTTTATCAACGGTATTCCGGTTATCACAGCGGGCAAAAACGGGTGCCGCTTAAAGATATGCTCAAATTGAGTCCGGAAAAAGTCATGGAACTTGCAGTTTACCGCATGATTCCTTCCGGGCCGTTGGGATATAAGGTTAGAAGAAAACTAAAAGTTTACGCGGGTGATAAACATCCGCATCAGGCGCAAAAGCCGGTTGCTTTGGCGATAGCCTAACAGGAGAGTTATGGTCGAAATCGTAAAATATGGCGCTACTGGCCGGAAAAAGACATCGATCGCTCGGGTCAACATCACACCCGGAACTGGAAAGATTGTGATCAATCAACGGGGTTTTGAAAATTATTTTACCCGGGAAACCGATCGGATCTTGATTCTAGAGCCTTTAGCCAAGACTAATTTATTAGGAAAGTTCGACGTGCAAGCCAATGTCACCGGCGGCGGATCGAGCGGTCAGGCCGGCGCGGTGCGGTTGGGGTTAGCGCGGGCTTTGTCGTTGTGTGATCCGGATAACCGGTTGACCTTGCGAAAAACGACATTGTTAACTCGCGATCCGCGTATGAAAGAGCGTAAAAAACCTGGTCAAAAGGGGGCGCGGAAGAAATTCCAATGGGTTAAACGTTAATTTAAAAGACAGCAGCGGTAATTAAAAAACCTACCTCCTCCCGTGATAAAAGCGTTGACGAGGTAGGTTTTTTCTTTTAAGATTTGAACATTATTTCGGAGGTTTCCCATGGTCAAAGTCGGGGTAGTAGGCATCAGCGGATATTCCGGGTTAACGGCTCTGGAGATTTTGTTGAATCATCCCCAGGTCCGGGTAACTTATGTTGGCGCGGATTCGACGACCGGGACTTTGTCGGATATTTGGCCCCGGCTCAATGGCCGGACCAATTTAGTTTGCGCGAAATACGACGCGGCCGCGGCTATCGAGTCTTGCGACGTGATTTTTTTAGCGGTGCCGCACGGGATTTCAAAAAAAATTACACCCCAATTGATTAAATCCGGCCGCAAGGTTATTGATTTGAGCGGCGATTATCGGTTACGGGACTCCCGGGTTTATCAAAAATGGTATGGCGAGCCGCATACCGACGCAGTGAATTTAAAAAAAGCGGTTTACGGTTTGCCGGAAATTTACCGGGTAGATATCGCAAAAGCGCAGCTGATCGCTAATCCGGGATGTTATCCGACCGCGGCGGTTTTGGGTTTGTCGCCCATGTTGTGCGCTTACGGCTCGGCAGTTGAATCGATTACCATTGACGCGAAATCCGGGGTTTCCGGGGCCGGACGGAAAGCCAAGCTTGAACTGTCCTATTGCGAAGTCAATGAGAATTTTAAAGCTTATAAAGTTTTGGAGCATCAGCATTCGCCGGAGATTGAATTGTATCTATCCAAAGTGGCTCAATCCAGGGTGCGGGTGGATTTTGTGCCGCATCTTTTGCCAATCAATCGGGGGATTTTAGAAACGATTTACGTGCGGCTTAAGGATAAAATTTCCGTCAAGGCCTTGCATACGGTGTATAAACGGTTTTATAAAATTGAACCGTTTGTGCGGATAATGGCTTTGGACGCGCAGCCGGAATTGAAAAATGTGGTGATGACTAATTATTGCGATATCGGTCTGGCGCTGAGCGCTGACCGCAAATTGGCAGTCATCACCAGCGTGATCGATAATTTAGGGAAAGGCGCGGCTGGGCAAGCCGTGCAAAACCTGAATATTTTATGCGGTTTCAGAGAACAAGAGGGGTTATTATGAAAATAATTAAAGGAACAGTGACCGCGCCGCAGGGGTTTCAATCCCACGGCGTGTGGTGCGGGATTAAAAAATCCGGCAAGCCGGATTTAGCGCTTATTTTCAGTAAGGTGCCGGCAGTGGCGTCCGCGGTGTTTACGAAAAATTCCGTGAAAGCCGCGCCTTTGGTCTTGAGCCAAAAACATTTACGGGCTAAAAAAGCCCGGGCGATTGTTTGCAACAGCGGCAACGCGAATTGTTTTACCGGCGATTTTGGCATGATTTACGCGGCGCGGACCGCGGAAATCGTTGCCCAGCTTTTAGGCGTGAAGAAAGAAGAAGTGGTCGTGGCTTCGACGGGAATCATCGGCAAACCGCTGCCTTTTCAAAAAATCGCGGACGGCGCGCCGGCTCTGGTTTCAGGTCTGGGCCAGGATAAAAAAAGTTTAGCCGCGAAAGCGATTATGACTACCGACACGTTTGTTAAAGAGATCGCGGTGGAAACAATCATCGGCGGCAAAAAAGTCAAGGTCGCGGGATGCGCCAAAGGTTCAGGCATGATCGCGCCCAACATGGCCACCATGTTAGGGTTTATCACAACTGACGCGGCGATTGACGCTCCATCGCTCTCCCTGGTTTTAAAGGAAGTTACGGAACAAACTTTTAACAGCATCACGGTGGACGGTTGCACGAGCACCAATGATATGGTGGTAGTTTTAGCCAACGGGCTGGCCGGCAATAAAATTATTGCCGCGAAAGGCAAAGATTATGAAGAGTTCCGGGCGGCTTTATATCAGATAGCTTTGGATCTATCTTTGAAAATTGTCAAAGATGGCGAAGGCGCCCAGCGGTTGATTACCGTTAATGTCCAAGGCGCAAAAACCCAGCAACAAGCGCGGCGGATCGGTTTGGCGGTCGCGAATTCCAATCTGGTGAAAACCGCGAATTACACGGATAAACCGAATTGGGGAAGGGTGGCACAGGCGATTGGTTCTTTGGGCATCGCGCGGCTGGATGAAACTAATATGAAAATTGGTTTTAAATGCGATAATAAAAAAGATATTACGATTTGGGTGACGCTGGGACTGGGTGAGGAAGAAGCCACGGTTTACACCTGTGATCTGACCGCCGAGTATGTGCGGATCAACGGGGAATATACTTAGTAATGACAAATGACAAAAAGCCTAATCAAAATTTAATATTTGGTTCTTTAATCGCGACATTCAAAATCAAAAAAACAAAATAACCGGTCAGATTCGTCTGTTTTGTCCTTTGTCATTTTAATATTGGAGGTTAAATGGATGACATCATTAAAAAAGCGAACATTCTTATTGAGGCGATTCCGTATATTCACGCTTTTCGGAAAAAGGTATTTGTAATCAAATACGGCGGGAGCATTCTCGACGATGAGCGGATTCGGCGGGGCGTGCTT
>JADFXQ010000095.1 GCA_015233495.1 Candidatus Omnitrophota bacterium | reverse complement strand
CAAAGATACATTCCAAGAAAAAACTCATATTGGAGAGACGGATTCAAGTTAAAAGGAAGTTTAGCCACCCGAAATTAGGACATTTTTATTTTGGTAGAACTAGGACATTATTAATTTGGCTGGACAGCCCGCGATTTTTTCCTTGTCACGAGAAGAAAAAATGATAGAATGAAAAAAATCAATTTGAATCGCGTAGGAGAATGACCTTGCCATCCTACGATCAACCAATGGGGGAAAACATGGCTTATAAGATATCCGATAAATGCATTGCCTGCGGCACCTGCAAACCAGAATGCCCGGTGGAAGCAATCAGCGAAGGCACACCGTATAAAATCGACTCGGAAAAATGTGTTGATTGCGGCGCCTGCGCCTCGGTTTGCCCGGTAGAAGCGATCGCGCAAGCGTAAAGACGTATTATTCCACAACCCTTAACGGGCCATTGCTTGCCTATGCAAAAAATGGCCCGCTTTTTTATGGCCGCTCTTCGCTACACTCCCGCCCCTTCCAGCTCTTTGCCTAAAGGTAAATTATTGGCCCCCGCCGCGGCGGGTTTATCTTTGGCCGAATTTAAACCTAATAATAAAGAAAAATTCACAGGTTTGATATTATAAATCACCGGTATAAACCCTTGGATATGCGGCATATCCCAGTTCTGCATACTCGCGGGTAAAGGCACTTTGTTCCCGTCCAATTTGATCTCCAATCCCATTTTCGCCGGATCAAAATCAATACCGCCGAGGGGCAATCTCACCGGACTGCTGAAAGAAGCGCTTATCTCTCTATCAAAAATGGCTTTATTCTCCAAAACGTCCGGCCACAAATTTTGATACCCCGCAAATTCCTGCATAATCCGTTTTTTCGCGTCAGCAGTTAATTTATTGTTATGCAGGAGAATTGCCATAACTTGCATGACCATACTCCGCCGGCCAGCATTAGGATCGTATAAACCGGTTTGTTCTCTGCGTTCGCCCAGCAATCCCCCGGCAATAAGATTGCTGCGTTCGGCATCGAATTTTTTCCCTAATTCTAATTTATTAGCTTCCCTAAATAATTCTCGAATCGCCTTCGATCGCGGATCCGTCTTATCCCCAAGATCCGCGGATAATTGCCGCACCCAGCTTTTAATTCTCTGCCGCTCCGATTCCCGGCCTTTCAATTGATCAATGGCTTGCTTTATCGCCTCCAATACCTCCGTATGCTCGTCGGAGTGCATATACACGTCATCTAAAAAGGGGACTAACGATAGCTGATCTGTTTCGGCCAATCTTCCCGCTGCCGCAACACGATCCGCCACGCTGCCGCCCTCTTGCAACTGCCTAAATGAGCTATTAATAATATCCGTATTCCCAACTGCCGCCGGCAAGCGTACGGGCGAAGCAGATGTATTACCCGGCTTTTCTTCCGCGACACCCAATGCTTCTGCCGCGGCCGCGCGGACCGTAGCTTCCCGGTCATTTAAGCCGCTGCGGATCTTGTCCAAGGCGCCAAAAGCATTTCCCCAGGAAGCCAAAGCGCGAAACGCAGCCGCGCGGACTTCTGATCTTCCGCTACTCAATCCTTCACGATTTATAGCAATAAATGCCTGATCACTGTGAATTTTCCCCAAAGCCCGAACCGCGTCAGCGCAAGTTTTCCCCCGAATCATTTTATCATTGAAAACGCTGATTAAACCCTCGACAATTCTCTTTTGCATATCTCCCTTACCCGCGCTCAAAGCAATCCTAGTCAACGCGTCAATCAAAGCGGACTCCAACCAATAATCAAAAGAAAATTTGCCGACTTTACCAATCAAAAAATCCCCGACCGCAATTTTAGCTCCGGGATATAAACGCTCTAAAGCCCCGATAACCGCGATATTAACCGACGGCTCACTATGGTATAACCCGTAGTTGACGAACGCCTTAACCGCACTTTGTCCGCCGATTGACTCAACCGCGTCCACCGCTGCCATACGCACTGTATCCGATTCAACTTCATCATGCCGGGTGATTATTTTTTCGGCTATCGCGTTGACTGCCGATTCGCGGACAGCCTTGTCTGGCGCATCCCTGCCGATCTGCGCCAAGGCATAGATTGCCGCAATACGAATCGACTGTTCTTGTTCTGTTCTTGGGCTTAATCGAGCAGCCAAAGCCGCGACTCCCTCTTTCCCGGCTTGCTTGCTCCCCAATCTCAATGCCGCCACCGCGGATTTTCGTTTTTCAATTTCAGAATAGAAAGAATGACGCGAATTCAATAATTTTATTGCCTCCGCCATTTCCGCGGGATCGCCTGCAAATTCCGGGCCAGCGGCCGAAGAAGCCGCGGACGCGCCTTGATCCTGTATTCTGTCCAAATAGCTTTGATCAACAGACGCGCCGACCGGGTTAGAACCCGCGGAGACTATCACTGCCTCTCCGGTTAAAGGAGAAGACAACGTCGGAACCTCCCCCCGCTCGATGATTGTGGTTAACGGACTGCTCATCCCCGCGCCGCTAAACCCTCCGGAAAAATATTTACGCGCGGTTGAGTCCTCATTCACCGGGTCAACTTCTTCCTTAATCAGGTTAAACACGCCGTTATGCGCGCTTTGCAAATATTTTTCATAAATCTCGTTTTTCCCGACTCCATCGCTAAAGCCCACCCCTGCCACTTTATTCTGATCAGCATAAGCCTTGCCGAGAAAACTTTCTTTAAGCCGGATCTTGTACCAAGTCGCCAAAATCATCGCCGCGTAGATTTGGCGTAATTTCGAAAAATTTTGCCCTTGGTTTACTTCCTGCTCAATCGCGGGGATCAAAATGTCGCGGTAAATTTGAGTAACTTTTGCGTCGAATGTCCCCCTCCCCTGCCCCTCGCCGCGTTCGCTTCGCTCACGGGTGAGGGAATTGTGGTAATCCTTTTCCATCATGACCTTCAAATGACTTTTTAAAATCATCGCTTTGCCGTCATGCTCCCATATCCGGGCTTGCGCCGGCACGATCCACACCCGATTTAAGGTGTCCACGGCCGCGTCGCGCGACCCCAATTCTTTTTCCGCCAAATTATAAATCTTTTGCCACAATTGCTTGCCCACTGCTGTATCCGGATGATGCAAAGACGCGGTCAATTGTTTTAACACATAATCTTCCGCCAACATATCCCGGCCCATTGCCGTTTTGCTTAATCCGTCAGGGATAATCCGGTCTTTTTCCACCGGCGACAAGTTGACCCAGAGCTCTTTCTCCGGAACCGTTAAAGAAGCGAGAAAATATTTGATCGCCTTATCTGCTTCTTGACGCAAAACCTCGCCTTGGGCCCGCCCGGTTCCCGTGTCAAAAATAAAATCGAATTTGAGCGGGTCCTGCGGATTGATGATCATGCCTTTCAGAATAACCGGAGTGAGCCCTTTGGTCAGGCCAATCATCTGTCCCGGCAGAGGCAAAGACTGGATAAACGCGCTTTGTCCAAAGCTAAAAATCGGATTAAAAATCATGGCTGCGGATAAAAAAAGCGCTAAAAATCGTCGAAAAATCTGCAGATTTGGCAAAACGTTCATACTCCTCCTTTCAATCTGGTCAAAGCAGACTCCCGTTCCACTCATAAATAAAACAAAGCACCAATCTGGGGCCTGTTGCGAAACGTACTAAAAAATGGTTATCCGGCACTCCGGACAGAGCTTTTTCGTCGCAAGAGCCGCTTGGCTCCCGCGTTCCCGCCTTAAAACCAGGGATTTTTCCGTCGGCGGGCAGAC
>JADFXQ010000094.1 GCA_015233495.1 Candidatus Omnitrophota bacterium | reverse complement strand
CCTTTGAATTTGGCCTTCTGTCGGCCCTCTATCCGGCGTCCGCCTCTGTGAAAAGATTCCCAAGGCTTCTTTGACGTTCTCCACCGGAATAATTTGCAGCCCCGGGATCTTGACCTCCTGCCCTGACCTTAAATTGTTCCGGGGCATGACGCAGTGGCGAAAACCCAACTTAACCGATTCCTTTAACCGCGCGGCGATTTGACTGACACTGCGAACCTCTGATGATAAACCCACTTCGCCTAAAATCACGGTGTCCGGCGACACCGGTTTATCCAAACCGGCAGAAGCAATGGCTGTAGCCACGGCCAAATCCGCGGCGGGGTCTTCCAATTTCACGCCGCCCGCGACATTGACAAAGACATCCTTATCGCCCAAACTCAAACCCATGCGCTTTTCCAAAACCGCGATTAGAATCGCCAAACGGTTCGGGTCAAACCCCTGCGCCTTATGCCGCGCTATACCGTAACTGGAGCGGCTGACCAATCCCTGAACTTCAACTAAAAACGGCCTGGTCCCTTCGATCACCGGGACAACCACCGAACCGACAGCGTCCTGCGGCCGTTCGGATAAAAAAATCTCCGAGGGATTGGCGACTTCCTCCAGTCCCCGTCCGGTCATTTCAAATACCCCGATTTCATTGGTCGAGCCGAACCGATTCTTGACTGCCCGTAAAACGCGGTACGTCGAATAACGCTCACCTTCAAAATACAACACCGTGTCCACAATATGTTCCAACACCCGCGGTCCGGCGATCATGCCTTCCTTGGTCACGTGGCCGATCAAAAACGCCGCGATCCCCATGGTCTTCGCCGCCTGCGTCACCGCGGCCGCGCATTCGCGCACCTGCGACACGCTGCCCGGCGCGGAAGAAATATCCGGATGATAAACCACCTGCACCGAATCGATCACCACCGCCGTCGGCTTCATGGTTTTGATATATTGCAAAATCGCGGTAATATCAATCTGGTTAACTATATATAAAAGATCGTTTTTTTCATCGACCAACCGTCGGGCCCGCAAACTCGTCTGCTGTACCGACTCTTCGCCGCTCACGTACAAAACCTTATGGCCTTGCTGGCTCAACCGGCAAGCGATCTGCAAAGCCAACGTTGACTTGCCGATGCCCGGGTCGCCGCCAATCAAAGTCACCGCGCCCGGCACAATCCCGCCGCCCATCACGCTGTCAAATTCTTTAATCCCCGTGATATACCGCTGTTCGGACAAAGGAACAACCGATTTTAATAAAACCGGCTTGTCTGCAAACACCGCGGTCGTGGGTTTTTGTTTGGACGAAACCGCGACTTCTTCCGCAAAAGTATTCCACCCCTCGCAATTGGAGCACTTCCCCACCCAACGCGGCGACTCTGCGCCGCAACTCTGACAAATAAATAATGTTTTGGCTTTGCTCATAGATTACCGGTATCAGGGACGCGCCCTTATTTCGGCCGATACAGTAATTTCCAGGGATTCGCGCGCAGGTCACCAAATAGCCCGGTCATGTCTTCGTAAAGTTCCGGATCATAAATCAGCCGGCTGGCGGTCCCCTTCCCATGCCGCAAGTCCGCAATCAGACCATTAAAATTCCCGGCCATGCCGTTAATGTTGGTTAACGCCAAAGTGATCGCCTCTTGATTTTTTTCATTGCGCACAATTTGCCGTATGCCTTCGACTGTATCCTCGACCTTGCCGGCTACCGCCATGACCCGTTCCGAGATTGCTTCTTGCGGGACCGGATCTTTCCCATGAAAAAACTCGCCTTCTTGATAATAATGACTCGTATCCAAACCCGGCGTGATCTCGATATATTTTTCACCCAGCAAGCCCAATTGGTTGATTTTAGCGACGGAATCGACCGGGACCCGAGAATCCTTTTTCAGCCATAGGGAAATTTCCACCTTGGTACGTCCGTCTTTCGGATCGATAAAAAGACGTAAATCTTTAACCATGCCTTGATCCACGCCCGCGATGCGCACCGGCGCCCCATGCTTGACGCCGTTGGAAAATCCAAAAATCAATTTCATAGTTTTGCCGCGCTCGAACACGGAAGAATCGCTGACGGAAAACACAAAAGCCGTCAAGCCCGCCAAAGCCAAAAGCACGAATAACCCCACTTGAAAGCCCACCCCCGTCTCTTTTGCCATAATCCGGTCTCCCGCTTAAAATAAAACAGTTAAATATTGCCTGCTATCATTTCGGATGCCCGAATATCAACTGCTCTCCGTCGGTAATCGGACCCTGGGCCAAGCCATGAATAAATTGTTTAACCACCGGATGCGTGGTGGCGCGGATCTCTTCCGGGGTGCCTTCGGCGATGATCTGCCCGTGATAAAACATCCCGATCGCGTCGGCGATTTTATACGCGGCGTTCATGTCATGCGTCACCACGATCGAGGAAACGCCTAATTTGTCGCGCATCTCAATGATCAAATGATTGATCGCGTCCGCCGTGATCGGGTCCACGCCCGCGGTAGGTTCATCATATAAAATAATGCGCGGCTCCATGCACAAAACCCGCGCCAGGCTTACCCGTTTTTTCATGCCGCCGCTCAATTCAGACGGCATCAAAGATTCCACGTCATTCAATCCCACTAAAGCCAAACAGTCTTTTACCTTCTGTTTGACGACCTGGGGACTCGGGGAACGGAATTCATTCAGGACAAAAGCCACATTCTGGGCCACGTTCATCGAATCAAACAAAGCGCCGCCTTGAAAAACCAAACCCATCTTCAGACGTAAATCGTTGTAATCTTTGTCCTTTAACTGCGTCACTTCCCGGCCAAACACTTTGATCGATCCGGAATCCGGACGCAGAATACCCATAATATTCTTCAAAAGCACGCTTTTTCCGGCGCCCGAACGGCCAATGATCACTTTCGTTTCGCCTTCGCGCACCGTCAGATTCAGACGGTTCAAGACAATTTTATTGCCAAAGGATTTACAGAGGTTCGTAATTTCAATAATCGCCGGCGCCATAAGAAAAATTGTCTCTCTATGAATTTGGAATGGGCAAGCCAGGCTAAAAGCGGTTAACCCATTTAAAATGACCCAGAGCCTCAGATTTTAAAAATAAAATAAAACATCGTCGTGAAAAAGCAATCCGTGATAATGATCATGATAAAAGAAATTACCACCGCCCAGGTAGTGGCCTTGCCAACTCCTTCGGCTCCGCTTTCCACGTTCATGCCCTGATAACACCCTACCATCGCAATGACCGCGCCAAACATGATCGTCTTGGCTAAACCGGTAAAAATATCCTTCAACGCCACTGATTCCGTAACCATGGTGAAAAACAATGCCGGTGAAATATTGAGTTTGAAAACGCAGATTACAAACCCGCCTAAAATACCGATCAGATCGGCAAAAACCGCCAAAACCGGCAACATTGTGACCAAAGCTAAAAACCGCGGAACCACCAAATATTTAACCGGGTTCACGCCAAAAGCCTGCAAAGCTTCGATCTGCTCCGTGACCTTCATGGTGCCCAATTCCGCCGTGATCCCGGCTCCCACGCGGCCAGCGACAATCAAAGACGCCAAAACCGGCGCCAATTCCCGGGTTAAAGAAACCGCCACCACACTGGGGATGTATATTTCCGAGCCGATTTTCACCATCATGGCGGCCATCTGCAAAGCCATAATCATCCCGATAAACAAGGACACCAAGGCCGCGATATAAAAACTGCCCGGCCCAATGATTTTTGCCTGATGCAAAGTCCGTTCCATCGGAAACGGCGGAACAAAACACCCCGCCAAAGTCTCAACGAAAAGCAAAGT
>JADFXQ010000093.1 GCA_015233495.1 Candidatus Omnitrophota bacterium | reverse complement strand
ATATTACCCATCATTTCGCGAAATTGCGCGGCCTGGATCCGTATTTTTTATTTTTTGCGGGATTCTTCGCGACCCAACACGTGGTCCTTACCGCGCAAAATTTATACGACCAGGACAACAAACCTTTTAAACCGACCTACATTCCGGTTATTGCCGCGTGTTTTATCATCGTCGTCGCGCTGGTCATCTTATTCTTTGATCTCATTGCCGGGCATCTCACGTTTATGAATTTTTGCGATACGGTATGGAAATCAACGTCCCGAATATATATTCAGGGTCTGCGGATCATCACTAAATAAATAAAGAAGGCAGGAAGGAAGGGAAGCCCCAAGAATTAGGGATGGCTGTTCAACTGGTCAGTCAAAGAGTCATGCACGGAATCGTCCCAGGATTTCATCTGGCCATTCCAAGAACGGATGACATACGGCCCCATGACGATTATGCCGATCGCGATAAAAATAAAAACCAAGGTAAATTCGCTGATCTGTTGACCGCGGTTAGAATTGAGCATGGCTTTTCCTCCGTTTTTAGTATAAAATAAATTTCTTTGTCCGGACAGCTTTATTTTGTCGATCTCAGAGGCCATACTCGCTCACCGTCCTTTATTAATTGCTGTCCAAATTACGCATAAATCAGGTTTCCAATGTTCTTAACTGACGGCATATTCAGTCCAAATTGGACATATATGCTTAAGATTAAAAAGTAGAAAGTTGACCGCGCCGGCGGAGTTGCCGGCGTTTTGAAATTTGTTTCTCCGCAAAAAATTTCGGAGAGGTGGCTGAGCGGTTGAAAGCGGCGGTCTTGAAAACCGTTGTGGGCGCAAGTCCACCCAGAGTTCGAATCTCTGCCTCTCCGTTTTTTGCTTCGCAAAAAACGGTCTCCTTTATCCTCTCAATTCCTAAGATTCAAACAACGCGCTAGTATACCCCGGTATAATTATTTTTTTACAAACGGTAAATTTAAATCAGTAAAACTATTCGCATCAAGCTGTTTTTCTAATTCGAATCAGTTGGGTTTGGATCAAAAATAGCTCTTCTGAAAAACCCGGACAAAACCGCAGTTTTTTATCTCGAATTTCATATAATTATGCTATATTATGAAAAAATAAATGGGGAACCTAAGGCCTATGAATCGAGTCCCGGAAACGCCATTATCTTTACCCGCCAGAATTCTGATCGTCGATGACGATGCTGTTTTTCGCCGGGAATTTAAAGAATATTTGGATGATTATGGCGTAATGGAAGCTGCGAATGGGGAAGCCGCGCTCCATATTCTTAAAAAGCCTAACGAAATTGATTTAGTTGTTTTAGATGTGCGGATGTCCGGGATGGACGGGATCGAAGTTTTGGCGCGAATCAAACAAACCGCTCCCCAGATCAAAGTGATTATCCTTACCGGCATGGGTTCGAAAGATGTAGCAGTGGACGCGCTGCGCGGTCGAGCGGATGATTATATTGAAAAGACTTTTTCTAATGCTGCGGTCCGAGAAACGATCGCCAAACATCTTGACGTGAAAGAAAGGCAGGATTTTGGCGAGGGGATTGAAGGCAAAATCGCACGGGTCAAATTTTTTATCGAAAAGAACTGCCATAAAAAAATCACTCTCCTGGATGCCGCGGCTATCGTATCCTTAAGCCCTAAATACCTCAGCCGGGCTTTTCGCGAACATCTGGACCGCGGATTCAATGAATATGCGTTGTCCTTAAAAATCAAGTTGTCCAAAAAGCTTCTCAAAACCACCCAAAATACCGTCGAAAATATTTCTTATCAATTGGGATATCAAAATTCCGAATCATTTATCCGCCAATTTAAAAAAATCGTCCATTGCACCCCTACCGAATTTCGAGCTAAAACCGTCAATGCCAAATAAACCCTTGCCTATCTCCCCAAAATTTTTCCAAATAGCGTCCCGATACGCTTTCGCCGTTATAGCTATAGCGCTGAGCGCTGAATTACTCTGGCTGCTGGAGCGAGGTTTTGGTCCTCCGCCGCTTTTCATTATCTGGTATCCGGCGGTTATCTTAGTCGCCACAATCGCCGGCGGCGGTCCGGGAATATTGGCAACTATTTTAGCGGTGTTAGCCGCTGACTATTGGTTTATCCCGCCCGCTGGTTTTGGCATCGCCAATTTGAATAATCTTATTGCCTGCGGGATTTTCGTCAGCGCCGGTATTTACTTAAGCCTTTTAGGAGAACAACTGAACCGCGCCCGCGGGGCTAAGGCCAAAAAGGAGAACATGATTATTCCTGATTCGGTCGAAGCAATTTTAAAACGGGATAAAGAGACCATCGAAAAACTTGTCCTAGAAAAAACCGATAAGCTTCTTATCGCGAAACTTGAACAAGAACGAGCGAAAAGTCTATCCGATATCGGAACGCTCGCCGCGACCGTCGCCCATGAACTAAGGAATCCTTTGGCTGCCATCGCGATAGCGGCAGCAAATATCAAACGCAAGGCAAAAAATCCTGATTTGGAAATTCATCTTGAAAGCATTCAGTTTAAGATAAAAGAGAGCGCCCAGATCATCAATAATCTGCTGTTTTATTCGCGGCTCAAGCCGCCGCATCTTGAAAAAGCGGACCTTTACGCTATTTTAGAAGAATGCGCTTCGCTCACGGAGAAATATACCGACAAAACAATAGCCTGCGTCAAAAAGTTTAATACGCTAAAAAATCTCGACATAAAGGCGGATACGGTTCAGATAAAAGAAGTTTTTAACAACATCATCGATAATGCCTGTGACGCGGTAGACCCAATATCGGGAAAAATTGAGATCACGGCTGCAAACTTCGGCGACCGGATCCAGATTGCGATTAACGACAACGGGCAGGGGATCGATAAAAATAATCTGCCCAAAATTTTCGATCCTTTTTTTACCACTAAAACGAAAGGGACTGGTCTGGGCCTGACGGTGTGCCGGAATATAGTTGCCTTACACAATGGTTTGATCAAAGTCCAAAGCGAAATCGGAAAAGGCACTACCATTTTTGTAACCTTGCCTAAAAGTGAAGGCAAACAGCCGGAAAAAATCCAGCAGCAGACAGTCAACGCAATAACGGAAAGCTGATAGATGAACGCTCACGATTTTGATACCAACGCGGAAATGGCCTGGTGCCCGGGTTGCGGTGATTTTGGCATTTTATCCGCAGTGAAGCAAGCGTTAGCGACCTTAGGACGCGATCCCAAAGATATTTTATTGGTTTCCGGGATTGGCCAATCCGCGAAATTGCCGCACTACGTTAAGGCGAATTGTTTTAACGGTTTGCACGGCCGCGCCCTGCCGGTCGCCTCTGCCGCGAAAATCGCCAACCGCAATCTTTTAGTGCTGGTGACCACCGGAGAAGGGGATTGTTACGGAGAAGGCGGAAATCATTTTATCCATAATATCCGCCGGAATGTCGATATAACGGTGATTGTTCATGATAACCGCGTCTACGGCCTAACCAAAGGCCAAGCCTCGCCGACCACGGATTTGGGAACGGAAACCAAAATCCAAATCGAAGGCGTGATCCTTGATCCTTTTAATCCTTTGGAATGCGCTATCGGTCTGGGCTGCGGATTTGTGGCGCGCGGTTTCGCCGCGGATTTGCCGCATTTAACGGAATTGATAGTCGCGGGCGTCCGCCACCGGGGATTTTCTTTAATCGACGTATTGCAGCCCTGCGTGTCTTTTAATAAAATCAACACCTATGCCTGGTTCCGCCAGCGGGTCTACCAGCTCAACACTGATCCGGCCTACGATAAAACGAACAAAATCGCGGCCTATCAACGCCTGTCCGCT
>JADFXQ010000092.1 GCA_015233495.1 Candidatus Omnitrophota bacterium | reverse complement strand
ACAAAGATACATTCCAAGAAAAAACTCATATTGGAGAGACGGATTCAAGTTAAAAGGAAGTTTAGCCACCCGAAATTAGGACATTTTTATTTTGGTAGAACTAGGACATTATTAATTTGGCTGGACAAACCGGGGATTTTTTATTGGTATTTTGCGGTTGAGCGAGTATAATCACCCGAGAGGCTCAAAAAATAACGGAGGTTAAAGTTATGAAACCCGCTTCACTTATCATTCCTTTAGGTATTGCCGCTTACCTGTTGGTGTTATTGGCGGTTTTAACCGGAGTGTTAAAGCATAAATATCATTTGAAATGGGTCCAATGGAACTGGCATATTTGGTTGGGTTTTGCCACTTTGCTCGCGGCTACAGCGCACGCGGGAATTATTTTTTATCTGCACCATTAAACCGGAGGGAAAAATGAAAAAAATTATTTTGGGCGTTTTGGGTTTTGTGTTGTTTTCCACGGGAGTGGCGTTTGCGCATCCTCCGACCAAAATCGATATCAAATATGACCAGGGCACAAAGATTTTGTCGGCAGTTATCACGCACCCCGTGAAGGATGGGCAAAAACATTTTATCAACAAAGTCGATATTGGACGGAATGGAACAGAAATCATCACCCAAAGCATTTCTCAACAGGACAATCTGGAAACCCAGACAGTCAGTTATTTGATACCTGACGCGATAAAAGGGGATAAGTTATCCGTCGAGGGATATTGCAATATTCGGGGAAGTTTAAAGCAGGAAATTACGGTGGAATAGTTTAAAGAATCTTGATTCTTTAGCGAAAGCCGGGAAGGGGGAGCGCTTTGCCAGACCAGAAAATTATCAGTCAAATTCTGCGTTTTCAGAAAAACGAAATCACCGAGTCGGTGATTTATGACCATTTGAGTTTACAGGAGAAAGATCCGGCCAACCGCGAGGTCTTGGCCCAAATTTCCCAAGATGAAGAGCGGCATTATCAATTTTGGAAAAAACACTCGCATCAGGAAGTAGGGGTGAATTGGCCGATGGTGATGAAATACCTCTGGATCGCCCGGATTTTTGGTTTGACTTTCGCCGTCAAACTTATGGAAAACGGCGAGCAATCCGCCAAAATTTCTTACGGGGAAATAGAAAAAATAGTTCCGGAAGTGAAAACGGTCATCGCGGATGAACACGCGCACGAACAGAAGCTGATCGCCATGATCGACGAAGAACGGTTGCGTTATACCGGTTCGGTGGTCTTGGGCTTAAGCGACGCTTTGGTGGAATTGACCGGCGTTCTCGCGGGTTTGACCCTGGCGCTGCCCCAAGCGCGGGTAATCGCGACAGTGGGTTTGATTACGGGAATCGCGGCGGCGTTGTCAATGGCCGCATCGGAATATTTTTCCACCCAGTCAGAAAATCACACCAATCCCGTTAAGGCGGCGATTTATACTGGTATAGTTTATATGGTGGTGGTTTTGGTTTTGGTCGCGCCGTTTTTATTTTTGAAAAATGTGTTTGGCGCTTTGGCGCTGACGTTGGCTGGAGCGGTATTCATCATATTTTTGTTCACCTATTACATGGCGGTAGTTAAGGACCAGCCTTTCAAAAAATATTTTACGGAAATGACGGTTATTAGTCTGGGTGTTGCCGCTTTAACCTTTGTGATCGGGTATTTTGTCCGTAAGTTTTTAGGCGTAGAGATCTAAGGAGGCAGGCCTGCCTGCCGATAGGCAGGGGAGGGAGTTTTGCGGAACATCAAATTAACCATCGAATATGACGGCACGGATTTCCGCGGCTGGCAAATCCAGAAACAAGGCGAACGCACAGTCCAACAGGAGTTGAAAACCGCGATCCAACGACTACTCAATGAAGACGTCAGCGTCATTGGTTCGGGCCGCACGGATACAGGAGTGCACGCCCGAGGACAAGTCGCGAATTTTAAAACACGTGCTTTGCTCCCTGCGTCCGATATCCAACGCGCCTTAAACGCGATTCTGCCGCGCGACATAGTGGTGCGGGACCTTGCCGAAGCGCCAGAACATTTTCACGCCCAGTACAGCGCCAAAACTAAGACTTATTGCTACGCCATCCTTACCCGCAAAGAACGTTCACCCTTGGATTCCCGCTATAGTATGCATTTCCCTTTTCCTTTAGATCTTAATGCCATGCGGGCGGCCGCGAAGACCTTGATTGGCCGGCATGATTTCAAGTCATTTCAAGCTTCGGGTTCGCGTCGAGATATAGATACAGTGCGGACGATATCCCGGTTGGATATTCGGCAACCAGACGATTATCTGTGGATTGAGATTACCGCGGATGGTTTTCTTTATAAAATGGTTCGCAATATTGTCGGGACTTTGTTGGAAATCGGGGCGGGACGACGCGCGTCCGCCAGCATGAAAGATATCTTGAGCCAGAAGTCCCGCTGCGGCGCCGGCGACACGGCTAAACCGCATGGACTTACTCTTTTAAGGGTCGCCTATGACGTTATTTAAAGGCCGCTGGGCCCATTTTGTTTTGCTTGTCTTAACCGTATGCTGTGTATACGGCCCGAATGTTTTTCCGACTTTTACCGGGGATGATGTTTTTTTGTTCCGGGCCAATGATTTCTACCGATATCCGCAGAATATTGTTAAAATATTTTCTCCGGCATATATCGCTTCGGATCCGATGGCGAATGCGGCGCTGGGTCCGGGAAAGACATCGCATACGGGCTGCGTGGCATTTCGTCCCGTCACCAGCGCTTCGTTTTTTCTAACTTATTTTTGGTGGCAGGGCAACCCGTTAGGTTTGCATGCGGAAAATGTGATTTGGCATATTCTGGTTGTTTGGCTGGTCTACTTGTTAATCCGGCGGCTGACAGCTCGGCCGGGTTTATCGTTGTGCACGGCATGGATTTTTGCCGTACATCCGGTGCAAGTGGAGGTGGTGCAGACCATCGGTTATCGTTCCGACCTTCTTGCCTCGGGTTTGGTGCTGGCGGCTTTTTTAATGTTTTTCCGCGCGGAAACCGCGAGTTTTGCCCGCCGGGATCAAGCCGTATCTTTGTTGTTGTTTTTTTTAGCTTTGTACGCCAAGGAAACCGCTTTGGTTTTTCCTTTGATGCTCATCGCCTACGGCTGGATCATGCATATCGGAGAAAATCGCCGGCGTTGGTTCGCAGAGCAAAATTTTTTTTTGCTGGCCGTCGGGATTATAACGCTTATTTATTTGGCAATTTATTTTTTTGTTTATCCTAACGCGGCCGCGAAACTTGGCTTTGACTTAAATTTTATCGACCGCGTCAAGCTTATAGTGACAACCGGGTTTTTGCATTTGCGCGGGTTTGTTTTTCCCGGAACTCTATCGTTGTGGCCGGCTTTTTATATGCCCCGCTTGCCGGGCAACGCCGCAGAGGTGGGCGTGTTTTTTTTACTTTGCGCGATTCTGGGAATGTGGATTTGGAAAAAAACCAAACCGGAAGCGGTATTCGCATTTTTTTTCCTCTGGGCCGGTATTGCGTACCTGCCCGTGGCTAACTTTTTTTCTTTGCCAACTCCGATCGCTGACCGCTATTTATATTTACCTGCGGTGGGAGCGACGTTTTGCGCCGCGTATGTACTTGAATGCCTTTTTGATAAACAGAGCATTACACGATTGCTGTCTTGGGCTCTGCGGGTGGTGATTATTTTTTATTTATCCGTCAGCGCTTGGCATCTTGGGGCGAATTACCGCAATGATGAACAGGTAGCACGCAAAATGATCACGGATCATCCGGATTGTTCTCAGCCGTATTTAGTGCTGGGAAGCATTTGGCGTTCCCGAGGGCAATATGCGGCCGCGGTTCAATGTTTTCAACGTTATTTGATCAATACCGTCGGGCCTATCAAGTCGCCGGCCTGGCGTCCGGATTACGAAATTCACACGCAGATCGGCACTTCTTGTGTCGACCCGAGCCAGGCAGTTGCGGCATTCAATCGGGCGATTGCTTTAAACCCCGGTTACGCGGATGCTTATGCCAACCGGGCAAAAGCTTATTT
>JADFXQ010000091.1 GCA_015233495.1 Candidatus Omnitrophota bacterium | reverse complement strand
TCAGTCCATTTTTTAGGTTCCGATGGTTCCGCCAGTTCGATGATTTGCCGCTTTTTATCTCCCAATTCGGCTAAAATCCGGTTATATTCCGCGATCTGCTGCGAGACCAATGTCTTGCGGTTCTCTTCCGCGGCCAGACTGCGGTCAATCGCGTCTTGAATTTTTTGTTTTTTAATGGCTGTTTTAGGATCCAGGGACTTCGGATCCGCGACATACAATTCATCCAGCTTATTTTTCCACTGCCCGACCCGTTTTTCCGTGGCAGCCGCCAGAGTCATATTTTCATTTTGCAGTCGTTCCAATTGCCCGCGCAGCCGGCGTTCCTGATCCGCCAAGGCGTCCAAAGCCTGGCCGCGCTTAAATTGTTTAGACTTGAAATCCCGAGCCAAATTTTGCCTTAAGCGGTCTTGGTCCCTTAACTCATTTTGATATTTTTCAAAAGACAAAGCCCGCGTGGTTTCTTCTTTGATTTCTTTCTGCCGAGAGTCTTGATAATGTTGTTCGTCCCGCGTCATCCTATCAACAGTTGCGGGTTGCGCGTGCAAATTGGCTACGCCATTGTTGACAACAACCCTGGGTGGATTGTTCCCCCGCGGCGCAGCCGGTTTTTGGGCAAGCGCGGCCTTTTGATTTCGGTCATGACTGGGTGTGGTTTTTTTGGCTTTTACAGGGATTTTTGCCGCCGCAGTCCGCGTTATTTTTTGCGTATCTATATCTTTTAAAAAACGCCGCGTATCTTTATAGTCTGGGGTAACCGCTTCCAATTGGATAAAATCAATTTTAGCTTTTTCAATTTGCCCGGATTGATAGGCTTTCACCGCCCGCTGATATTTTGCTTCTGTCGCATCGGTCGCGGACTCCACCGGTTCTGAACGAATCGGTTCCGGAGGCGCGCGGCGTTCCACCAACGGTTCGGGACAAGCCGCGGCAGCGGACTGCGGCGCCGACGACCTTGCCAAGGATTGCGGCTGATCTTTGCCTTGTTCCGCGGTAAGTTTTTCCTCAACCCACTGTAAATACCGCTTGGTCGCGCTATAGCCGGGATAAATCTGATCCGTCTGTAAAAATTTAGCTTTGGCTTGACGATATAACCCTTGCCGATACGCTTCCACTGCGCTGCGATACGCCGCATCCGCCCGGTTCAAAAGTTGTTCTTTCGTGCCCGGCGAGGGCACAAAGTCATCTGTCTGCCGCGCTTGCCGCGCCGACAAAGGATTCAAAATTTTAGACGCCGCGGATTGAGGAGCCGCCGCTGCCGGACGAACCGCCGGCCAGGCCTGCGATTTTTCGCCCAGCACATCCCGGTTGATTCGGTCAACATAATCGCGGGTGGATTTATAATTGGCCGCAAGATTATCTACGGATAAAAATTTGGCTTTCGACTGGGCGAACAAGCCTTTTTGATAAAGAGCCACCGCTGAATTATAGAGGATCTCCGTCTCTTTGGCCTGACGCTCTTTTGTCTCTTTCTGCTCGATTTCCGCCAGTTGCTGCTGCCTAAGAGCTTCTTTCTGAAAAATGAGCGCCTCTTCCCGGCGACGGCGTTCCTCTGCTTTTTGTTTTTCCGACTGACGCTGCTCATCATCTTCCGCTATCCGCTTTTCCGCCTGAGCGATATAATTGTCAGTCGCGCTATAATGAGGAAAAATATTGTTGACCGCTAGGAATTTTTCGCGGGCATGTTCATAAAATTTCTTGTTAAACATCTCCACCGCCACGCGGTAAATGATTTCCGCTTCATCTTTCAATTTGCGGCCGCGCACCTCTTCAATCTGTTTCAATTCCGCCAGCCGGGATTCTTCTTTTTTTTGCTTCGCGGTTTGCAGCTCCTGCCGCTTTTGATCTTTGCTCCGGTCTTCCTCCTGTTTTAGTTTGGCATCCCGTTGGGAAACCTTTTCTTGTATGCGTTCCAAATATTTGCGCGTTCCTAAATAATTTGGATATAACGACTCGACTTCCTTAAATTTGGTTTTGGCTTCGTCTAATTGATTTTGGGTATAAAATCCGACAGCTTCGTCGTAAATTTTCCGCGATTCCAGCTCGAGTTTTGCGATCCATTCTTGTTCTTCTTTGGCCAACGCCTTAACCCGGGCATCTTCTTCGCGCTGTCGGTTCAGCTGAATTTCTTTTAATTTTTTTTGAAAAACGGTTTCATCCGCATCAATGCTCTGTCGATAGTTCTTCTCCAACTCTTGTTCGATCTGCCCCAAATATTTCTCCGTCAATTTATAATCCGGATATAACCTCTGCACTTCTTTAAATTTGCCTTTGGCCTCTGCATAGCGCTGTTTGTTATAAAGATTAAGCCCGGTGCTGTATAAGAATTCTACTTCTTCCCCAATGTGGTTAAGCCACTCTTTTTCCTGCGTTTCTTTATGCCGCAAACGCTGGTCAGCTTCCACCTCTTCCCGGATCACTTGCGCGTGGTCGCCAATTTCTTCAAACCCTCCAGTTAAAACCGCGTCCGCCTTGGCAATCGCGGTTTCTTTTTGCTCTTCTAAATCAATCTTGGTCAAATAACGTTTGGTTGATTTATAATCGGGCAGGATATATTCAACTTCTTGAAAAAGTTTTTTCGCGTCGTTGAATTTGCGCAGGCCGTATTCATGCAAGGCCTTTTGATAAACGCTTTCCGCCTGATCGGACAGTTGATTTTGTTCTTGATTTTTCTGGAGTTCCAAGTCCACCCGCCAGGCCTCCCGCGCTTTACGGTTCGCGACCGCTTCTTCATGGATTTTCTGGTCAATCAATTCTTGTTGTTGCTTCTGAATCTCTTGGTCGACCAGCATCAGATAACTGCGCGTGGCCCGATGATCGGGAAACATTTCATCCACCCGGCCGAATTCTTCTTTCGCTTCCAAATATTTCTTTGCTTTAAACAAAGCGACCGCGCGGTCATACGCGTCATCGACTTCCTCGACCGTGTATCCCCGCTCCACTTCCAGACGTTTCAAGCGCTGTTGTTCGGCGGTCTTCAGCGCTTTTTCGCGTAATTTGACTTTTTGCGCGCTCTCGGAAATATACCCGCGCATTTCCGGATTGCTCATCACCTCAACTGACTTTTGCCAAAAAATTTTGGCTTGTTTAAGATTGCCCTCTTGAAAATATTTCATGGCCTGGTCATAATAGGCCCGCGCTTGCTCTTCGCGCTGTATATTGCGCCGACGGATCGCTTGTTCTTTGATCTTTTCGTCAACCTCATTGATCTTGGCTTTGGACTTTTTTATCAGTTCTTTAATATTGAGCAAATACCCCTCTTGATCGCGTTTGTCGCTGAAGGAAAGCGGGGCGTCGGAATTCGGCGCTGCGGTAATTTCATTGACCGGAGATGAACCTACGGGAGAAAGAGTTTCCTTAGCCGGATCTTCCGCAAAAACGAATCCGGGGATTAAAAATATAAATAGGAATACGGATAAAACACCGCGGGCAGGAAAAATAAAAAAATGGGGAGCGTGTTTTTTTGTTTTCACGTCGAGAAAATATTTTTTCCGGAATTTATCCCGTTGCCCTTAAGCCTCCGGCCTCGAGCCTTGAACCTTGTTGAAAGCGTCGTCATTCTATCACACCGTTTTCCGCATCTTCCACAATTTTCTCTAATATTTTGCGGGCTTTTTCATACTCCCCATTCTTAAAGTATTGATCCGCTTGCGCTTTCATTTGCTTGAGCTGTTCTTCTTTGCTCACCTGACCGCGGATATAGGCAACCGCCTCTTCCAACATCATTTGGCTGGCCGTGATAATATCGCGATAAATGTTATGCGATTTTTCATAATCCTGATTATTCGCGGCTACCTGCGCCATGGCAAACATTTCGTTTAATTCCGAGAGAATCGGACTGTTGGGCTTTGATAATTCCTGATCAATCATCTCCCAAGCCCAAGCATGGATGCGGTCGTTTAACCATTTTTGCCGGCTGCGCGCAATCTCATCCGGGGTCCGGTCAAAAACCTTGCCGGTCATCCGCACAAAAGGCCCTTGGGCGGCGTAGCTCAGGGCAGTCAGGTCATCGTTAAACGCGGTAAAATTATAGCCCACGCCCAATTCGGCATGCGGCCCCATACTGCGGGCAAGCTCTAATAGGAAGCCGCGTTTCACATCGCGGGCTTCCTGCTGGGTCAATTGCCGGAATTCCGCGCCCAATTTCCAGTCACTATCGATGCGGTAGTTCAAACGGTGGATCACCAACCAGGTATGAGTTTTGGTAAAAGGAAAG
>JADFXQ010000090.1 GCA_015233495.1 Candidatus Omnitrophota bacterium | reverse complement strand
GCGCCTTTCTCATCCAGAACTCGATACACCTGATCACAGCCGGAGAGCAAAACCGATAATAAAATCAAACGAATAAACCGGGGAAATATCACAAAATCTTCTTTGCTGGGACGGTTGATCCTAAGCCTTGATTCCTCTTTCTCATGCTATACGGGAAACCAAGCAATTCAACAAAATCCCCAGAAATTTGCGCAGGGTTTTAACCGTTTTGCCGACGATGCTTCCAGAATTCAATAACCGCGGGAAGAATGGAGAGACAAATGATCACCAGAACCGTGAGCGAGAAATTTTTTTTAATCATCGGCATATTTCCGAAAAAATATCCGCCCAAAACAAATAAAGCCACCCAAAGCAAACTGCCGGCCGCGTTATAAATTAAATAGCGGCCATATCCCATCTTCCCCACCCCAGCGATAAACGGAGCGAACGTGCGGGCAACCGGCACAAAACGGGCGATAACAATCGCTTTACCGCCGTATTTTTCATAAAAATAATGCGTCTTATCCAAATATTCTTTTTTGAATATCCCCGGATATTTTTGAAAAGCTTTGGCTCCCAAAAAGTGTCCTGCCGCGTAATTGACCGTGTTGCCCAATACCGCGGCCGTAAACAGCAAAAGAAAAAGCCCCGCCGGATGCAATGCCCCCATACCCGCAAAAGCCCCAGCCGCGAACAACAAAGAATCGCCGGGAAGAAACGGCGTCACCACCAGACCAGTCTCCGCGAAAATAATAAAAAACAAAACCGCGTAAGACCAAACGCCGCAGTCATGAATCACTGCGCCGAGATATTTGTCAATGTGGAGAAAAACATCCAAGAAGTGTTTAAGAATTTCCATAAACTTACCTCACCAATTCAGGTCACTTGGCGCGTGTGTTGGGGACGCCTGTTTTTGGGCCGCTGGGAACGAAAGCTGTTTTGTGGCGGATCAGCGGAAAAATTTCCACTCGCGCCTCTGTACGAGTGCCGGCGGGGGTTAATCCCCCGCCGGTGCGAGTTTGGCGCGACCGTTGAGCCGCTACAAAACTGCGGTCCCGGTTGCTTTAGCAACCGGGATGAAGTTCCGTGCGACCCAAAAACAGGCGTCCCCAACATACGCGCCAAGTAACCGTCGTTTACAATATAATCCTTGCGTCCGCCGCGAAAGCGCCGTCTTTATTGGTAATCAGCGGATTCACATCCACTTCCTTAACCAAAGACGCCAGCTTCTGCACCGCGCACATCGTTTTAATAATATCGCCTTTATGGCCGCTCATCCCGCGAAAACCATTCAAGATTTTCTTCGCCTTAATACTGTTAATCAACCGCTCCGCCTCAACCGGGCCAAACGGCACTACCCGGAAAGAGACATCCTTCAAGGCCTCCACAAACACCCCGCCCAACCCAAACATCATCACCGGACCGAATTGCGCGTCCTCGCTCATCCCGACGATGCACTCAATCCCGCTCACCATCTGAATCAAATTAACGCCCAGAATTTTAGCCTGCGGCATCGCTTTGGTAACCCGGGTCATCATCTCCTGATATTTATGCTGCAATTCATCCTGATTACGGATATTCAAGACCACGCCGCCTACATCGCTTTTATGCAGAATGTCCGGCGAAGCAATTTTCATTGCCAAAGGATACATGCCTTCGGCCTGACGCACCGCGTCCGCGGCGCTGATCGCAAAACCCCATTTCGGCATAGGAACCCCGCACATTTCCAAAACTTTACGCGCCTCATGCTCCAAAAGCGCGCTGCGGCCTTCGCCGCGAATTTTATTCAAATAATCAATCACTTCTTTCGACGGACGATTGTCGAATAAAACATCCTTAGCGCGCGTTTGATAATCCCGCCAAGTATAAAGGCATTTCAAAGCCGACACCGCTTCCTTGACCTCGCCAAACGCCGGCACGCCGCTCTGATTCAAAAAATGAATCGCCGCACGCGACCGCTCGCCGCCGACCATGACCACAGTGACCGGTTTATTTTTGCCCGCAGCCTGATATTCTTCCAAAACCGCCTTGGCCACGTCAACCGGATTGGTGACCGCGGTCTCGCAATACAGGACCAAAACGCTGTCGATTTTTCTTTCGGCAAACGCTATTTTGGCCGCATCCCGATAGCCTTGCACGCCGCTGCCGCCGGTAATATCCACCGGGTTTTTCGTGCTGCCAAAATCCGGCATTGTGCAACGGAATTTCGCTTCCAGCCAAGCCGGGTCTTCCATCATTCCAATCCCAGCCGCCTCGCACTCGTCAGTAGCGGCCACGCCGATCCCGCCGCCGTTGGTAATCATCACTAAATTATCGCCTTTGGGCATAGGCAAAGAAAAAATCCGCGCCCAACCAAACGCCTCCAAAAACGAATCCGCGCGCAAAATCCCCATTTGTTTAAAAACCGCGTCGAAAATACCATCCGCGCCAGCCAGCGAACCGGTGTGCGAAGCCGCGGCCTTGGCCCCGCGCGTCGAACGCCCGACCTTCAACACAATCACCGGCTTTTTGATTTCCGTGTTCAAAAACTGCCGGCCGTTTTTAATTCCTTCCATGTATACCAAAATCACATCGACATTTTTATCTTGATTAAAATATTCAATCAACTCGGTCTCGCCGATGTCCGCCTTATTGCCCAAACTGCACAAAGAAGCGAGCCCGATTTTTTCCATGGCCGTCCAGCCCATGAGCGCGATGGCAAGGGCGCCGCTCTGCGAAATAAACGCGATCTTGCCGGGCAAAACATTTTGCGGCCCAAAACTGGCGTTCAACTTGGTCGGCATATACAACAGGCCGAGAATATTCGGCCCCAAAAACGCGATTCCGTTTTTGTCCGCGATCTCCTTAATTTTGTCCTCATCGGCGTGATTGCCGACCTCGCCGAAACCCGACGTGATAATCGCCGCGTTCCTGACGCCTTTAACCGCGCATTCCTCCAAAGCCGGAATCACGTGCGGCGCCGGGACTGTGATAACCGCCAAGTCTACCGGCCCGGGAATATCTTTTACAGATTTATACGCCTTTTTCCCGAGGATCATATCCTCCTTCGGGTTCACCGGATAGATACCGCCTTGAAATCCCCCCGCGATCACATTATTGAGAATTTGATACCCAATCTTCGACGGACTCGCCGATGCCCCGATCACCGCCACGCCGCGGGGCGTAAAAAATCCGTCCAAAGTTTTTTTCGGTTTATCCGACTGAGAACAACAGCAGCAATCACCCATACCACCCGCCTTTCATTAAAATATTAAAAAAAAATATTTTCACCGGCCCATTGATATCCAAACCGCGCGCCAAAAGGTTGACGAGGCAGTGGTTGGTTCGCGTTCTGAGGCCGTACTTACTTCTTTTGTCCAGAAAAAGGCCGAAAGCAGCGAACCGGCCCCGGCCTCGTCAACCCCGCGCGCCCTTATCGAAACGCGATACAACCTGACCGGACGCTTCGCGCTTCTGGATCTTCGCCAATTCATCCTTTAGAGTTACCGTGCGATTAAAAACCAACTGACCCGCCGCGCTGTCCGGGTCGGCGCAAAAATATCCCAACCGCTCAAACTGGACGGTCATCCCGACGGAAATTTTCGACACCGCCGGTTCGGCTTTCGCGTTGGTCAACACCTCCAACGAAAGCGGATTGATCGCCTGGCGATAATCCTCGGCCGCGGCCGGATTTTCCGTCGTAAACAATCGTTCATAAAGCCGCGCTTCCACATCGACCGCGTTCGCTTCCGCCACCCAATGAATCGTGGACTTCACCTTGCGTCCGTCCGGCGCGTTGCCGCCGCGGGTGGCCGGATCATAAGTGCAACGCAATTCCGTCACTTCTCCAGTTGCCGGGTCCTTGACGACACCGACGCACTTAATGAAATACGCGTAGCGCAGCCGCACTTCCCGGCCCGGCGCCAGACGAAAAAATTCCTTCGGCGGATCTTCGCGAAAATCATCCTGCTCGATATACAAAATTTTGCCGAACGGCACCAGCCGCGTGCCGGCGTTCGGGTCTTCCGGATTATTCACCGCGTCCAATTCCTCGCCGGTTCCTTCAGGATAATTTTCAATCACGACTTTCAAAGGTTTCAGCACCGCCATCAACCGCGGCGCGGTTTTATTCAACTCCTCACGCACGCAAAATTCCAACAACGCCATATCACTCACGCTGTCCACCTTGGCCACACCGACGCGAGAGCAAAATTCCCGCACCGCGGCCGGCGGATAACCCCGGCGGCGGATACCGGATAAAGTCGGCATACGCGGATCATC
>JADFXQ010000008.1:5277-48899 GCA_015233495.1 Candidatus Omnitrophota bacterium | reverse complement strand
TGCGGGGGCGGCGGCGCCGGGGGCGGGTTTTAAAAAACTTTTAAAAGAGAGGATAAGATGAAAACGTTTTTAATTGTTATCGGGGTGATCGCAGTTATTGGGTTGTTGTTTTTCGGCAGTATTGTTTCAGCTTATAACGGCATTGTCGCCAAACATGAAACCATCACCGCCAAATGGGCGCAGGTGGATAATCAAATCCAACGGCGCAGTGATTTGATCCCGAATCTGGTTAGCACAGTCAAAGGGTATGCCGCGCATGAAAAAACGGTTTTAGAAGAAGTGACCAATGCCCGTTCGCAGTGGGCCAAGGCCGGTTCCGTCGATGAAAAAGTCAAGGCGGCCGGAGCCATGGATTCGGCGATTTCCCGCCTGCTTTTGGTCGCGGAAAATTATCCGAATCTGAAAGCGGATCAATCGTTTTTAAAACTGCAAGATGAATTGGCGGGCACTGAAAACCGCATTGCGGTCGAAAGAATGCGGTATAATGAAGCGGTGCAGGATTACAACATCACGGTGCGGATGTTTCCGGGAAATATCATCGCCGGCATATATGGTTTGAAACCCGCCACGGGATATTTCAAGGCGGAGGAAAAAGCCAAAACTGTGCCCGAGGTGAAGTTTTAAATCGTTTGAGATTATGCAAAAAATCCTTATTATTGAAGACGACAAAAACATCGCGAAGCTGATCCGTTATAATCTGGAGAAGGCGGGGTATGAGTGTCTTGGCGCGATCACCGGAGAAGAGGGATTTGAGCTTTTAAACCGCGCTTTGGTCAATTTGATTATTTTAGACGTGATGCTGCCCCAAATGGACGGGTTTGAAGTTTGCCGGTCTTTGCGGCAAGACGAACGCTTAAAACATATTCCCGTCATTATGCTGACTGCCCGCGGGGAAGAAGTAGATCGCATCGTCGGGTTAGAATTGGGCGCGGATGATTATATGGTAAAACCGTTTAGTCCGCGGGAATTGGCATTGCGGGTGAAAGCGGTTTTACGGCGCGGCAAAACCGCCCCTGCTCAGAAAGAAAATTTAGCGGTCGGCGATGTGACCATCGACATTGAAAAACATCAAGTCAGAGCCGGGGAAAAAGCAATCGATTTAACCGCAATGGAGTTCAAACTGCTGGTAGTCATGATGGAACGTCCCGGCCGGGTGCAGACCCGGGAAAGGCTTTTGGCGGATGTTTGGGATATTCATGCCGACGTGTCAACGCGCACAGTGGACACCCACATCAAACGCCTGCGGGAAAAATTAGGCCGGCCCGGGAAAGCGATTGAAACTGTGATCGGGATTGGTTACCGGTTCAAAGCAGAAGATGATGAAACTTAAACTGCATTGGAAATTGACCTGGATTTTTTGCTCGGCGGTTATTGCCGGTTTGCTGGCCGGTTATTTTTATTTAACCGCGCATCTAAAAACCTACCTGGAAAAAAATCTTAGTAATAATCTCAAACATCAGCTTTTATTGACCAAAAGTTTTCTCGAAACCAACTGGCTGGATAAAGCGGATTTGGCGGAAGCGAACCGGCTCGCCCATCACATTGGGGAAGACCTGGGCTTGCGCGCCACGATCATGCGTATGGACGGCCAAGTGATCGGCGACACGGATTTAACGGACGCCGAATTGCTTCAACTGGAAAATCACGGCAGCCGGCCCGAGGTGCGCGAGGCAGTACAAACGGGATATGGAACGAGCAAGCGGTTCAGCTATACTTTAAAACGATATTTGCTTTATGTCGCGATACCTTTTGGGCAAGCCCAAGCCGTAGGCATATTAAGATTTGCTATCCCGCTTTCAGAGATTGAAATGCTGGAAACAAAATTGCGGCAAATTGTCATAGTGGCTTTGGGTTTGGTGTTTCTCTTAAGCCTGGGATTCACGTTTTTAATCGCGCGATTTGTGTCGCGTCCCCTGACCCAAATGATTAAAATCGCTCAGGCAATGTCCTTGGGTGATTTTTCCGTTAAGCCTTCGATCCGTTCTGACGATGAAATCGGCGACTTGGCCAAAGCCTTGACCCGGATGTCGGACGATATTAAGGATAAGATTACCGCGATCCGCCAAGAAAGCGCCCGGTTGGACGCGGTTTTGTCCAGTATGCTCGAAGGCGTGATTGTGACTGACGCGCGCTATACCGTGATTTTAATGAATCCGTCAATCCGCAAATTGTTCTTAATCGACGGCAATCCGGAAGCCCGGGGTTTATTTGAAGTGGTGCGCGACGCCGGAGTCCAGAATATCGCTGACCGGATCTTAAAATCCCGCGAAGCCTTGGTCAGCGCCGAGATTTTTATCCCGCATGGCGAAGGCAAGACATTGCGGGTTAATGCTGCCGCGGTCTTGCGCAACGGGGTTTTGGAAGGCGCGGTATTGGTTTTTCATGACATCACTGAGCTGCGGCGTTTAGAGAAAATCCGTCAGGATTTTGTGGCGAATGTGTCGCACGAATTGCGCACGCCGATTTCCAGCATTAAAGGATACGCAGAAACCCTTTTGGACGGCGCGATCGAAGACAAAAATAATGCCCGCGATTTTATCCAGATCATTTATCAGGACAGCGAACGGCTGGCCCGGCTGATCGCCGATTTGCTGGATTTGTCAAAAATCGAATCCGGCAAAATGAATATGGTTTTAATGCCCATCGACCTTAAACCGATTATTCAACGGACGATTGGGGTTTTGAAAAAGAGCATTGCGCAGAAACAACTTGCCGTTGACCTAAATATTCCCGTGGATTTGCCAAAGGTGAAAGCGGATGAAGGCCGTTTGGCCCAGGTATTTTTGAATCTGTTAGACAACGCGGTTAAATTCACTCCGGAAGGCGGCGCCTTAAAAATCAGCGCCCGGATATATGAAAAATATGCTCAAGTGGATATCGCGGATACCGGAATCGGCATTGCTCCAGAAGATTTGCCCCGGATTTTTGAGCGATTCTACCGCGTCGATAAAGCGCATTCGCGCGAGTTAGGCGGCACCGGCTTAGGCCTCTCGATTGTCAAACACATTATCCTCGCGCATGAAGGCCAGGTTTGGGTAGAATCGCAACCCGGCCGCGGCACGATATTTAGTTTTACTCTTCCGATAGTTTAGGCCTCTTTCGAAAATCGCACTTCTTCCTAAAAAAAGTTCACACCAAGTTCACAATCACTTCATTTTGTTGTTACATCTTTCATTTAAACTTTAAATGTCAAACAAAGAAAAAACCGGTCTCAAGGGAGACCAAATCGAAAAGAAGGAGAGGAGTATGCTTTTAATGAGAGATATGCCGTCGATCAAACGCGATTTTGTGGCCTCCAAACTGCGATTTCAGGTGAATCGGCTCAACGATGTTTTGCGTAATATTGAGGAGGAGAAGTTTGATCCTTATTACGCGGACAATCGTTTGCGTGAAGTGGAGGTCGATATTCGCGGCCTGCGCAAATTGTATCAAAATGAAATAGAATAGAAAAAGGAGACAAAGGAATGAAGAGAAAATTGTTTATGATCATGGGGATGGCCGGGTTTCTGGCATTCGGCTTAATCCTGCGCGGCGCGCAAGCCAGTGAAATGGATATTCTGTTGCAAAAACTCGTAGAGAAGAATGTTTTGACGGCCGGCGAAGCCCAACAAATCGCCACAGAAACAAAAGAAGAAGTCAGGAAGCAAAATGCCAAAGGCACGAATGAAATGATCCCTTCCTGGGTGCAGACAGTAAAACTAAAGGGAGATTTTCGGGCGCGTTATCAGATGGACAAAGCGCAGCATTCCAATATTGAGCGCTCCCGCGGCCGGATCAGATTGCGATTGGGCGTGGAAGCAAAAGCTAATGATAAACTTCTGGTTGGCGTGGGACTTGCGACGGGTCTATCCGATGGTTCAACCGACGCTTCCCGGTCGACTAACGCGACCCTGGAAAAAGGTTTTAGCAAAAAACCCATTGCCTTGGATTACGCTTACGCAACCTATACGCCTTTTTCCTGGGCTTCGGTAACCGCTGGTAAGATGAAAAATCCATTATGGGAACCGATGGACATGGTTTGGGACACGGATATCAATCCGGAAGGCTTCGCAGTCCAATTGACGAAAACGATCAATCCTCAACTTGACGTTTTCGCGACAGGCGCGGATTTTATCTTGAAAGAAATTTCCACGGAAGACAATGATCCGAATATGGCTATTCTGCAGGCGGGTTTTAAATACGCGGTCACGGATTTTATTTCAGTAAAATCCGCGATATCCTATTATTCGACCAGCAATGTCAAAGGCGTATTAATGGATGGCACAGCCGGGACCAATACTACGGCGACGCTTGCCGGATCGACGGATACCGGATTAAAATACGGGTATGACGCGATTTTCCCGGTAACCGAAATTTCGTTTAAGGATCCGTTAAAAGCAGTGCCTTATTTGAATCAGGTCAACATTCCTTATCTCGCGTTTTTCGGCGAGTATATTACCAATCCGCAGGTAATTACGAAAAAGAATCAAACCGGGCATATGTTCGGAGTCAAATTCGGCACGGAGAAGCCCGCGAACTTCGGAGAGTGGAAATTGACCTATAATTTCACCAAATTAGAGAAAGACGCGGTTTTGGATATTCTGCCGGATTCCGACCGTTATGGCGGCAAAACCGGGATCAATTCGCATGAAGCGATTCTGGAATTCGCTTTAAGCAAGAATACCGGTTTAAGTTTTGATTATTACCGAGGCAAAAAACTCGCGCCGGAAATTTCGGCAGCCGAGGCGCAGGTTTATCAATTGGATTGGAACGTCAAATTCTAATTAAAGAAATAGGAGAGAAAAAATGAAAGTTATGAAAAGTGTTATGCTGCTGGCAGCGCTCATCCTGCTCACGGCCGCGAATAGTTTCGCGGAAAGATTGGTGATCACCGGCTCGACCACCGTTCTGCCGATCGCGCAAAAAGCCGCGGAAGTGTTTATGCAGAAGAATTCCGGCGCGGATATTACGGTGCGCGGCGGCGGTTCAGGCGTGGGGATCGCGGCGCTTATCGACGGAACTTGCGACATTGCCAATTCTTCCCGCCCGATTAAAGACGCGGAATTGGATAAAGCCGTGACCAATGGACGGGATCCGAAAGCCACAGTGGTGGCCATGGACGGGATCGCGGTGATTGTGAATCCCGCGAATGGCATCAGTGGTTTAACCAAGAAACAAGTGAAAGACATTTATACCGGCAAGATATCCAATTGGTCAGAAGTCGGCGGAACCGGCGGCAAGATTGTGGTTATTTCCCGGGACACTTCCAGCGGGACGTTTGAAGCGTTCGGGACATTAGTCTTGAATAATGAAAAAGTCCGTACTGATGCTTTGATGCAGGCGTCGAATCAGGCGATCGCCACCACGGTGGCGCAAACTCCGGATGGGATAGGTTATGTCGGATTAGGGTTCTTATCTTCTTCCGTAAAGGCCCTGGGGATTGATGGCGTGATGCCGAACAAAGAAACGGTTTTATCGAATAAATATTCAATCGGCCGCCCCTTGTTCATGTACACAAACGGCGCGCCGAAAGGGTTGGCGAAAGAATACCTTGATTTTGTCGCGAGCCCGGCAGGACAGAAGATAGTGGATGAGGAAGGTTTCGTGGTTTTGAAATAAATTAGTTGTTTTAAACGCCGGGATAAGATCCCCGCGGGTCGCACGTTGGTTCAGCGTACCCGCGGGGTTCTTCTTAAAAAGAACACTAATGAAAATCAATATTAAAGAAAAAATTTATAAATGGATTTTTACGGTTTTTGCTTTTGCTTCATTATTGTTTCTTGTCGGGATCACCGTGATTTTGGTCAAGGAATCTTTGCCCCTATTTCAAAAAATCAAATTTATGGATTTTTTCTTCGGGAAATTATGGTATCCGACTTACGACCCGCCGGAGTTCGGGATATTCCCGTTGATCAGCGCGTCTTTCTGGATTATGCTGGGCGCTTTGTTCATTTGCGTTCCTTTAGGGATTGGCAGCGCGCTTTACTTAAATGAACTGGCTGGTTTTCAGCAAAAAGCGATACTCAAGCCGGTCATTGAAATCCTCGCCGGTATTCCTTCGATTGTTTATGGTTTTTTCGGCATGGCGATTTTATCGCCGTTTTTGCAAAAAACTTTCCATTTATCCACCGGTTTATGCGCCTTGTCCGCGAGCATTGTTTTAGGGATCATGGCTACTCCGACAATTTGTAGTCTTGCCGATGACGCGCTTAGCTATGTGCCGCAATCTTTCCGGGAGGCTTCTTTTGCGGTGGGCGCTGACCGATGGCAGACTTTGACCCGGGTGATAATTCCCGCGGCGGGATCCGGGATTTCCACTGCGATAATTCTGGGGATGAGCCGGATTATCGGAGAGACCATGACGGTTTTGATGGTCTCGGGAGGAGCCGCGGTGATGTTAAAATCATTTTTCGACCCGGTGCGTCCGATGACCGCGGCAATCGCCGCGGAAATGGGAGAGTCGCCGATGGGCAGTGATCATTATCACGCTTTGTTCGCGATCGCTTTGATTTTGTTCGGGCTGACATTTATCTTGAACATTGTCGCTGAGCTGATCAGCCGCCGTTTTAGGATCAAGCTGGGGATGTCGCGATGAATAAAACCGCGCAAAATCTGGGATTTGGTTTTTTGTATTTGACGATGTTTGTTACTATCGGTTTTTTGGCATTAATCATATTTTTTATTTTGGCGCGCGGCAGTCAGGTCTTATCCTGGCAATTTTTAACCGCCGCGCCGCGTTCCGGTATGACCGCGGGAGGGGTTGCCCCGGCGATAATCGGCACTTTATATTTGACCGCGGGCGCGATTATTTTTGCTTTGCCTTTAGGGCTTTGTTGCGCGATTTATCTTTGTGAATATTCTCCCAAGGGATTTATCGTGAATATCATCCGGATCAGCATCCATAATTTGGCCGGAGTGCCATCTGTGGTATTTGGGTTATTTGGTTTGGCGATTTTTGTGAATTATTTTAAATTTGGCGTTTCCATTCTTTCCGGAAGTTTAACTTTGGGGATCTTGGTCCTGCCGATGATCATTTCCGCGAGTCAGGAAGCGCTGACCGCCTTGCCTCAATCGTTGCGCGAAGCCTCTTTGGCATTAGGCGCCACCAAATGGCAAACCATAAAAAAAATTGTTTTGCCCGGCGCCCTCCCGGGGATATTAACCGGCGTGATATTGAGCGTTGGACGGATTGCCGGCGAGACCGCGCCGATTCTTTTCACGGCGGCATCCTTTTATTTGAAAGGATATCCCAAATCGGTTTTTTCCGAGGTTATGGTCTTGCCCTATCATATTTACGCTTTAATGACGGAAGGGACGCATCCCGAAAAACAAACCGCGATCGCTTATGGATGCAGTGTGATTCTTTTAATTCTGATTTTATTAGTGTCATTCATCGCGATTCTTATCCGTCAAAAACAGAGGGGTTATCAGAATGGTTAAACAGGTTAAAATTAAAGCGGAAAATATTGATTTTTATTACGGCAAACACCAGACCTTAAAAAATATTAATCTGCAACTGTACACGAATAGAGTCACCGCGATCATCGGGCCTTCGGGGTGCGGGAAATCGACGTTTTTACGTTTAATCAACCGGATGAACGAGCTGGTGCCGCATTCCAGGGTTTCGGGCAGGATATTATTTGACGGGCTGAATATATTTGATCCCAAGGTTGATCCGGTGCAGATCCGCCGCCGGGCGGGAATGGTGTTTCAAAAACCGAATCCTTTTCCGAAAAGCATTTATGAAAATATCAGTTATGGCTTGGAAGTTAATAACATGACCGATAAGCGTTATATTGAGGAAAAGGTTATTGATTCTCTGAAAAAATCCGCGTTATGGAATGAGGTTAAGGACCGTTTGAAAGACAGCGCTTTGCGCTTGTCCGGCGGCCAGCAGCAAAGGCTTTGCATTGCCCGTTGTCTGGCGGTGGAGCCGGAAGTTATTTTATTCGACGAGCCTTGCGCGAGTCTGGACCCGATTTCTACCGGGAAAATCGAGGAATTGATTCTCGAATTAAAACAAGATTATACGATTGTCATTGTCACGCATAATATGCAGCAAGCAGCGCGGGTCGCGGATTACACGGCGTTTTTTTTGTTAGGAGAAATGATTGAATACAGTGACACCCAGCATATTTTTACCGCGCCGCATGATCCGCGCACTGAGGCGTATATCACCGGGAGATTTGGATAATATATATTGCCTCTTTGAAGTTTTGAATGGGTAAGGCCCGGTTCTTCGGGCGGACACAAGGTCGGCCCACAATTTGGACAGCAATGATATTTAATGAAAGGTATGGAAGTATGGAAAAACATTTTGATCAGGAACTGGCCCAGCTGCGCAATGATTTGGTGCGGATGGGGAGTTTAGCGGAATTGGCCATTTTTGAATCCGTCGAAGCGCTTAAGGAATTGAGTTTAAACCGCGCTAGCGCGGTGATAAGCAATGATATCATTATCGATGAAATGGAAAACGCCATTGATGAAAAATGTATTGATTTATTAGCCTTGCGTCAGCCGATGGCGGTTGACCTGCGGTTTATCACCATGGTAATGAAGATAACGACGGACCTGGAACGTATTGCCGATCTGGCAGTGGACATCGCCCAACGGGTCTTAGAGCTCTTAGGTAAGCCGCATTTGAAACCTTTGATTGATATTCCCAAACTCACCGAGATCGCTCAAATGATGACGAAATTCTCTTTGGATGCGTTTGTCAATAAGGATGCCGAACTGGCCGGTCGCGTGATCAAGCTCGACTACGAAGCGGACCAATTGCGCGATCTGATTCAAAAAGAACTATTGGACGATTTCATGATGAAAGATCCGCAAACCGCTTCCCGCGCTATACCGCTGTTATTGGTTGCCCGGCATTTGGAACGCATCTGCGACCATGCCACGAACATCGCCGAAGACGTTATCTTCATGCTTAAGGCGACAGTCGTAAAACACCATCCCGAACGTCTGTAGTAAAACAAAGTGTCAAAAGAAAATCGATTATTCATTGCGGCCCAGGCGGGATTGCGCTGTTTATCGCATTTATGGAAAGCGGTTTTGACGAAAAAAACAATTTGAGATAGTTTGAGAAATTCAAAATAGGATCCAAGTTTTCAATCACAAACGCTAAGCCCTGGACGGATGGCGGCGCTGGATTTTGCCAAGCGCTCCCTGAACCGCTGATTGGCGTGATTTCTGACCAGTTTACATTATGTGGCGCGGTATTGAGTGGGTTGATTTGGGGTATTACGGCCGAATTTTTGGCTTCGTTATTTTGCGGCGCGGCAGAGGGGCTGGCAACCGGGTTTGGCGTTTTTTTACGAAGAAATAGACCATTAGCAGAAGAAACACGGGATGGAAGAGCAATGGTTATGTTCTGTATCGCGCTCGTTAATGTTGGCGGAAGCGACGGACGTTGGATTGGCCGGCTCGTTTTTTGGCGGTAGGCGGCCTTGGCCGGAGTGATAATACCGGAGATATTACGGGAATAAATCGGCGTGAAGATATTTTGGAATCTGGTCGGCTTAGGGCGGATAAAAGGAAAGAGCGCGTCCCATAATGTCGAGGGTTGTTCTGCGTCAAGCGGGACGGGGATTTGAATATGAGCAGGATTTGTATCTGCTGATTGTTGTTCTCCGATGATTGGGTAGATTGTGTTCGTTGGTTCGAGGTTTTTCTCAGGAGAATCTTCGGGGTAAAAAAGCTGGTAATAGTTTTTGGGCATCAAGGTCAATTGAACAAGAACGATAAAGATAGAGAGATAAGGTTTTAAAAAGGCGAGGATATAAGAACATCCATACACGAAGTGTTCCAAGGACGCGAGCGCGCCTTTGATTCGCGTCAAAGGTCCTTGATTTTGGTGATGCGGATGTTCTAATTGCGAGCGGATTTCTCTTTGAACATGGGTATATTCGCGAAAGACTTCAATGTACGCCTGGGTAGGCCGTATCCAGTAAAAAATCAGATATAAAAAAGCTGATGTTTTGATGACCGGGAAACCCATCAGGCGAATCGCTGCCGCTTGAGGATGCAGAATTTTTACTCCGACCATGGTTAAAAGAATCATTAAATTGAACGACAGATCGCAAATATCAAAAACGCGTTGATAGTAATAGCGGCCAACCAGGCCTTCGCGGGCCGGATGACGGTATTGATTATCGATCATCCGGAATGAATTGATCAGTTCTGGCCGGGGATCAGTTGAGCCGTTTTGAGGGTATTTTTCTCCAAGCAGCTTTTGCGCCCGAACGTTGATCAAATGTTGCAGGTGTGATATTTTTTCGATGGAATGCAGCACCCCGTTTCGAGCTAAGTGGTAACGAAACGTCAAGCCAAAAATGAAATGCAGGCCGCGGAGGAACGGTTCTCCGATAGGGATATTTAAAAAAGGAATAACATAAGGCGGGATGAATTTACCTTTTAAGACATCAATTTCCGCGAACCGGGCCATGGACAGCCAAATCTCATTCGCGTATATGCTCCACAAAGCAAAAAATTCAAAATAATCATGAAAACAGGTTTCTCCGTCGATCCATTCCACGGTTTTCCGAGATAAATCACGGATGCGGTGATATTGATTTAAATTGGAGCGGAAATCTTTCCAGCTCAGGGTTGTGGTTTTAATAACCGAGGTCAGTTGGGCCGCGATAGTGTCGAGCTTTTCTGCCTGAGGCGGCACAGCAGAGTTAAGTAATTGTTCCCATGCCAGGAATAGCGCATCAAAACGATTTGGGACTGTCTCATTGCCCTGATAAATGGCCGGCCCGTTTTTTAAAGAAAACGCTGAAGGAAAATCGGAGAAAGAAGCAGTATAGTCAACCAGCAAGTTATCAAAACGTTTGAATTCCCTAGCGATCAGCCAAGGAGAGAGCAAGATTAGAAGATACCGGTAGACAAATAGGTGAGTGAGGGTTGAAAGACCGGCAAAAATGGATTGGACAGATTGTGCGGAATGCAGGCTTACGATGGCGATGCCGGTTAGTCCGAGCAGATAACTCAGAAAAGAATAAATTTGTCCGTGCCGGCGCAAAAGATCTTGCCCTTCAATGCTGTCGGGGCGCGGGGATTCCAAATTTTGAGAAAAAGCTGCCAGATTATCAGTGAGTTGCTCTGTGGTCGTGTTTGCCGCGGCAGATCCCAGAATTCGAGTTTCGATAAGGTTAAGCCGGTTGTGGGCTTGCGCTAAATCCGGAATAATATCTAAAATTTTTTGCTGGGAGGAGTGGAAGCAATAATCCGCGAGAAAAAAAATCCGCATGGCTTGACTGAGCCAATGAGGCGTATGGAAAAACCAAATCCGATCATTCTGGGGAAGGAAATGACTTTTATAACTATCCATGGTCCCACAGTGTCCTAAGGCAAAACGCGCGAGATTCGCATAGCGGGACAATCTATAGAAATAGGCCCGATACGCGTCAGGGGGATGATTCCAAAGGGATAATTTTTGGCAGGTTTGTAACGATAATTCCCGGATTTTCCAATAAAAAGCAGCCTGCCCAAAAAATTTTTTAAAATCCAGTGGGTTTGCTTGGCGGAATGTTTGCAGACGGGCAATCAAGGTTTTGGTTGTTGCCGGACTCCAGGGGATATCTGCATCGAGCAACTCCTGCCAACGGGTAAAAATGTCTGGCGATTGGGTTGAGGGAGCAGGCAGGTTTGTTTTTATGGGTGAGGAAATGACCGACGGGAACACATGATCATTCCAGGGGGTAAGAACAATCGTAGTGTTAGAAAAATGTTGGGAAAGCGTTTGCAGCATTGTCGGCAAATCTGGAGAATATGAAACTGGTCTTACCTGGGCCCAATCGGCAAAATGGCCGGCGTAAAATCCCCCGGAGGAATACGTACGTGTGATGATGTCGTCTGTCCCGGGTTCGGGATCTTCTTGGGTAAAATTGTAAACGCCTTGTTCATAAGATTGAAGATATTGCTGGTAAATGCGGTCAATCTCCTGCCGCTGGACTTCATTCAGCCCTCCCAGTTTGCTCTGGTCACCGCACATCCGAATTAGGATATTCTGCCGGAGATAGTGTTTAAACCAATTCGCCAGAATGAGCGCGTAAAAAATTTGTTTCAGCGGCCGGAAAGAGGGGTTTTCATTGAGTTCCCGGGTAAGGATCGGGAGGAGTAATTCGCGATAAATTTTGGCGCTGATTTCCGGCTTGACGGAGTTGGATACTCGCGGTTTATCATTATCGAGCTGCTGGCGCGCCAAATAATCTGTTTCCAGCATAACTTTCAAAATGCCTTCGGAAATGATTGCGGCATTATCTTTTTCATAAATCACCGCTTTTTCCGGGATCAAACAAACTTTGTGGTTGAGGGACACTGTCCCGTCGCTATGGCCATTGATCCGTTCCGATTCAGCGTAAATTTTTGACCAAAACGTTTGTCCTATCGCATTGCGCGGGTCGGTTAAAGACGCGGTAAATTGTTTGACTTGAAAATCTATCGCTAACAGATCTTTCCCGGCTTGGGTTTGACCGAAAGCCGCCGGGATGATTTTTTGATGTTCCACCGGCGATAAATTAACCCAGATTTCGTCTTCCGGGATAGTGAGAAAGGTAAGGAAATATTTTATGATTTTGTCGATTTCTTGTCGGGAGGGAGCTTCCGTTCGATCATGGCTTAACAGGAATTGCAACTCAAAGGGATTTGTCGGATTGATTTTTAACCCTTGAATCAACGGTAAATTGTTTAAGGATGTGACGGATATCGCAATAGGTGTAAAAAATTTGGCTTGAGCTGTTTTGACCGGGGCAAGGGTAAAAAACAGGGTGTTGAAAGTAAAACAGCCGATGACGAACCAGGATGTGATTTTCTTAAAGGCCGGGTTTTGATGCGAAGGATATATATGCAAAAGGAAATCCTTTTTGAACTTTTGTATCTAAAAAGCAGTATAATGCGGCAGAATGACGGACTTGTTAAAGTGGCGTGAATTTGGGGTGAATTTTATTGGCATTGACGGGGGCGGGGATATGGCTGGGATAATTGTAGTGATTGGCGGCGGTCTGGCCGGGATGATGGCCGCGGTTCGGGCGGCGCCATTGATTTGCGCGTATTATTTTTTGCGAATTTATTAAAAACTTGACAGATGGCAACAATATTTTATACTGAATGTGGCGCACTTCTTCAGCCCTCAATCCTTGCGGCTCAGTTATTGTCCCTTTCCTGGACGGAAACAGCCGCAGCGGCAACTCTCCCGAAAGACGCTAAATTTATCAGTCAATCCGTACCCGACACCATGGTCGCAGGTCAGAGCTATGCGGTCAGCGTGGTCATGCAAAATTCGGGTTATGGACAATGGATCAAATATCAAAGTTATCGGTTGGCATCGCAGAATTATCCGGGCAATGACCGCTGGGGCTTAAGCCGGATCGAACTGCCTAAAGAAGTTATCGAATCCGGCGAGACCGTTAATTTTACGTTTAATATTACAGCCCCGTCCCAACCTAGCCTTTACAATTTTCAATGGAAAATGATGCACGAGGGAGTGCAATGGTTTGGCGAGATCACGCCGAATAAAACAGTGACGGTTCGAACCATCAACGCTCCGCAGTTGACCGGAGTAGGAGGAAATAAACAAGTGACGCTGAATTGGTCACCGGTAGTTTTCGCGGATTCCTATAAAGTGTATATTGGCACAGGTTCAGGCGTGTATGGACCGGCCATTTCCCCGAATAATCTGACCACCTACACCGCGGGGAATTTGTTGCCCGCGACAAAGTATTATTGCGCGGTGTCCGCGCTGAGCAGCGGCGGGGAAGGACCCAAGTCGAATGAAAAGAGCGGTTTAACTTTGCCGGCTGGTCGGGCGCTTGCACTGGTACGGGGACCTGCGTGGTGACCATGGACGCGGCCGCGATTGTGACCGCGACGTTCAATGATGTGGTGGCGCCGACCGGCACCATGGTCATCAACAATGACGCGAAATATTCCACGTCAATTTCCGTGACGTTGAATTTAACGGCCCAAGACAATCCCGGCGGGTCGGGGATCGATAAGGTGTCGTTTTCCAAATATTATGGTTTTGCTCTTCCCGGATCAGCAACCTCTTTGAATAATTATACCTATGACATATTCGTGCGCTATAACTACGGCAAGAAATTTTCTGACACGGCAGTTAAATTTTTGGATCATGATCAGGCATTTTATGTTTATGGCAATAATTTGGTTTATCCTATACAAATAGGAGTGACTGCCGGATTAGTTGACCTGAATGGGTATGGTCTCCCGGATCTGGTATACGGGAAATTCAGCGGGTGGGAATCGTGGGGCGGCGCTGGACACGCGATTTATGACTGGGTCGCGCGATTGAATACCGGAAACGGATTTTCCAGCGAAGAGAAAATTTGGCTCAGCGCGGATAAAGCTTATTTAGAATATTCGATTACGGGAGTTGGCTCGTATTTTGAACCTATAAGTATAAATCAAAACGCGATGCTGGTTGACATGAACGGTGATGGCTTGGTGGATTTGGTTTACGTGGTTTTTCCGACCAGGCGGTAACTTATCTTTCGGATGCCCCAGTATATCATTATGCGTATTATATTTCTCCGAATGGGCTTGTAACATATTGGCAAGGGGAAAGCGTGAAATTGGGCGAAAACGGCACGCTCGCGGATATCAATCATGTCGGCCTGCCGGATTTAATTTTCAATAGCTACTCAAACAGCAAATTAATTAATGGAGTTTATTATCCCAGCGTCGGATGGTTGGCGGCGTATAATTCCGGGAATAAATTTGAAAATCCGGTCTTGTTAAAACAGGACTTATCTTACAACTATAACAACAATAAAACCGGCAGATTAACTTCTTTGGAAAAAACTCTCGATGGGACCGCATACAAATTCGTTTGGACGTATAATGCCATGGATAAAATCAAGTCGATCACTTATCCTAATCTTAAGACGGTAAATTTTACTTATAATAACGCGGGCTTGCCGCAGAGCGCGGATCAGTTTGTCACGTCCGCCAGTTATAACGCGGCAAGCCAGCCGATGACTATGACGTACGCCAATTCGCTGGTCACCCGTTTTGATTATTACCCCGAGAATTTGCGGCGTAAGTCTGTGATGAGCGGGGCGCTGCAGAATTTAAATTATGAATACGACGGTATAGGCAATATTATTAAAATCAACGACACGGTTCATTCCAACATTCGGAATTATTCTTACGATGATTTGAATCGAATGCTTGCCGGGGACAGCAGTGTGTATGAATATAACGCCATTGGTAATATTATAAAAGCGGACACGGTGGAGCAAAAATATTCTTTATTCCTGCCGCACGCGCTGATCAATGACGGCACGAATATTTTCCTCTATGATGCTTGCGGCAATATGTTAAGCGGCGCGGGCCGGAGTATCACTTATGACGCGGAAAACCGGCCGGTCAGCATTAGCAAAGACGGTATCACCACGCGGTTTGTTTATGACGGCGACGGTAAACGGGTCAAAAAAACGGTTAACGATAGTCATGGCGTAGCAACCATGATTTACGTTGAAGATCTCTACGAAAAAGAAACCCTTCAATAAAACTCTATGCAAATGAAAAAGCTAATTGTGATTGGCGGCGGGCCGGCCGGGATGATGGCCGCGGTTCGGGCGGCACGGTTGGGCGCGGACGTCACGCTTTTAGAAAAGAACGCTGAACTGGGGCGCAAGTTGTTGTTGACTGGCAAAGGCCGGTGCAATTTGACTAATGCCTGCGGTTTGGAAGAGTTTTTGGGCCGTTTTTCCGGCAAGGGCGGCCCGTTTTTGCGCGACGCATTTAAAGCTTTTTTTAACGAGGAATTGATCGCGTTTTTTCAGGAGCGCGGGCTGAGTTGTAAAATTGAACGTCAACAGCGGGTGTTCCCGGAAACGGATCAGGCCGCCAGCGTTCTTACAGTCTTGCGCAAGGAATTGGACCGGTTAAAGGTCAAAGTTTTTTTGCTGAGTACGGTTAAGGAAATACTCGTCGACGATCCGGCAGGCGGCCGCGGCGTGGTCTTGACGGATGGTAAACGGATCGACGCGGATAAAGTTATTTTAGCCGCGGGAGGACTTTCCTATAAAGCTACCGGGTCAACCGGCGACGGGTTAAAAATTGCCAGCCAACTGGGACACGCGGTCATTGCGCCGCTGGCGGCTTTGGTGCCGCTAAAGACAAAACCAGATTTTCCCAAAATGATATCTGGTCTCACGCTCAAGAATGTCCGCGTTCTGGCGAGCGACGGGAAAAGAAAAATTCTTTCTCCGGTCGGCGAGCTGGGTTTTACGGATTTTGGAATTTCCGGAGCTTTGATTTTGTCGCTTAGCGGTATGGTCGTAAAATGGCTGCACGAAAAAAAGCCGGTTTTCGTTTTGATTGACTTGAAACCCGCTTTATCTTTGCCCCAATTACGGGCGCGGTTTATCCGGGAAGCCAGCGCCTCCCCCGGCAAAACCATTGAGCAAATATTCGCTTTATTTCTACCGGTCGAGCTGGTTAAAGTTTTTCTGACTCTGGTCGGAGTCGCGGGAGATATACCGGTAAATCAGATCAAGCCGATCCAGCGGGATAAATTCATCGCTTTGCTTAAAGCAATACGCTTGGATATTTCCGGCAGTCTTTCGATCGAAGCGGCTATGGTTACCTCCGGCGGTGTTTCTTTAAAAGAAATCAACCCGCGGACCATGGAATCGCGCCGGATCAAAGGCCTGTATTTTGCCGGGGAGATGATCGATGTGGACGGCGACACCGGTGGATTCAATCTGCAGGCCGCGTTTTCCACCGGGTATTTGGCCGGACAAAGCGCGGCAGGATAATTTATGTGAGAGGCGGATCTTGCCTGCTGGCAGGTAGGTGTCCGCCCGTTGTTGTGGCGCGAAAGGGTAACGGGCGCTTCTACAAGCGCGTGAAAAATATGAATGATAAAATGAAAGAATTATTGAAAGTCGCTAAATTGAAGCGGGAATTGCTTTTTCGTTCCACGAATGCCGCGCGTTTGGTCAACGGCGCTGGCGACGGGATGGCTGGGCTGGTGCTGGAACAGTATGACCGGCATTTTGTTTCCCAGGTTTTTGACCCGAGATGGTTTGGACAAAAGGCGGCACTGATTGATTTTGTCAAGAACGAATGCGGCGGCCAATATTTTATTGTTAAAGACCGCGCCCGATCCCAGGCTGCCCAGCCGGATGCTTTTACCGCAAGTATTTGGATTGAGGGGACATCTTCCCAGACGATTGTCGAGGAAAACGGGCTGCAATTTTCAGTGGATTTGAATGACACATTGAATACCGGATTGTTTTTGGATATGCGGGAAAACCGCCGGTTAGCCGCCAGTATGGCGGGAGGGAAAAAAGTTTTAAATTGTTTCGCTTATACCTGTTCTTTTGGAGTTTACTGCCGCCGGGAGGCCGCTGCCAGCGTCGTGAATGTGGACATCAGCAAAAAGAATTTGGAGCGCGGCCGGGTCAATTATGAACTCAACCGGATTGTCGCGGCGCCCAATGAATTTATTCGGGAGGACGCGGCGCAATATTTGCGGCGCGCGGGCAAAAAAGATAACCGGTTTGATCTTATTATTCTCGATCCGCCGTCTTTTTCCCGGCACGAAGGCAAGACGTTCAGCGTGCGAAAAAATATGCCGGGTTTGCTTGCGGCGGCGTTAGCAATTTTAAATCCGGCCGGGAGATTGTTCGCGGCAACGAATTATAGCGGCATGACCGTTGCGGATTTAGAAAACCTGGCCCGTGAAGCCGCGCAAACTATGGGAGTAAAGATTGTATCCCTCAAGCATTGCGGACCGGACATTGATTTTCCTGCCGAGCGCGCGGATCGCGCCACTTCTTTATCCGCGGTTTGTCTGCAAATTAATTATTAAAATAATTGGAACTTTTGGCGCGGATTGCTTGTCTAAGTTATGAAGACAAGAAACAGCAGCGCATACCCCGGGTATGTTCTTTGGTTGATAAGTGTGCGGATGCGGGTTAAGATAAGCAAAAGGATCAACCACAGGGGAATAGCGGTTATGCCGGAAAAGAGTGAAGCGACAATTCGACAAGCGGCAAGCGGCGATATCACCGCGTTTGAAGAAATCTACCGGACATGGTCTGGATATGTTTATAACGTTATTTTGCGGATCGTCGGATATCGTGAAGACGCGGACGAAGTCACTCAGGAAGTATTTTTAACCGTTTATCGTCAATTAAAATATTTTCGTTTTCAGTCTTCCTTTAAAACTTGGGTATACCGGGTAGCGGTAAACGCGGCGTTAAACCGGGTGAAGAAGACCAGCAAAGAAAGAAGCCAGATGGTAGCCTACGATGAAAACCTAACCCCTGTGGCAGCAGAGCCGGAGGCGGAAAAAAGAGCGCAGCAGGAATACCTGGAGCAAAAGGCGAAAGATATTTTAGATAAGTTGAACCCGGACCAGCGGGCATGCGTTGTCCTGAGAAATATTGAAGGTTTAAGTTATCAGGAAATCGCCGCGGCATTGAAAATCAATATTAATACGGTGCGCACCCGTTTATTGCGGGCGAGAGAAACCCTGTTACGTTTAAAAGACGGAGGGTTAAATTATGAAATGTAAAAATTTGAAAAAGTATTTGTTGACCGATTATTTAGATAACCAAATGACCGTCCGGGAAGAACGCGAGGCAGCGGCGCATTTGGCGGAGTGTCCGCAGTGTCAACAATTATTGAGGGAAGCCCGGATAAAATCGGTCGCGCCGCTTTCTGATCTCAGTCCGCAAGAGCCGCCAGTCTATCTTTGGCATAGAATCCGGCTGGAGATTGAATCCCGCCCGGCGCCCAGATTCGGATGGTTAGCGGATTTTGTGACCAATATTCAAAACGCGTTTTTTATGCCGCGGCCGGTTTTTGTTTTATCTTCTTTCGCGACTTTGCTGGTGATGGTTGGTTTATTTATAAATTTAAATGGAGTTTGGATTAAAGGTCACGAAGAGAACGGCAAAGATTCCATATCTTATTTATCTTTTTTATCCGGGGCCGCGGAATTGAGCGGGGGAGAAACCGAGAACGGACTGGGAACGTCCATTGAACAGTATTTTTTATAGGGAGGGTACAGGCATGAAAATTTCAAAAATGACGGGTTTAGTGTTGTCCGGGGTGTTGGTCTTGGCGCCGCTGTTGGTTTACGCGGCAACGCCTTGTCCCATGGACGAGAAAGGCCATGAGGGTAAAGGACGCTGGGAGCAAAAGGGAAGTGATTTAAAGAAGATGTATAAAGACCTCAACTTGACGGAGGATCAGCAAAAGGCTTTGGAGGCGAATAAGAGCAAAAATAAAGAAGAAACCAAGGCCTTATTTCAAAGCATGAAGGATAAGATGACCGCGCTTAAGCAAGAAGTGGAAAAAGAGCCGTTGGATATGAATAAGGTCAATCAGATCCAGTCGGAATTAAAAACCATTCAGGCGCAAATGAGCGATCAACGTTTGGAAAGTATTTTAGCCGTGCGGAAAATTTTATCCGGGGAACAGTTTAAAAAATTCATGGATAAGATGGAGGAGCATGGCAAGATGGGGCCGGGAAAACACGGTATCCATGGCAAGAAGCAAGAAAACAAGGAATAGTTTCAGTCAAGAAACGGGATAAGACGGCAGGCAAAGATCAAGGATGAAATTATGCGTGGATATAAAATTTTGGTTTTTTTGCTGTTTACTTTAATCTTTTGCCTGCCGTCTTTCGCCCAGCAAACTTTGACTTGGCAAGACTGTTTGGCGGAATCGCAAAAAAATAATCCGGATTTGATTTCCGCGGAGGAATCCGTGCGTCAGTCGCAAGCCAGCCGCCAAGTCACGCGGAGTGGTTTGTTTCCGCAGGTCACTTCCAGCGCGTCCGCGTCGCGGACCGCGGCTTCTTCCAACGGCGAGAGTGTAAAAACCAATTCCTATTCTTATGGGGCGAATGTGTCCCAATTGATTTTTGACGGGATGAAAACTCCCAATGATTTAGCCGCGGCTAAAGAAAACGTCAAGGCCAGCCAACAGAGTTATCGATTCGCGTCTTCCCAAATCCGGTTGCGGTTACGAACGGCTTTTGTGAATTTGCTTAAGGCGCAGGGTTTGATTGCCGTTACGCGAGATATCGCCCAGATTCGTAAAAGTGAACGCGATTTGATCGCCTTGCGTTATCAAAGCGGCTTGGAACATAAGGGCGCGCTTTTAAACGCCGAAGCGAATTTAGCTTCGGCGGAATTTGAGATCAATCAGGCGAAGCGCGACGTGGTGTTGGCGCAGAGGCAGTTAAATAAAGAAATGGGCTGGCCGGAATTCGCCGCGTTGAGCGTATCGGGTGATTTTTCGGTTAAAGATACGGGTATAAACAAGAATGAACAGACTGCGGCCAGCGCTCCACCGGATTTCGCGGCAATTGCCAGCCGGCATCCCACGGTATTGCAGGCTGCCGCGCAGGAAAACGCGGCCGCGTTTAGCGTGGCATCAGCGCGGGGCAGTTTTTTTCCTAAATTGACGGGACAGGCTGGCGCGGACCGCGCCGGGCATCAGTGGGCGCCGAAGGATGACAGTTGGGACGCGGGATTGACGGTGTCAATGCCGATTTTCGATGGGGGACAAAGGACCGGACAATTGGCGCAAGCCAAAGCGGTTTTGAATAAAGCCGCCGCGGACAGCCGCAGCGCCAGAGACGGGATAGTGGTCGCTTTGGTGAATAATTGGAACAGTTTGCAGGACAACTTGGAGTTAGTGACAGTGCGGGAAAAAGCGTTAACTGCAGCGCAGGAGCGCGCAAAAATCGCGGAGGCGGAATATTCCGCCGGTTTCATCACGTATGATAACTGGTCGATAATTGAGGATACTTTGGTCGGCGCGAAAAAAACATATTTGGACGCTCAAGCCAACGCGCTCTTGGCGGAAGCAAATTGGATCCAGGCGAAAGGAGAAACACTTGAATAAGGCCCGAAATAAAATTATTGCGTTGCTGCTCGTCGTAGCGGTTGCCGCTTTCATTGTGGCGCGCGTTAAAAAAGGGAATACGGCAACGGAAGCCATAAAAGAGATACAGCCGAAGGTCGGAGCGATTCAGACCTTTATTTCCACGACCGGAACCGTGCTGCCGAAAAACCGTCTGGAAGTCAAGCCGCCGGTCAATGGCCGGATTGATAAAGTGCTGGTTCAGGAAGGGGACATGGTCAAGGCCGGGCAGATTATCGCCTGGATGAGCTCGACGGAGCGGGCCGCGCTTTTGGACGCGGCGCGGGGTCAGGACGCGGCCGCGGTGCAGTATTGGCAAGACGTGTATAAAGCCATTCCGCTTTTGTCGCCGATGGACGGGCAGGTGATTGTGGCGACTACCCAGCCGGCGCAAACCGTGACTACGGCTGACGCGGTGGTGGTCCTTTCGGATCATTTGATCATCCAGGCGCAAGTGGATGAAACGGATATCGGAAAAATTTCTTTGGGGCAGAAGGCCGCGGTGAGTTTGGACGCGTACGCGGATAAAAAGATTAAAGCGAAAGTCGATCATATTTATTATGAATCACAGACGGTCAATAATGTGACGATTTATCATGTGGATCTCTTGATGGACGAGGTGCCGGCGTTTTTACGTTCCGGCATGAACGCGAACGTGGACTTTGTCGAATATGATAAGCAAAATATTTTATTACTGCCAGTTGACGCGGTGCGCAAAACCCCCAAGGGAAATTTTGTGTTCGTTAAGTCTTCGGGAGAGGAACCGGTAAAAACCGAGGTTGAGCTGGGGATTACTGATGATAAAAATGTGGAAATTGTTTCGGGTATCGCCGCCGAGGATACGGTTATTATCAAGGCGAAAAAATACACAGTACCGGCAAAAGACCCGGGTGGGAAAAATCCGTTTATGCCAGCCCGAAGACCGGGAAGGTAAAAGAGGCTTAAGGCGGGGGAGTGGTTGGGAATGAATAAAACTATTATCCAAGTTAAAGATTTATCTAAAACCTACCGCATGGGCAAGATTGACGTCCAGGCCTTGCGCCGGGTTTCTTTGACGATATGCGCCGGGGAATTTGTGGCGATTATGGGGCCTTCTGGGTCGGGAAAATCCACCTTGATGCATGTTCTCGGTTTACTCGATCGGCCGGACGAAGGGACGTATTTGCTGGAAGGCCAGGATGTCAAAAAATGCACGGATGACGAATTGGCTACCTTGCGCAATAAACGCTTGGGTTTTATTTTTCAGCAGTTCCATTTGTTGGCTAACATGACTGCCGCGGGCAATGTGGAACTTCCTTTGATTTACGCCGGATTGGAAGGCGGCAAACATGAGGCGGTGATCAACCAGCGTTTAGAAGAGGTGGGACTCAAGGACCGTATGCAGCATCGTCCTAATGAAATGTCCGGAGGCCAGCAGCAGCGCGTGGCCATTGCCCGTTCATTGGTAAATGATCCGCTGATTCTTTTCGCGGATGAGCCGACCGGCAATCTGGATTCCAAGAGCAAAGCGGAAATCATTGGAATACTTCAGGAATTGAACCGTAAAGGCAAGACGATCATCATGGTCACCCATGAAAACGAGATGGCAGCGGTAGCGAAACGGGTTATTGTGATGAAGGATGGCGTGATCGTTTCGGATAAAATTCAGAATGGCGCTCCATCAGCAACCGGAGCCAGGCTGGCATCAGCCTCGAATGCAGGCTTAGCGGATCCGGTAGGCCGAGAGGTATCAGCGCCGGAAGGTTATGGAAAAACCGTAACCCCGGATTCCGACGCCGCTGTCTCGGTTGCCGGCGGGATCAAGTTTTGGGAATACATGAAGCAGGCCGTGTTTGCCATGGCCTCGCATAAAATGCGCACTTTCCTTTCAGTACTCGGGATTTTGATCGGCGTGGCCGCGGTAATCGCCATGATCTCGCTGGGCCGCGGCGCTCAGGATTCGATTGAAAAACAATTGTCCTCCTTAGGCTCGAACTTACTGATGATTATGCCCGGGTCCGCGAACAGTCACGGGGTATCCATGCAAGCCGGGTCAGTGACCCGGTTTACCTTTGAAGATGTTGACGCGATTGCCAAAATCCAGTTGGTGATTAAAAATGTCAACCCTTCGGTGCAAGGCCGGGCGCAGTTGGTTTATAGCAGTAAAAATTGGAATTCCCAAGTCGAGGGGGACGGCACGGCATACGAAACCATGCGTAACGCCGCGCCGGTGGCGGGCCGGTTTTTTACCGACGATGAAGTAAAAAAGCGGGCCAAGGTTACTTTGATCGGAGCTACCGTGGCCCGGCAATTATTTGGCGACGCCGACCCGATTGGCGAAACCATTAAGATCAACCTGATCAATTTTAAAGTGATCGGCGTTTTGCCGGCGCGCGGAGCCAGCGGCTGGCGCGATCAGGATGACATTGTGATCATTCCGATCACTACCGCGATGTACCGGGTTTTGGGAAAACAATACATTGATTCAATTGCCGCTGAAGTTAGCGGCCCCGAAGCGGCTGACGCGGCGCAGACGGAAATTGTCAAAACCGTCAGCAAAATTCATCATCTGACCCCTAAAGAGGCGGACGATAATTTTCAAGTCCGCAATATGTCGGATATAAAAGAAGCAATGATGCAGAGCACCAAAATCATGAGTATGCTGCTGGGGATTATTGCCACAATTTCGCTGATTGTCGGCGGCATCGGGATCATGAATATCATGCTGGTTTCCGTGACCGAACGCACCCGCGAAATCGGCCTCCGCAAAGCGATCGGCGCGAACAACCGCGATATTCTCATGCAGTTTTTGATTGAAGCCATGCTTTTGTCTTTTCTGGGCGGCTTGATCGGCGTCGCGATCGGCGTCGGCGTATCGCTGTTGATCGTCGTATTCGCCGGTTGGGCGGTAAAAATTTCGGTGTTTCCTCTGTTGTTAGCCACCACGTTTTCCCTGATCGTCGGCCTAATCTTTGGCATCTGGCCGGCAGTGCAAGCCTCCAAACTCAACCCCATCGAAGCCCTGCGGTACGAATAAGGAAACGCTTTCCTGAATCCCGTCCGAATGCCTTGTTTTTCACGGTTTATAGGATATATTTTAATTAGATATATTATTGACGCTTCGCCGAACCGGGAAGATGTATGCCGCGACAAAATAAAATATTGTCCTTAGTTTTGTGTTTATGCCTCATTTATCAGCAGACGGGCTTTGCCCAGATTGCCGGGAGTTTGAATATTCCGGGAGCGATTGGGGCGTTTCGTAATTCGCTGATTCAGGAACCGTTTCGGCCCCTGCACTTGCGGTCATTGAGTTATGACCCGGCCGGGAACAATTTTCATCTCTTGATAGATAAAGGTGATTTTAAAACTCCCCAGTCCGCCGACATCGAAGCGGCTGCCAAAATTCTTTTGAATTATTTTTTTGTCGGAATCACGTTGCCGAACAGTGCGTTTTGGGTGAACTTAAAGCCGGACGCGCCGGACCGGATTATGGACAGTCGTTTGGCCAAAACCGATGTGGGCAAAGTTTTGTTGGCCGCGGATGTGCAGTTGAAAAAAGACACGGCCAAGTTCACGTCTCCGGATATGCCGGAGGGTAAACAATATTGGGAAAAACTTTATCAAAAAGCCGCGGAATTGTATGGGACGCAAAATATTGAAATCCCCACGATGACCCGGCCGTGGATTGTGCCGGGAGAGATCATAATTTCCGAAGGGAAGAAAGGCAGGAATGAGTCGGGTAATGGCGCGTATATTTATAAAGCCACGCTGAAAGTGATGCTGGAGCAGGATTATCTTAAAGATTCGGCAGTTTATAATTTTAAAGATCCCCGGGCCAAGGCGTTGAACGAATACGCGGCGCGTTTGGTCCGGGAACTCATCATTCCGAAACTGACGGTTGAAATCAATGCCGCGCCCCGCTACGCGGCCTTGCGCCAAGTTTATTATTCGCTCATCATGGCGCAGTGGTTCAAGTCGAGATATAAGGGCAGACCGGGGGTATACTCCGCGCTGATCGATAAAGAAAATTTGGCCGGACTGGCTTCACCGGCCGCTTGGTCGCCGCTCACCTATTTCGCGGAATATAAAAAATCATTTCAATCCGGCGAATACAACACAAATCAAGCGATTGACGCTTCTGATGAACCGGTAGTCAGAAATTATATCAGCGGCGGGATGGTGTTTGATTTATCAATACCGGCCGCGAGTCTTTCCGCAGCTTCCTCAGGAGCGGTAACCGTATACCCCAGCTTTGTGGCGCCGCCAATAACTCCGACTAATATGCCGATTTTAGCGACATTCAGCAGTCCTTTAAGGGCGGCAGAAATCAGATTACAGTCGTCATCTCCATTGGGGAATTTAGAACGAAAACGCATGGTGGTCAGTTCTTCTCCCGTAGAAACTCTCCAATTTAACATCGGGGATCAAGTAATGCATATTAAATACGGCAAAGGCAGGGTGGAAAGCGTTCAAACCCAAACGGCGCATCAGACAGATCCCCTCACCGGAAGAACACAAGAAGTGTCTTTTCCGGCCTATACTATTTTATTTCCAGCCCCAATTGGAAAAAGAACTATTGGTAATTTGCCCAATATGCCTCCCGTGTTATCAGCCGCTCTTGCGGAAAGACCGGAAGAATTATCCGCAGTCAAGCAAGAGGATGTCTCGGGCTTTCTTGACACATTGCTTGCCGAAGCTTTGCTGCCATTGGAAGCGGCTATGCCGAAAGACCCAACGAAAACACTGCGCGGTCGAATCGATGAAAATTTGGCGGCATTAAGGCAACAGTTAAGCCAAATACAGCAGGCTTCCGGGAATCTTTATGATAAAGGAAAAGAACGCCTGCAAAAATTGCGAATGGCCGCGCCTTTATTTTTCATAGCGGCTATGTATAACATGGGAGATATTCTGCAATTGATGGAGATGGATGCGGCCGGCCGATTTATGATGCGGGATGCTGATTTTGATCGTTTTATCGCGCGACTGAAAAAAAATTACAGTTTACTATCTCCGGCGGAAATTTTAAGCGGATTAACAGATTATCATATGGAAAAACATTATTCTATATTATGGCTGCTCATTAAAAGGGGAAATATTAAAGATTGGGTTTGGGAGAATGCCGCCGAGGACATCGCGCGATTGGGCAGCCAGGGCAAAAGACTGCTTAAATTATTGAATATCCAGGACGCTTCGGAAGTCTCCGGTACTTTACAGACAGCCGCCCAGGTTGCCCGACAAAAAGACGAAAAAAAAGGTCAACCTAAAGCACAGCAAGCCTTATCCGACCGCCTGTTCTTTGCGACCGGACACACTTTGGCGGAGTTTACAGCCCAGCCGGCACTGATTGATGTGTATGCCGATGAAATCGCGGAAGTGTTAAATCCGCCGGACAAAAGCGGTATAACCTTTCGTATTTCTCCGCGGGATTTGACCGAATTAAAATACGGCGACCTTTGCGGCGACTGTACCGCGAGTTTAAACGCAGAAAAGACCGGGGTCGGGATTAATTTTTGGTCGGTTCCTATTTGGATCGCGAGCCAGATGCATTTTATGGTGACGCAATACCGCGGCGGAAAATTTTACGCTAAATACAATATGATTATTGTTAAAGACCGGGCTGGGAATTTGACGCTTTATGTTCACGCGGTGGAGGTCGCGGCAAAAACCAGCACTCAAGCTTCCGTATTTCAAGACCGGCAAATCCGTGTTGAAATGTTGAATAGCGGTTTGAAAACTATTAACAAAATGGCGGCAAATGCGGGGATTTCCACAGTTTATTATACAACAACCTCAAATACGGACTGGGTTTCAAAAACGATTACCGCGCTTACGGAACCAGCGCCGGTAGTCAGGCTTTCTAAAATCGGGAAATTTTTCTCATCCCGGTCGGCCGATATTCCTGCTGATTTTGATCCCCTGTCTCCCATGTATGTGCAAGGATTTGAGGATATTGATGCGCGTTTTGCGACTATAGCTGGATTGCGCCAATTACGTAAACCTCGTGATGTTAAAGCGCTTCAGGAATTGCTCGTTCGACACAGCAGAGAGGAGATAAGTACAGGGGTATTAAACATTTTGAAATCCGTTTTGGAGCAGGATATTTCTTCATTTGATACAACGGATCCCGTGAAAATAGCGCAGTTATACAGCGCATTGATCGATGATGCGAAATTTCATGCCTCTGAGGTAATGGCGGAGGCGATCGTTCAGCCGGGCATAGAAAATATACCGGCGATCCTATCTAATGCTATCGCAATTGAAATTTGCTTGCAGTATTCTTGGGATGTTTGGAACAAGATCGTGGATAAAGAGGATGCAAAGGAGCTCACGCAAGAAGCAGTAGCGCGACTAATAGATGAGGCGGGTTTGCCGGAAGAGTCAGCGCGCCAAACTATTGCCGATATCCACGCATTCATGGGCGGCGGTTATGGGGCGCTTTTGGATTTTGCTGAAGGAAAAACCACTCCGCAAGAAGTTCGGGCGATTTTAATCAAAGACCCAAATCCGCTTGTAAACCCGGATACGCAAATTGACACTATATTGACGGAAATGAAACGTTCTGGGGTGGATTTCGCATACGGCACAATGTCTTCTGCGATTGTTCAAGCCGGATTGCCAGCGGTTGCCGCGCCGGTAATAAATGATGGGAGCGCGGACTCAACAGCGACTCCAACGATGCAAGATAATAAAACCGGCGGTGTTGATTTTAAGGATTTACGGGGGAGGCCGGCGAACAGTTTACTGAATGGGCAAGGCGGAGCATTGAGCCCGGCCGAAGCTATGCGGTTGGAGAAAATTAATTTAACCGCGGAGTGGCAGCGGATTCAAGCAATTGTCAATGAAGGGGTTTTACCGTCATCAGAGCGGGTTAAGAATTTTCTTTTGGCGTGCTGCCAGCAAGAAGTGTTGGCCGATCGTATGGGGTACGTAATGGGTCTGATCGCGGAAATTTTGCGAATCGAGGAGAGCCGCGCGTTTGCCGCCGAACCAGCTATCTCGGATATGGTCTCTTTGCTTTTATCCGGCAAGCCGGATAATGAGATTCTATCAGGCATTATGCATATCAAAATCCAGCCGCAGGAACTGCAATTAATCATTCCGTAAATTTGAAAGAGCTGTTGGAAAGGCTTGACAAATAATGCAATAAGAAAATGGCGGGTCAAACCGATATTTATGAATTGAGGGTTTCGCAAAGCTATCGGATCACTTATAAAAAGATCGGTGACACGGCGTATTTGCGAAAAATCGGGACGCACGATATGCTTCGCCTGCTTCGCCAACCATAAAAATATTTGTGGCGGTTTTGATTTTGTTAGATATAATATTTTAAATAAGTTGATTTTTGGCACGCTGAGGTGCCGGGATTTTGGAGCGCGACGAAGCGTTCTTGCTGATTGAACTGGTTCAATCGGCGGGAGCGCTTTTTTTATTGTCACATTAGATTCCCGCTGAGCGTCAGAAAGTCCAGCGCGGGAATGACAAAAAAGGAGAATGGGGTATGGTCAATGGCGCGGATACGGTTTTTGTGTTATTTTCAGCGGCGCTTGTCATGTTGATGACGCCGGGGTTGGCCTTGTTTTACGGGGGGATGGTGCGGCGGAAAAATATTTTAAGCGTGTTGATGCAGTGTTTCGCGGCCCTATGTCTGCTCAGTGTCTGGTGGATGTTGTTTGGTTATAGTTTAGCGTTTGGCCCGTCGGCCGGATTTTGGGGAGGTCTGCAGTGGCTGGGATTAAACGGAGTCGGTTCACAACCTTTCGCGGATTATTCGTCGACCATTCCGCACACGGCGTTTATGATATTTCAGGCCATGTTCGCGATTATCACTCCGGCTTTGATCGCCGGCGCTTTCGCGGAGCGGATAAAATTTTCGGCGTTTCTGGTTTTCACTATATTGTGGTCAACTTTTGTGTACGCGCCTTTGTGCCACTGGGTCTGGGGTTCCGGCGGCTGGCTCAAGGCCATGGGCGTGTTGGATTTTGCCGGCGGGATTGTGGTGCATACCAGCGCGGGCATAGCGGCTCTGCTCACGGCGATTTTTATCGGGAAGCGCAAAGAGCTGGAGCATACGCCGGCGCCGCATAATTTGCCGTTTGTCGTATTAGGCACCGGTCTATTATGGTTTGGCTGGTTTGGATTTAACGCTGGCAGCGCCTTGGCCGCGAACGGCATCGCGGTAAATGCGTTTGTAACCACTAATGCTTCAGCTGCGGCAGCAGGAATCAGCTGGGCAATTCTCGAATGGGTACGGAACGGCAAACCCACGGTTTTTGGGATTGTCACCGGTTCAATTGCTGGTTTGGCTACAATCACTCCCTGCGCCGGATATGTGAGCCCGATGTCCGCTTTAGTCATCGGGTTTTGCGCTAGCGTCGTCTGTTTTATCGGAGTCGCGATTTTAAAACCGAAATTCAATTATGATGATTCGTTAGATGCCTTTGGCGTGCATGGCATTGGGGGGATCTTAGGGACTTTGGCTGTCGGATTGTTCGCTTCCAAAGCGGTTAATCCGGCGGGCGCGGATGGGTTGTTTTATGGAAATATAAAGCAATTGTTTATTCAAGGATTTGGAATTTTGGTCGCTACAGCGTATACGGTTGTCGTGACGACGCTGGTTTATAAATTCGTAGACATCTTTTTAGGAATGCGGGTTAAAGAAACCGAAGAACTCATGGGGCTGGATATCACCCAGCATCGGGAAAGAGCATATACGGTATTGGAATAAATTAAGACACAAGACACAGGACACAAGTATTTTGGTGGAAAGCTGTATTTGAAGATGAAAATCCAGGCAAACACAACTATATATTTTCAGAATTTCACCGACTTGACTTGTGTCTTGTGTCGAGCGTCCTAGTGTCTTTAATGAAAGGATAAAATTATGAAACTGATTATCGCGATTATTCAACCGCATCGGTTAGAGCAGGTGAAAAAGGAATTGTATAAGGAAGAAGTGAATTTGATTACGGTCAGTGAAGTTTTGGGGCATGGCCGGCAAAAGGGTATCACGGAAGTTTACCGCGGCGCGAAAGAAACCGGCAACTTGTTAAGGAAGATCCGCTTGGAAATCGCGGTGAATGATAGTTTTTTAAACCGGACGATTCAAGCGATTGTCCGAGGCGCGAAAACCGGTTCAACCGGAGACGGCAAGATTTTTGTCATGGATCTGCAGGAATGTATCCGTATCCGGACTGAAGAGAAGGGACCGGTAGCCATCGGATAGATTATTGACAGCAAGTCATTCTTGAAGATAATAGAGAAGAGCCAGAGCATACCTCTGGCTTTTCTATTTATAAAAGAACCTAAAAAACAATAGGAAAGCCGACGGCATATCCTATAATAGTCGCGAAAGGGATTGATAACTTCTATGTGGTTTCAAAAAATCAAAGACGCGGTCATTGGCAAGGCTTTAGACCCGCATGACCGGGGCGTATTTCATAGTATATCGCTCATCGCTTTTTTTGCCTGGGTAGGTTTGGGCGCGGATGGTTTATCTTCTTCCTGTTACGGCCCGGAAGAAGCCTTTTTAGCCTTGCAAGGTCATACCTATCTGAGCATTTTTGTGGCTTTAGCCACTGCGTTTACGGTTTTTATCATTAGCGCGAGTTATTCGCAAATCATTGAAGTTTTTCCTTCCGGCGGCGGCGGGTATTTGGTGGCCAGCAAACTTCTTTCACCGGGGATCGGCATGGTTTCCGGCTGCGCTTTGATTATCGATTATCTTTTAACGATCACCCTTTCTATTGCCAGCGGTTCGGATGCCTTATTCAGTTTTCTTCCCTTAGATTGGCACCAATATAAAGTAGCGTTCGCGGTCGGCGCGCTGGGCCTTTTGATTATCTTGAACATCCGCGGCGTGAAAGAATCGGTTTTAGTTCTCTTGCCCTTGTTTTTGTTATTCGTTTTAACCCATTTGATTATTATTCTTTACGCGATCTCGCATCACGTTTCGCAATCCTCCGCCGTGATCCATTCCACCATTCAGGATGTCGCGACAACCACGAATACTCTGGGAATATGGGGGATGCTGCTTTTGATTTTCCGGGCGTATAGCTTAGGCGCGGGAACTTATACCGGGATTGAAGCGGTCAGCAATAGCATATCAAATCTAAGGGAACCCAAAGTCAAAACCGGTAAAAAAACCATGCTGTATATGTCGGTTTCTTTGGCTTTTACGGTTTTTGGTTTGATGCTGGCTTATCTGTTTTATAACGTGCACGCGGTACCGGGCAAAACACTCAACGCGGTTTTATTTGAATCCATCGCGAAAAATTGGGGAAATTGGGGAAGCGTGTTTGTTTTGGTCAGTTTGATATCCGAAGCCTTAATCCTTTTTGTCGCCGCGCAGACCGGGTTTGTGGGCGGGCCGAGCGTTTTGGCGAATATGGCGGCGGACCGCTGGTTCCCGACGAAATTCGCGACGTTAAGCGACCGGCTGGTGACGCAAAACGGCATTTTGTTGTTTGGCGCCGGCAGTATACTTTTAATGATTTTATCCAAGGGGTCGGTAAAATTTTTAATCATTCTGTACAGTATCAACGTATTTATCACGTTTTGCTTCTCCCAGTTGGGCATGGTGCGGCATTGGTGGCAAGAGCGCCAAACCGTCAAAAAATGGAAAAGTAAAATTTTGATCAACGGCGTGGGTTTATTGGCGAGCGCGTTTATTCTGGTTTCGGTCACGGTAGTCAAATTTGAGGAAGGCGGCTGGATTACCTTAGTCGTGACAGGTTCGTTAGTCGGTTTGGCTTTTTTTATTAAAAGCCAATATAAAGAAACTTTAAAGTTGTTAAAACGTTTGGACACCTTGGTGCATTCTGCGGATTTATCCGTGTCGGAAAGAGAGTCGGCCGGAAACGAAATCAAACTGAACCCCCGGGCGAAAACCGCGGTGATCATGGTCAATGGATTTAACGGATTGGGACTGCACACCCTGTTTAACGTCATTCGTTATTTTGGCAATGAATTTCAGAATTTTGTTTTTGTCGAGATCGGGATTTTGGACGCGGGGAATTTTAAAGGCGTTCATCAGGTATCGGCCTTGGAAGAAAAGGTCAAACACGATGTCAGCCGTTATGTCCAGTTTATGCGGCGGCAAGGTTATTACGCCGAAGGCGTGACGCATGTGGCCACGGACTTGATCGCGGAAATTGACAAGCTCGGCGCGGAGATTTTTCAAAAATTTCCCAACGCGGTTTTCTTCGGCGGGCAATTGGTTTTCGTCAATGAAACCATTTTTACGCGCTGGTTGCATAACTTCACGGTTTTTGAAATGCAGCGCCGGTTTTACGGGCAAGGCATACCGTTCATGATTTTACCGATTCGGGTATAAAACATGGCTTTTCAACCGCTCAATCTTATCCATTCTGATTTTCCTGCTTCCGATCTTTTCAAGCATTTGCCGCGGTTTGACGCGATTTATTATCAAGGACTGCAACAGGAAAACGTCCAGCGCTATAGCGCGGTCCGGGAGGGCCAAGAATGCCGGTTATTTGTCGTGACCCTGATCCGCAAAGACGAGGATTTTTTATGGGACTCGGCGAAAGATTTGCTGGACCGGTCGATGAAACAAGCCGCGCCGCGGATGCGCGGGGTTTATCAGTTTGATCTTTTGACGTTTGATTTCCATCGCGAGAAAACCAATTTCAGCGACAGCGAATTGGCGCAGATGATTTTTAACGCTTCGTTTAAAATTAAACCCGGCGAACAGCGGTTGATTCGGTATTCGCTTTGTTATGGCCTGCTGCAAAAAATGCTGGATGAATCTTGGGGCAAGATCATTTTTAAAACCGCCGTGGAGATATTTAATGACAAGCCGAGTTTTCTTTACGCTTTAGTCAGCCGCATACTCAAGCCGCTGGAATTTTCGCGGGAGCCGGTGATTGTTCTCGTTAATGATTTAAGCGCGCATCCGTTGTATAATGCTCAAGATAATAAGCAGCAGACCTTTTTGCGCAAGTTGATTGTCGAACAGGCAAAACAGAGCATTGAATTTCCGCCGGAAGTGTATGTGCAGAATGTGAACGGGGTGCGGGAATTGCTCTCGGGCAGCGTGATCGAGGGTGGCCAATGAAACGGTTAGGGTTTATGCTTCTGCTGGTTACGGCGCTGGCCGCGCCGCAAATTTTATCCGCCGCGGCAGAGCGCAAGATCGGAATTTTAGTCTGGCAAAAATACGGCCGGTTTCAGGACAGCTTGGATAAGACTTTGAGCCAATTGAAAACCGAAGGTCTGTTGAGCGGCGGGACAGTGGTTAGCGTGGAATATTCCGACGGGAATAAAGCCAAGGCGATGAAAGTCGCGCAACATTACGCCGCGCAAAAAATGGATTTGTTTTTTACGATCGGCACCTCAGCCACGGCGGCCTTAGCGAAAGAAGTCAAAGATGTCCCGATCGTTTTTTGCACGGTTTACGATCCGGTTGACGCTGGATTTGCCGCCAGCTGGCAAAGTTCGGGCAATAATATGACCGGAGCCAGTGTCTATGTCGGGGTGGAAGAAGTGGTCGTTTTTTTACAAAAGATCATCCCGGTTAAAAATTTGGCGGTAATTTATACGCCGGGCGAAAAAAATTCGGAATCCCATTTAAAAAATTTGCTGGCGCACAGCCGGGCGTTGCATATCACGATCATCCCGGTGCCGCTTTTGGCTGCGGATGATCCGGATTTGATGTTCCGTTATTTGCCCGGCAGGGTGGAGGCGGTGTTTTTAACCGGGAGCGGCGTGGTGGACATGAAAGCGCGTCCGATCATCGCGGCGTTGACGAAATTGAGAATTCCGACGATCACCCACGTTTTGGATTATGCTCAAGAGGGAGTTTTTTTGGCAGTGGGCTCGGTGAACGCGGATTCTTGTCTGGTCGCGGTTAAACAAGCCGCGCAAATTCTGCAAAAAGGGCTTAAACCTGCGGATATTCCGATCGCCCGTCCGCAGAAGATTCAAATCAGAATTAATCAAGCCACGGGACGCGCTTGCGGGATTACGGTCCCGGAATCATTGATCCGCGAAACCCAAAAATAGAGCTGGCATGAATCAAATTTTTCCTCCCCAACCGGCCCGGCAGGGTTTGCGTTTAAAATTTTTGGTTATTGTCTTTATCAGTCTCGGGGTTTCGGGATTGATTTCCGTCGGGCTGATCATCCCCAATGAATTGCGGTCCATGGGGCAAATATTGACTAATCATGGGAAAAATATCGGCCGGTATATTGCTGACTTATGCGCGGATCCGATTCTCAACAAAGATTATCTGCAATTGGACAATATCGTCAATAAAATCACCAATGATCCCAATGTCGTCTATACCGTTATTTATGACGACCGCCATCGATTGATTACCAATATGTTCGCGAGCATCAATTTTTCCACTCCGGAGGCCCAGGCCGCTTTGGCCGCATTGCCGAAAAACAGCGCTTTAGCCGATTTTATCATTCAGGTGCGCCGGGGAGGCGCGGTACATGATGTATTTATGTCGATTTCTTTCGGCACGGAAGTCTTGGGAGATGTGGTCATCGGCATATCGGACCGCAAAGCGCATGAAGAAGGCGCGAAAATGCTGCGCCGGATTTTTTGGGCGCATTGCGCCGCGTTTTTAGCGGCGCTTTTGTTTTTATCGCGCTTGCAAAAAATTATTGTGCAACCGATTGTCGATTTAGCCGCTCTGATGGCGCGGGTCTCGAAGGATCAAAATTATTCTCGCCGGGCCGCGGTGAACTCTCGGGATGAATTGGGCGTTTTGCAAAACAGTTTTAATGATATGTTGGAGCAGATCGAACGCCGCGATCAGGAATTGGAAATCCACCGCCGGCATTTGCAAGAAGAAGTGAACGAGCGGGTCGTCGAATTGGCGGTGGCGAATCAACAATTGCTCCAAGCGGAAAAAATGGCTTCCGTCGGGCAATTGGCCGCCGGTGTGGCGCATGAAATCAATAACCCGATCGGATTCATCCGCAGCAATTTGTATTCGTTGAACCAGTACATCGCGAAAATCCGCAGGATGCTCGATAAATATTGCGCGGTGGAAAAACAGCTGACTGGGCTTGCGGATCCGGCGGCGGCACGCGCGGCCGCGGAATTGGCGGAGCTGAAGACCGCGTTGGATTTGGATTACATTATCGCGGATTTGGAGAAATTGATTGCCGAAACCGAAGAGGGAGCAGAACGGGTAAAAAAAATCGTTTCGTCGCTGATGGCTTTTTCCCGGCCGGACGCGGAAAAAAGCAGCAGGGTGGACATCCATAATTTGATTGACGAGGCGTTGAATATGGTGCGCAATGAATTTCAGCATAAATTGAATGTCAGAAAAGAATATGGGGTTTTGGAGCCGTTGCAGTGTTATCCGCAGCAATTGGTCCAGGTATTTGTCAATCTATTCATCAACGCGGCTCAGGCCACTTCGGGGAGCGGGACATTGACAATTAAGACATATCGAGAAGAGAATTTTTGTTGTGTTGCGGTAGAAGACACGGGTTACGGCATTCCCGCGGAAAATCTGCCCCGGATTTTTGATCCGTTTTTTACCACCAAAGAGGTGGGAGTGGGAACGGGTTTGGGTTTATCGATTGTGTACCGCATTATGGAGAATCATAAAGGCAACGTCGGGGTAAAGAGCGAGGTTGGAAAAGGGACGGTCTTCACCTTGCGGATACCCGTTGACCGGCAAAAAGAGGAAGGGTAATGCATTTCGACGTAATCCAACTACGGAAAATATTTTTTTTGGCTAGTTTGTTAGCCATATTGGTTTTTATTGTTTTTGTCAATTGCTTATCCCATCAATTCACGTATTGGGATGACAATAAATACATTCTCAATAATCCGTTAGTTCAGGAATTCAGTTGGCCGGCGGTTGGCCGGATGTTCGCCACCTGGCGGGTTCAATATCATCAATACCATCCGTTGACCTTGCTTTCTTTCGCGGCGGAGTATCATTTTTTTAAAGCCGCGGCCGGGGTTTACATTTTCCATAACCTCCTTTTGCACGCGGCGAACACGATTTTGGTTTTCGCGTTGATTTTGATTTTAACCCGCGGACGGATGTTTAGCGCTTGGTTGGCCGCGGCTTTATTCGGCGTCCATCCGATGCACGTCGAGTCTGTAGCCTGGATCGTCGAGCGCAAAGACGTACTGTACGCGTTTTTTTATTTGGCCGCTTTGATCTTTTACAGCCAGCACAGCCGCGACGGTAAATCGGGAAACTGGACTTGGCCGGTTTTTTTGCTTTTTATCGGTTCGCTTTTATCTAAACCCGCTGCGGTGACTTTGCCGCTGGCGCTTTTATTGCTTGATTATTATTGGCACGGCCGGTTACGCTGCCGGGATTGGCTGATCAAAACGCCATTTTTTGTCTTGTCCGTCATATTCGGCACGATCGGCTTAGCCCAGCGGCCTCTAGGTTTGGCGACGCCGTATCCGGGGATCGACCAGATTTATTTCGGCAGCATGGCAGTTTTGACGTATTTATGGAAAGCGGTTTTTCCGGTTCAGTTATCGGGTTTTTATCCTTTTCCGGAAAAAATTAACGGTTATTATCCAGCGGAATTTTACGCCGCGCCTTTTGTTTTGATCGCGGTAACCGCGGGTTTGTTTTATTTGGCCCGGAAGCAGCGGCTTGTTTTATTTGGGTTATTGTTTTTTTACACTCTGATATTGTTAACCGCTGGTTTTGTCAACCTGAACAACTCGCTTTTGGCCGATCGTTATACTTATGTTGCTTATATCGGTCTTTTTTTTATTGCCGCCGGGTTTTGGGGAGCCGGCGAAGGACCGGCAGTCAAAAAAAGACGCTGGTGCGCTTGCGGCATAGTCCTGCTTTTCGCAGTTATGGCGTGGCAGCGCTGCACGGTTTGGCAAGACGGAATTACGCTATGGAGCGATGTTATAAAAAAATATCCCCGGGAAGTTCAAGCCTACCGCAACCGCGGGAGTGAATTTGGCCGCCGGGGTAAATTTTTTCCGGCTTGGCGCGACTTTAATCAGGCTTTAGCATTGGACCCGTCTAATCCGGCGGGGTATAATAACCGAGGTTATTTATATTACGAAATGGGAAAATGGCAAAATGCGTTAGCGGATTTTTCTTTTAGCCTGGCGCTTGATCCGGGATTGGTGATCGCTTATTTTAATCGGGCGGCCGTGTATATCAAAATCGGCGACCGGGAAAAGGCCCGGCAGGATTACCGGCAAATTATCAAGATCGCGCCGGGGATGACGGCCGCGCGACAGGCGTTGGAACAGCTGGAAAAACCATAAAGAGGGCGTATGTCTTTGAATCCGGTATATCTTATCCCTTGTCCTATCGACGAACAAAACGGTTTCGCGGCTTTGGCTCCGATGGTTATCGCAGCGGTTTTGCCGTTACGTTGTTTTGTCGTAGAGGACCAAAAATCGGCGATAAGATTTTTAAAAAAAATTGATTCGGGATTTCCTGTGCCGGAATGCGTATTTTTATTGTTGAATGAACATACGCGGCGATCCGAGATTGCCGGATTATTGCAACAGACCGCGGGGCAGGCTGTCGGCGTGATTTCGCAAGCGGGATGCCCGTGCGTAGCAGACCCGGGCGCGGATTTTGTCTCCGGCGCGCGCCGCCAAGGCCGTCCGATTTATCCGCTCGTCGGGCCATCAGCTATTTTGCTGGCGCTGATGGGGTCAGGATTGAACGGGCAGAATTTCGCGTTCAATGGATATTTGCCAAAGGAGAAAAACGAACGCGAGAAAAAAATCAAATTCCTGGAGCGGCGTTCCGCCAGCGAAGGGCAGACGCAGATTTTTATGGAAACACCCTATCGCAACGCGGCGTTGTTACGCGAGGCGCTCACTGTCTGCGGCCCGGAGACTCGGCTCTGCGTGGCGGTTGATCTAACGGCCGCGTCCCAAAGCATTCAAACCATGACTGTGCGGGAATGGCGGAAAACTACCGTTGTTTTAGACAAGCGGCCCGCGATTTTTTTATTAAATGCGGCAGCTGAAAAGTGAGGAGATATGGATTTTCAGGAATACCAAAAAAAATGTTTAAACACCTGGATCGGCGGTGAAAAATTTATCCGCTCTTTTTTGGGAGTTTCCGGCGAAGCTGGCGAGCTGCTCGAATGTATCAATAAACATTTGCGCGGCGATTTTGACCGGGAAGAACTAAAAAAACGCTGTACCCGCGAACTGGGAGATGTTTTATATTACACCGCGGTTACCGCGCATGAATTGGGCATTGATTTTAATCAGATCGCTGAGGAAAACCTCGCGAAATTAGCGAAACGTATGGCGGAAGGGAAAATTCGGGGCGACGGGGATAATAGGTGATAAAGGTTCAAGGTTTAAGGGATTTAGTTGAAAAATAGAGGAGAATTAATATGCGCAAGAAATTATTTTTTGGTTTTGGGATGATCATTTTGAGCATTGCCGCTTCGGGCTGTATCGCTTTGGTTGCGGGAGCAGTGGGCGGGGCGGGAACTGCGGTATGGTTATCCAACAAGATTGTTCAGGAAGTTAACCAGCCCATGCATAAAGTTGCGCTCCAGGCGCAAGAGACTCTAAAAAGTTTGAAATTGGTAATCACTAAGGAGACCGTGAAGGATAATTTAACTCAAATCAAAAGTGATTATTACGATGGAAAACCGGTTTGGATTGATATACGTAAAATTGACGAAAAAAGATCGCGGATCGAAATACGGGTCGGGATTAAAGGCGATGAAGTCGCGGCGCGGAAAATCATGGATGATATATTGAAGAGGCTCTAGGGAATGAAATTATCATCTATGCCCGATTTGGACAGCAATATGAACTTATTTAAAATGATAATTACGCTCGGTTTGATTTGCCTGTTGGGTTTTGCCGGGTATCAGTGGTGGGGTAAGTTCGGCCGGGAAAACGCGGCGCTTAAACAAATGATTTCCCGGCTGGAAGCGGATTCGCGCGCCGCCGAGGTTTTAGTGACGAAAGTGACGCGGGATGAAAAAACCGGGAAAAATTTGACCACGATCAAATTTTTGGAATATGACACGTCAGGCCAACCGTTGGCGCCGCGCTATTTTTCTTTTAGCGGGAATATCATTCAGTTTCAATCTTTGGTTATCCGCTTTGAAAACGATTTGGTCCGCCAAGGCGACCCGTGGCGCGGGAAAAGTGTTTATTTATTTTGGAAGGTTTTCCTGTTGGACGGCAAGAACACTCAGGAATTCCAGATCTCCCGGCCTTTCGCGGTGCCGGATGCATATCGGGTCAGCGAACAGCCTATTGGCATAGAAAAACGCTTTTGGGAAAAATTTTGGGATTATGCTTTAAGTGAAAAATACCGCCAGAATCTGGGCATTAAAAATGCGCAAATTGAAGCCCCAGGCACGGCTTTTATTCCGGGGATTTTGTATACGATTAAAATTGAGCATAGCGGAGGATTGCGGATTGACGCGGCGCCATTGCCAGCGATTCTGCGGGGAGAAACGATTCAGTAAATTTGCGCAATTAAAAACCCCGCGAACCGGGGGAAGTCCGCAGGGCGCCGATTTTCTGGCGAAAATCGGAGTTATTTTGCAAGAAAAGCCAAGCGTTTAAGCTTGGCTTTTCTTATTAATAAACAATATTAAAACGGCACTGACGGCGGAGGCGGCGCTTCATTCGGCTGCTGTTTCGGCTCTGGCTGCGTTGGCGCAGGCGCGGGCGCCGGAGGTTCGACAACCGGAGCAGGCGCAGGCGCGGGCGCCGGAGGTTCGACAACCGGAGCAGGCGCAGGCGCGGGAGGAGGAACAACCGGCGGTGGCGCGGTTGGTTTCACCGGAGGAGGCGCCGGATCTTTTTTATGATTTTTATCCTGTTTTTCATGCCGGCCCTTATCTTTATGCTCACCGTTGTGCTTCCCTTTATTAAGATGTTCAATTTTTTCTTTTCGTTCGGCACGCTCGTCTTTAATCGCTTGTTTGATATCTTTTATTTCTTCTTTTGCTTTTTCTGCGGCTTTTTTAATCTCTTCTTTTACCACGGGCGGGGCCGCAGGTTTAACCTCATTTTTCGCGGCTGCCCAAAGCGGTGATACGGCAAAGATGAGTCCAAAGGTGGTTAGGATAGGGGGGATTAAAATTTTTTTGGCCATTTTTTCTCCTTTGTCGATGCAATATTCTCCCATCGACTGCTTAAAATGTTAATAAAAAAGAAAAAAAATCTGCCCTCTATCCGGGAGCAGATTTTATGGTCAACGCTGCGAAGGTCAGTGTTTCGGCAACCTGGCTATCCGTGCGGCGTTGAACCTGCCGCCTGAGGACCCTATGGCTTTGCGTCGCTCCCTTACGAGAGGTTTGCTATTCTCGTCACTCTACTATGTTCTTAATACAAATATGCCATATAAAATGCCAAAAGGCAAATTATTATCAAATGGTGGCAATAACCCAGTTTATTCTATAAAATAATAAAATGCAAAAAACGTCGGGTTTATTTTGTTTGATCTGCCAGATTTGTATTTTTATTTCCGGCGCGCAGTTAACGGCGCGGGCGGAAAATTCCGAAGTCGACCGGCGGATTGAACAGGAAAAACGCAACAGCCTCAAGCACACCGCTCCGGAAGCGGTGGAAGGGCTGATCGCGCCGCCGCGGCGCAGCGAGACGAGGAAGAGCGATCCGCAAAAACTTTTTAGCCGGCCGGTTTCGGTTTTTAGCGAAGGCGTCGCTTTGACGGTGATTTTATTACGGCAAGACCCGGCGATCAGCGACTTTTCCTCTTCGGTGGATTATCTCAGCCAAAAAAAGATTCTTCCTGCCGCTTGGGAGGGCTACGCGCCGGAAAAAATTTTGCGCCGGGGAGAGCTGGCCTTGTTGATCACGGGCGCTTTAAAAATTTCCGGGGGGATTTGTTTGCGGCTTTTTCCGCGGAGCACCCGCTACGCTGTCCGGGAACTGATTTATAACGGGATGATGCGCTGCGGCGGGGTGAACGATCCGCTCACCGGAACAGAAATGCGGTGGATTTTAACTGCCGCGGAAAAATATCGGGACGCCCACGGTAAATAATGATGAAATTACGCGGTCGAAAAATTATCGCGCTTATTGTTTTTATTCTTTACGCCGGTAAATCCGGTTTAGCCGCTGAGGAAAGCCGCCGGGTCGAAGAAGAAAAACGGCAGACCCTGGAGCACACGGCTTCCCGGCAGCTAAGTATTTTTGATGACTGGGTAATGGACTACGGCGGCTGGGAATATTTTCGCTATAATCAATATAACAACAGCGACCATGATTCCAACGTGTCAGACGCTGTGACCTATTCCCATTCCGTGGATACGCGGCTCTGGTGGCGGGCGGTTTATAAGCCTAAAGCAAATCCCAATGAGAATAATCACGTTATCTATTTACGCTTCAAGGATCTGTATATCCAAAGACAAGGCGCGGCCCCGGGAGAGAAATTCGATAATGACGGGCCGCACGTCGATTACGCGTATACGCTTTTAGATTTTGCGCCGGTAAAAATCGAAGTCGGCCGGAAATATTTTTTTATCGGCAAAGGCATTGCCTACGGCGATGTAAACGACGGGGCGCAGATCAATTACACTCGTCCGGGAGTTAATCTGGGAATTTTTACCTCCCAAACGCGGCCGCACCAAGCAAATATTGATCAGAGCGTGCCGGGATACGCCAAGGCCAGCAACCGCAGGTTTTACGGCGCGGGTCTGGGATACGCGCCTTCGGACAAACACGCTTTTTACGCTTATGCTTTGGGACAAAGGGATTTCACCGGCGAACAACCGGATGATTTTATCCATGTTTATAAATATCAATCCGAATATTATGGCATCGGAGCCAAAGGCGACTTGTTTCCTAAATGGACGTATTGGACAGAATTGATTCGGGAAACCGGCGAAACCCGCATTTATACCACTGACCAACGCTGCCGGGTGGACGCCTGGGCGCTCGACGCGGAAATCGATTTCCGGCCGCAGACTTTAAATCGTCCGAATCTTTCCTGGGAATACGCCTATGGGTCCGGGGACAGCGACCGGGTGAGCGTGACAGACACCTATAACGGCAACCGCAGCGGCCGGGACAATAATTTTTTGTATTTCGGTTATTTGCCGACAGGCATAGCTGTGTCGCCGCGTTTGTCCAACCTGCATATGCTGCGGGCCGGTTTGGAATGGCAGCCTTTTTTTTCACCCGCCGGCTGAAAAATTTTATGTTCACTTTAGAGGGATTTCAATTTTATAAAGACAAACCCGGCGCCGGAATTTCGGACGCGGAAGCAGTGTTAAAATCCCGGGATGTCGGCCGCGAGTTAGATGCCGGAGTCAAATGGTCAATGCTTTCGGATTTGACGGTTGCCGTCGAGTACGGCGTTTTTTTCCCCGGCAAGGCGTTTAATCCGCCTCAGAATGAAAACGCGGACACATTGGGATTGACCCTAACTTTAACTTTTTGATAGTTCGGCTGCCGTGATTTTTTCTGATTTATTTCTGATTCTCGCCGCGGGTCTTTTTTCCTTGACTAATCTCAGCGAAGGTGAAAAAATGCGGGCTAAGTTGATAAAGTTGTTTCATTTATTTGTATGCAGGAGTCAGCCATGAACGCCGTAGCCGAAATTGCCCGTTTAAAAAAAGAACGCCACGCGGTTATTCTGGCGCATAATTATCAATTGCCGGAAGTTCAGGATATCGCGGATTATACCGGCGATTCCTTAGGCTTGAGTTTGGAAGCTGCCAAGACTAAGGCCGAGGTGATTATTTTTTGCGGAGTCTATTTTATGGCGGAAACCGCGAAGATTATCTCGCCGGAAAAGACCGTGGTGATCCCGGATCCGACGGCCGGATGTCCGATGGCCGACATGGTCAGCGCGGCGCAGTTACGCGAACTGAAAGCCCGGCATCCCCAGGCCAAAGTGGTTTGTTACGTGAATACCACGGCGGAAGTGAAAGCGGAATGTGATGTGTGCTGCACGTCCGCTAACGCCGTGCTGATCTTAAAAAAATTAAAAAAAGAGGCGGCGGAAATCATTTTTGTGCCGGATAAATATCTCGCGGGTTACGCGGCGCAAAAAGCCGGTTGCGCCGTTATTCCTTGGCCGGGATATTGTCCGACGCACGCCCGGATTCTTCCCGAGCATATTGTAAAATTGAAACAAGAGCGCCCCATGGCCAAAGTGATTGTTCACCCGGAATGCAATGGTTTGGTGGTTGCTCTGGCGGACGCGGCGCTGTCTACAGCAGGGATGATTAAATACGCGTCGGAAAATGACGCGGAAGAATTTATTGTGGCTACGGAAACGGGGATGCTGCACGGATTAAGAAAAGCCTGCCCGCGCAAGCGGTTTTATCCGGTTTCCGAAGAGATTGTTTGCCCGAATATGAAAAAAACTACTTTGGAAAAAGTGCTGCGCGCCTTGCAGACTTTGGAATTTCAAGTCGAGTTGCCCGGGGAGATCATCAACCGGGCGCGTCTGCCGATTCAACGGATGATGGATTGGACGAAGAAAAATGACTAAAAGACAAGTTTATTTAGACCATAACGCGACCACGCCGCTGCACCCGCAAGTGAAACAAGTCATGACCGATGCCTTGGAAGTATTTGGCAATCCTTCGAGCTTGCATACTTTTGGCCGGCAAGCCCGCAAATTGGTGGAAGCGGCGCGCGGCCAGGTAGCGGATTTTATCGGCGCTTCTTTAGAAGAAATCATTTTTGTCGGCAGCGGTTCGGAGGCGAATAATACAGTCTTGTCTTCGGATGCTTGTCCGTCGGGGCAATGCCATTGCCATCAGCACCGCTCCAAGGGAATCATTACCACCAAAATC
>JADFXQ010000008.1:0-5259 GCA_015233495.1 Candidatus Omnitrophota bacterium | reverse complement strand
TTAGAAACCGCGCGTTGTCTTGCGGACCGCAATTATCAGGTAAAGTATTTGGATGTCGACGCCCAAGGGATTATCCGTTTTGACCAGCTGAAATCCTGGTTGACTCCGGAAATCGGTTTGGTGTCGATTATGATGGCGAACAATGAAATCGGGACAGTGCAAGACATTAAGGCGGCCGCCGCTTTGGCCCACGCGGCGGGCGTGTTTTTTCACACCGACGCGGTGCAGGCGGTGGGGAAAATACCGGTCAATGTCCGGGATTTAGACGTGGATTTTCTCACTTTATCCGCGCATAAAATTTATGGGCCCAAAGGCGTGGGCGCGCTCTACGCCCGGAAAGCCACGCCTTTTTGTCCTTTGATCCGCGGCGGGCATCAGGAACGCGGCCGCCGGGCAGGAACGGAAAACACGATCGGGATCATTGGCTTAGGGAAAGCTATTGAAATCCGGCAAAAAGAGATGGCTCAGGAAACCGCCCGGTTAATCCAGTTAAACGAATTGTTTCGGGCGGGAATAACCGCCAAGATTCCGGATATCCGTTTTAACGGCCATCCCCAACAGTCTTTGCCCGGCACGCTGAATGTTTCGTGCGAGGGAGTGGAAGGGGAAGCGGTTTTGTTGTATTTAGACATGGAAGGAATCGCGGTCTCCACCGGTTCGGCGTGCGCGTCCGGTTCTTTAGACCCGTCCCACGTGCTTTTGGCTACCGGTTTAGCCGCGGAGCGGGCGCACGGCGCCATCCGGTTCAGCCTGGGAAGGGCAACCGCGCGGGAGGACATTGAATACGTTTTGGAAAAATTGCCGCAAGTGATCGCCCGGGTGCGGGGGATGTCGTCGGCGTATTAACTGGGAACGGGAGCAAGTCATGGAAGATTGGGCCTATACCGAAAAAGTGAAAGACCATTTTATGAATCCCCGCAATGTCTTAAAAGATGACCCGGCAGGGTATGACGGCCGCGGTCAAACCGGAAACGTCAAATGCGGGGACCAGATGCTGGTGGTCTTAAAAATCGATCGGGCAAAAGGCGTGATCACGGATTGTAAGTGGAAGACCTACGGTTGCGCCCGCGCAATTGCCAGCACCTCAATGATGTCGGAAATGGTTAAAGGCCTGCCGCTGGATCAGGCATATCATTTGACCCCGAAAGATATTACCCGGGAATTGGGCAGTTTGCCGGAACATAAAGTGCATTGTTCGGTGTTGGGCGACAAAGCGTTGCGCGCGGCGATCGATGATTATTACGAACGTAACGGTATGCAGGATAAGGTGGAGCGAGAAGCGGCCCGCTTGATTTGTCAATGCATGAATGTCACGGATGAAGAGATTGAACACGCGGTTCTCGAGGGGGCGCGGACCTATTATGAACTGCAGGAGCGCACCAAGATCGGAACCGTGTGCGGCCAGTGTAAAGACGCGGCAACCGATTTGCTCAAGGAATATTTGCGGCGGCATTTCGATATAAAAAGCGAATGATACCCGAAATTCGAAATCAGCTATAATGCTTGACGGGAAAGAAAATAGTTGGTATATTTTCTTTTAAATTTGCGTATTCATTTATGCGGGCTGAAATATTGATTTGTCCTTTTGTCTCTTTCAGGAGATGAGGGCGTGTATTATAGATCGGAAAGGGGGTGGAAAGCCGCTACCGTATCCGGGATCGGCGAATTAACAGAAAACAATTTTAACAAAAAATTTCGAATAGATTTAATCGGTAAAAACGTAATTCTAAACCACAGATGGGGAGGTAATGAAATGAGAAGTTTAATGCTCGCGTTCGTGTTTGGTTTGATGGTAGCTGTTCCGGTAATGGCGCAAGAAGCGCCGGTGGCAAAAGATGCGGCAGTTGTCGCGGCTCCGGTCGCGGAAGTGGCTAACGCGGTTATTGCTCCGGAAAATGTGAAAAATATTGTTGATCCGGTTTGCAAAATGAAAATTGAAGAAGGCAAAGCCGTGACAGCGGAATATAAAGGAAAGATTTATAATTTTGATACCCAAGCCTGCGCGGACAAATTTTTAGCCGAGCCGGAAAAATATCTCGCTGAAATGGAAGCGGAAAAAGCGGCAGCCGCGGCTCCCGAAGCGGAAGTGAAAAAGTAATTTTAGTTATAACTTTTTTAGCAAAAAAACCCGTTATCAGTTTCTGATAACGGGTTTTTTTTGCGGTGCGCCCGGCAGGGCGCTATTCGGCCGGTGACGTTGATTTTAGGGATTTTTGCTTGGTTATCCGGCGATTTTTTGTTAAATTAAAGACATGGAAGCGGCTTTCCACCCAAATAAAAAAATGCCAAAACGCACCGGCGAAAAAGTCAAAACCGCCGCGCCGCGCGCCGATCGTTGTCCCGGCCCGGAAGAAACTGCGGCCAAAGAAATAATTCATGAGTTCGCCAATCTCCAAAATAAGCTCCGCATGCGCTGCGAAACATTCCTCAATGATTTTCAAGAAGGTTTTCTTAACCAGAAGACCGACCGGCAAAACTTAGACACGGCTCTGCGCATTTTGCGACAGGTAATTGAATCTCTCGACGGCCAACAAGCCCTGGTTGAGAAACTCGAGGGCAGGAGAACAACCCGGATAAAAGGACAGCAGCGATGCATCTTTTCGCAATATCATCGATAACCGTTTTGCTTTCCAGTGTCTGCATGGTCATTTTGTTGTTTGCCAAAAAATCCCATAAAGCAGACACGCAAATTTGGGGTTGTTTATGTTTAACGGTGGCGATATGGGCAATAGGATCGTTTAAATATTCAACAAGTTTGGATCAAACAACCGCTTTTTTTTGGTGTCAAATTGCCTATGTTGGAGTTATTTTAACTCCGGTCATGTATATTCTATTTGTGTACAATTTCGTCAACCGGCAAGGGATTTGGTTTATTTCGGCGGACGCGCCAGGCTTTCGACTGCAGAAAAGCGAAGGTTATGGCTGCGGGTCTTGCCCGAAGGAAATTTCTCAAGACGATCTTTTGATCACTTACTTAAAAACGCACAGCGGCGCGGTTTCGATAGAGGCGTGCCGGTCGATCTACGCGACTACGGAGAAAATCAAGGCGCATGGCAAGAAGATTCGCCGGGAGTATCCGGTCCCGGATGTTTGAAGCTCCGGAGACAAAAAGCGCGCAGTATTAAAGGGGTAGAAATATGTTTGATGATAAAACCTTGTTGATTGCGGATGATGAGTTGTACTTGCGCGAATCCTTGGCGGCTTTTTTCAAATTGAGAAAGGCATTTAAGGAAATTTATTTCGCCGCGACTCCGAAAGAAGCTTCCGCGGTCATTTTGGCAAACAAACCGGACATCACCCTTTTGGATATCGGGCAGGGTGACGCTTTAGAGGGGATGGATATTTTAAAAGAAGCGAAAAAAATTTTACCGGCAAAATGCAAAATTGTTATGATTTCAGGATACCGGGAATATAAAGACGAATGTTTCGAAATTGGAGCAGACGGTTATGTCAAGAAACCTTTTGCCTTGCCCGAATTGATCCTTTTTATCGCCGAAGTGCTCAAAGACCAAGATGCCGGAAGCGCCGGGAGGAAAGCCCAAACTCCGAAATAGAAAAGTAAAAAAAGAGGATAAAAAAGAAGGCCTCCGACGTAAAATGTCTTTGCGAGAAGTCATTTAACGATCACCCAATGGGTGAAACCGGAGGCTAAGATGAGATTAACAAAAAAATTATCGCAAGTCACGTTAAAAAAGAGCGAAGAAAGCGTCACGGGTCGGATGGGGTTGAGTTGGTTAGCGGGAAGCATGAGCCATTTTGGTTTAGAAAAGATTGTTCTCGACGAGTATGGCGATAAAAAGGGGTCGAATCGAGAAAAAGCCGCGCATGAAAAAATCATGACCGGGGTCATGATGATGGTGTCGGGTGGAGAACGGGTTGAAGATGTGGAGATATTGCGTGCAGATCAGGGGCTGAAAGACAGCTTGGGCTGGGAAGAAATGGTGTGCGCGGATACCGTGTTCAATTTTATTGAAGATCGGCGGAAAAACGCAAAAAATCGACGGATCAATGATCGACTGGTGGTCAAGGCATTGAGGCGGATTGAGGCGCAGGAATTAACGTATGATAACGACGCGACGTACATGGACAGCGGGAAAGACAGCGCGGAGTATTCATATCAAAAGCGGAAACAGTTTAGCGGATTGCTTGGCTGCATTGCGGAATGCGGTTTGGTCAACACAGTAGAATACCGACGTGGAAACGAAAGCCCACAGACCGGCGTGTTTAATCAATTGCGAAAGGCGTGCTGGCAGGCGGAGCAAGCCGGAAAAAAGATAAAACGATTCCGCAGTGATTCGGCGGCACATCAGGACAAGATTTTTACCTACTGTGAACGAAATGAAATTGAGTATTACGTTAGCATTGACAAAAATTCCGCGGTATTGAAAGCGATCAAGAGATTAAGCGCGTTTGATTGGAAGACGATGTACGGGCGATATGAAGAACGTGACGACACCAAGTGGGCAGTGACAAAATACACGGTGTCCAAAGGATATAAAGTCCGGATATTGATATTGCGCTGGAAGAATCCTGACCCGACGCTGTTTGATCAAAGTCCGTATTGTTATCATGTGATTGGGACGAACAATTGGGGCATTGAACCGATGGATTGGTTGGAAATACATAATGGGCGCATGGGGAGTATCGAGCAAAGTCATAAAGAAATAAAAGCCGGTTTGGGATGTGATTACACGCCGAGCCATGAATTCGAAAAGAATCGCGGATATTTTTTGTTGGGCGTATTGGCGTACAACATGGTTCAGATTATGAAGTTGTTTTATTTGGGCGCGGACGCGACGGAATGGACGATCAAGACGATCCGTTACCGATTTATTCATGTTTGCGGGAAGATCGTGCGCAGTGGACGACGATATTTTTGCAAGATCATAAATGTGTCCCATGAGATTTTCGATAGATTCAGGTATTGTCAGACGCAAATGTCGTTAGCATAGCGTCAGGAAATGTCTTTGAGAGTTAACAAAATAGCCAGCGAAGGAAGAAGTCTGCCTGAAAAACAAGAAATTTACGGTTCCGAGGCGCGTGTTTCGAAAAATCAAATAGAGTTGCCGGAGTTGCTGTAAAAATGTGGGAAAAATCGAAGCGGAAATGAAAAAATCCCATCCCAAAATGTTTTTGCCGGTTCTAATTCGGAGTTAGGGTTTTTACATGGATGAAATTAGAAATTGACATATTCCTTTTTCATGGTATGCTTTAAACATGATTAAACGAGCATCTTGTAAAAAACATATCGAAGCCGCG
>JADFXQ010000089.1 GCA_015233495.1 Candidatus Omnitrophota bacterium | reverse complement strand
AATACGGCATGAATTTGATCGCCGCGCTTTTGATTTTTCTTATCGGCAAATGGGTGGCCCGCGTCGCGACCAATTTTTTAGAACAAGCTTTGACGCGCGCCAAAGTTGAACCCACGCTCGCGTCTTTTGGCAAGAACATCGCGTATTTCGCGATTCTGACATTTGTCGTGATCGCTGCCTTAAATAAACTGGGAGTGGAGACAAATTCATTTTTGGCGATTGTCGGCGCCGCCGGTTTAGCGGTCGGTTTGGCCTTGCAGGGTTCTTTATCGAATTTCGCGGCCGGGGTTATGATGATTCTTTTTCAGCCGTTTCATTTAGGCGATTATGTCGAGGCGGGCGGGGCAGAAGGCCATGTGACCGATATTCAGATATTTCACACCGTTTTAATGACCAAAGATTATAAAAAAGTCATCGTGCCGAACGCGAAAATAACCGGCGATAAAATCACCGTCCATCCGCAGAATAAATAACCAAAAAGGAGATCTATGGAAAAATATCAATGCGCAGTATGCGGTTATGTTTATGATCCGGCGATCGGCGATCCGGATCATGGGATAAAACCAGGAACCGCTTTTAAGGATATACCCGAAGATTGGGTCTGCCCGGAATGCGGCGTGTCCAAGAGTGATTTTGAGCTGGTAAAATAATAATTAAGTTTAAGATGATCGGCGAAGGTTAAATTTTTAATTTTGAATCTGGAGCCGGGAGTTAAATGATGGAGAGATCAATATGAAGATCAGCGATCAAATTTATTGGACTGGGTATATTGATTGGAATTTAACGGTGTTCCACGGCTATCAGACCCCGTTGGGATCATCTTATAACGCCTATTTAATCGTCGACGAAAACCCGGTTTTGATCGACAGCGTGAAAGATTACGGGTTTGCGGAAATGTTGACCAGAATCAAGGCGGTCATTGCTCCGGAAAAGATCCGTTATTTGATCGCCAATCACGCCGAAGGAGACCACTCCGGCTCCCTGACTGAATTGGTAAAAATTTGTCCCAACGCCCAAGTGGTTTGCTCGCCGAAAGCCGTGGACATCTTTAAAAAAATTTACCGGGCGGATTGGCGGTTCAAGGTTGTGGAAAACGGGGAAACCTTGAACATCGGCCGGCGTGACCTGAAATTTATTCATATGCCCATGGTGCATTGGCCGGAATCCATGGCGACGTATTCAGTGACCGATAAAATTCTTTTTTCCAATGACGCGTTTGGCCAGCATTATGCTTCTTCGGAACGGGCGGCAGATGATGTGCCGCTGGATATCGTTTGGCAGGAAGCCGCAAAATATTACGCCAATATTGTTTTGCCTTACGGCGCTCAGGTGCTTAAAGTTTTGGAAGCCGTGCAGACCCTGCCGGTGGAGATGATCTGTCCGTCGCATGGATTGATTTGGCGGCGGAAAGCGGATATTGAAAAAATAATCGGCTTGTATCAAAAATGGGCAAACCATATCACCGACCCGAAGGCCTTGATCGTTTATGACACGATGTGGCATGCCACGGAAAAAATGGCTTTGCGGTTTTTTGAATTATTTGAACAAAACGGGATAGACGCGAAAATTCTGAATTTAGCCAATAAACATATATCCGATATCATGACGGATATTTTGGCGGCGCGGGTGGTTTTGTTTGGCACTCCGATTCTTAACAACCGGATGCTCCCGACTATGGCCTCGATGTTAATGTATATCAAAGGGCTGAAAGCGAAAAATCGTTACGCTGTGACGTTTGGCTCCTACGGTTGGGCCACCGTCGGTTTTAAAGAGTTGGAAGAGTCGGTTAAAGACGCGGGGTTTACGTTGCTCTCAGATGGGCATTATGTCAAGTTTACTCCGGACGAAACCGAAATGAATAAATGCCTGGCGTATATTCCGGCCATGCTGGAAAAATTACGGTCTTAAGAGGCGGCAGATGAAAATTCCTTCGGATGTCGTTCATTTTTTTAACCAACAAGCTTTTGTGATCGTTGCCACCCTTGATGAAAATAAACATATCCATTGTTCGGCCAAAGGGATAGTGGATATTGAATCCAACGGGGTCGTGCGGCTCGTGGATTTATATATGAACCGGACGTACCGCAATATTACGCGTCAGCCGACGATCAGTTTGACCGCGGTGGACGAGCATCGCTTTCAAGGTTACACCTTGCAAGGTACGGCTAAAATTGTTCCGGTTGATAAAATCCCCGCCTCTTTGGCAGAATCCTGGGAAACCCGGATTATCGGACGCATTTCTAAAAGGGTAATCAAAAGCGTACAGACGGGGATGAAGTCAAAATATCATTATGAAATGGATTTGCCGCGGCATCCGAAATATTTGATCGAAATCGCGGTGGTCAATATCATTGATCTCTCGCCAGCTAGAAAGGGGGATATTTGAAAACCCGGATAACCCAAATCATCGAAAGAGTCGCGGATGTGGTCAGTTTCCGCTGCCGCCCGGAGCAGCCGATTTCGTTTTTACCCGGCCAATTCGCCCAAATTGTGTTTGACCCGGATAATTTAAAAAATAAAGATTTGAACAAATATTTATCTTTTTCTGCCGCGCCCGGCCAAGCGGATTTGGAATTCACCAAAAAACTGACGACCAGCGCTTTTTCGCAAAAAATCGCGGCTTTCAAACCCGGAGATCCGTTAGTGGTTAATGGGCCGCTGGGTTCTTGCGTTTTTAAGCCCGAGTATCAAAAAATTTGCTTTATTGTCGGCGGTATCGGCATCACGCCGGTTATTTCCATTCTTGAATATATCGTTCGCGAAAAACTTTCCACAGACGTGGTTTTGTTATATTCGAATTGGACGGAAAAAACCATCGCGTTTAAGCCCCAATTGGATGATTGGTCAAAATGGAATTCCCGCATAAAAATCGTTCATACGGTGGTGCAAACTCCCCCGGCGGATAAAACCCTTCTTTTTGGATTGATTTCTCCGGAAATGATCCGTCGGCAAATTCCGGATGTCACTGACCGCGTTGCCTTTGTGTTTGGCCCGCCGGGTATGGTAAAAGCGACAAAAGAAGCCTGCCACGCGGTGGGCTGTATAGCGGAAAAATTAAAGATTGAAAATTTTTTGGGATATTAAATTTTGTCTTCAGAAATATTCAAAATTCGAGGAGAAGCCTTATGCATGACATGACTAAACAAAATCTTTCTAATGCTTTTGCCGGTGAATCGCAGGCGCATATGAAATATCTGATTTTCGCGGATACGGCAGAACGCGAAGGCCGTCCGAATGCCGCGCGGTTGTTTCGGGCTATCGCGTATGCTGAGCGGGTACACGCTACCGGTCATTTGAAAGTATTAGGCGGGATTGGATCAACCGCGGCAAATTTACAGGCTGCGTTTAACGGTGAAAATTTTGAGATTACCGAGATGTATCCGGTTTATAACGCGGACGCGAAATTGCAAGGCGAGAAAGAAGCGGAAAAGTCTACCCATTACGCTTTGGAAGCGGAGAAAATTCATGCTGCGATGTATCAAAATGCCAAAAAAACCATTGACGCGGGGCAGGATATCGCTCTAGGCGATGTTTACATCTGTCCAGTCTGCGGGTTTACTCATGAAGGCGAACCGGAAGATTTTTGCCCGGTTTGCGGCGCGAAAAAGTCGGTTTTTAAGAAATTTAACCGAGATTATTTTTAAATAGTTCGTATATCGGTAGTTACATAATTTCCGTCGATATATTTCTTCGTTTTTTGACCTGCGCAAAATCTATTGACAAAAATTCCCTTCTATGTCAAAATTTCTTCACTTTTGTTAACGCTCTGTTGACAAAAATCGATTATATTTTACCTAACTTCTTATATTAAAAAGAGAAGCAAAAAACTCATGTTTGTCCTAAATATTCGTAAAATCCGCCTCAAACGAAATATTACCCAAAAAGCTTTGGCAGACACTCTGGGAGTGTCTCGCCAGGCTTTATGTATGTGGGAAGCTGAAAAACGCGAGTTAAAAGCTTCCACATTAAAAATGATCGCCGGCGCCTTAAACGTGACAACTGATGAGCTGATTACGACCCCCCGGGCTGCCAAAGCGCTGAACGATCCCGAAAGGAGAAGTACAATGTTACCCAACCCCAAAACTCCCATTAAACCCCTGGCTGCTAAACCAGCCGAGCCGAAAGAAATCATGTTCGAGCTTAACGCGGCCGGCGTAAAAAAACCGGCAGTAACCGGCAGTTTTATCAATTGGGATGCTAAAGGCATCGCGATGAAAAAGAATCTCAAAGGTGTTTACCAAGCGTCAGTGCTTCTCAAACCCGGTGAATATCAATATAAATTCATCGCGGACGGCAATTGGTGGACTGACCCGGCAAATCCGGCGACTGTCAGTAATGGTAT
>JADFXQ010000088.1:2058-4439 GCA_015233495.1 Candidatus Omnitrophota bacterium | reverse complement strand
GGCAAATAAAGGTGATTGTGATGCGCGAGACCCGGGCGGTGGAGTACGCGAAGTAAGGGCACACACGACACAAGACACAAGTCATGACGTTTACCTTTTTTTAAAAATTTGTTGTGTCCGCCCGCCTGCCGTCCCCGTCGCTGGTTTTCGCTAAAAACTGTAATGCCTCTTCCTCAGCGTCCACCGGATGCAGGCCCAAGCCGCGTTCTTTATCCGTCAGCGCGCGCTTCAATAACGACAAAATATCCGCTTGTGTAAGCGGCTGCAACTCAAACACCAAAGACCGCGACACCAGCGGGCTGATCAGGGAAAAAAACGGGTTCATCACGGTCGCGCCGATCAAAATGATGTTTCCGCTTTCAATATCCGGCATCAAGACATCCTGCTGGGCTTTATTGAACCGATGAATTTCATCAATAAAAAGAATCGTCCGATTTCCCGACATCAACCGGCGGTTTTGCGCGGAGGTGATAACGCGCCTTAAATCCTCCACATTATTCATGACTGCGTTCAGACGCTCAAAATGCGCCTTGGTCTTCTGACTGATGCACAGCGCCAAAGTCGTCTTGCCCACGCCCGGCGGGCCGTAAAGGATGATCGAACTCAACCGGTCCGACTCCACTGCCCGGGTCAACAGTTTACCCGGACCCAGAATATGCGTCTGCCCAACATATTCCTCAAACGTCAAAGGACGCATCCGCACGCTCAAAGGAGAAGTCTGAAACACCTCGTCCCTGCCCTCCGCAGCGAACATCGTTTCCGCGCCGGCCATATCCGCTTGTCGTTTAGCTTTAGCCATCACCCGATATCCGAAAAATTTATTAGATTTTATTATGTTATTATTTTATTGAAAGGAGATCCCTTCCAATGATCACCAAAACCAATCTCAATATCACTTTAGCCCGCAATATCCTAAGCTCAATTGACATGGACCGCGGCGATATTTAACCACCTCCCGGTTTGCCGAAAGTCTACCAGTAGGCCTGCCTTCCGACAGCAGGCAGACAGCTGTGGAAAAGGGCAAAAAAAATCCCCGCAAATGCCGTCGGGTAAAAAAGGTGAACCTGTTCACCAAGTGGAGGCCTCTCCGGGAACCCAAGGGCGCCGCGGAAGTCCGGCCATCCTTATAAAAAGTGTTGGTTCTTTTTATTTACGCCTAACGCGCACAGCAGGGATTTATAATTTTAGTATATCCGATTTTTACCAAAAAACCAGCGAAAAACTTACACACATATTATTTAACGGCGGGTGGCAGGCAGTTCGGCGAGTAAGCGCTGGACTAGGGTTTCGTGGACGGCATTGACTTCTTCTTCCCGCAGGGTGCGGTCAGCGGCTTGGTAGGTAAGGGAAAAAACCAAACCGCGCTGGTCTTTGGCGATTTTCTCGCCAATATATTCTTCCAGAAATACGACGCTGGCCAACAATCCTTGGCCGCCGGATAAGGCGAGGTCTTGGATTGTTTGAAATTCAATGTCCCGGCTGACGGACAGACTGATATCCCGGACAATCCCCGGAAATTCCGGCGGCGGTTGATATTTGCGGATCGGCTGGGACAGTTTATACAATTTTTCCAGATTGATTTGCGCGAAATAAACCTCCTTGCTTTTAATGTCCCACTCGGCAAGTATCCGGGGGCTGACCCGTCCCAAAAACCCGAGCGGTTCACCGGCCAAAACCACGCGGCAGGCTTGCCCGGCTGCTAAAAAATTCTCATTACCGGCTTGATACGCCAGGCCGCCCTCTGCGACCGTCAACAAGGCTTTGTCCACAATGCCTTTTAGATCATAAAAATCCACCGCGGGTTTTTTAGTGTCACGCCAATCCTCCGCGGCCTGTCCGGATAAAAGCACCGCCGCGGTTTCCGTTTCGCCCGCCGGAGTATAAAGCTTGCCTGTTTCAAAAATTTTAATATTTTTTTGACCGCGGTTACAATTCGTCAAAAGTGCGGCCAACATACTCGGCAATAACGACGGCCGCAGGACTTCCTGCTCCTTGGATAAGGCATTGATTACCGGCACAGCCGTAACATCCGCCAACCCGGATTTAGCCAAGGCGGCCCGGCTGACTAAAGAAAAAGTCACAATTTCATCCAACCCCGACGAACGCAACGCGGCCGCGATTTTTTGCCGCTGGATCCGCCGGCTGTCCGTCTGCACCGCGTGTGCCCGCACCACCGGCGCGCTCGCCGGCAATTTATCATATCCCGCGATCCGGGCGACTTCTTCATAAACATCGACCGCTTGGCTAACATCCTGCCGGAATACCGGAACAGTCGCGACGATGGTTTCGCCATCCATCACCTGGTAGGCAAAATCCAACCGGGTCAATATATCCGTGACCGCGGACAAAGTTAAATCCGCTCCGAGAAACCCGTTCAATTT
>JADFXQ010000088.1:0-2013 GCA_015233495.1 Candidatus Omnitrophota bacterium | reverse complement strand
GCCGGATGATCGCGCCGCCCGCTGCTTGTAATATCAAGGTCAATGCCCGGTCCGCGCCTCGCGCGACTCCCGTAAAATCCACCCCGCGTTCAAACCGGTAAGACGAATCCGTTGACAAACTCAAGCGGCGTGACGCCCGGCGGATCAGCACCGGCGTGAAACAAGCGCTTTCCAACAAAATATTTTTTGTGGCGGACGTCACTTCCGTGGCTTTCCCGCCCATTATCCCGGCAATGGCCACCGGACGCTGGCTGTCGGCAATCACCAAAATCGCCGGGTCCAACGCCCGCTCCGCCCCGTCGATCGTCACAATTTTTTCCCCGGCTTTCGCCCGGCGTACAATAATTTTCCCGCCGATCAGTTTATCAAAATCAAAGGCGTGCAAAGGCTGGCCGTTTTCCAGCAAAGAAAAATTCGTGACATCCACCACATTGTTCACCGTACGCGCACCAACCGCCGCAAACTTTTCAGTCAGCCACGCCGGGGAACTTTTAATACTGACATTTTCAATCAGCGAGCCTATATACCGCGAACAATCTTCGGGATTCTCGATTTCCACCGGAAATCCGGCCCCAGGATAGGTTATCCCCGCGGCTTCCGCGGCAGAACGCCGCGTATTAAGCATCGCGGCAGTCTCGCGGGCTAAACCAAGATAATGCAAACAATCCGGACGATTCGGAGTGATCTCCACGTCCAATACCGTATCCCCGGCGAGGCTCTCGACTTTTTCCACCTCCACGCCGGACAAAGTCAATACCTCCACCAATTCCTCGACGGAAACCGGGATCTCCACATATTCTTTCAGCCAGTTGATCGATATTTTCATGAATAGTTTCCTGATAGACAAGCAGTCCTGCTTTTGCGTTGAGGCAGAAGATAACGCCTTTTCGCCTATAATGCTCATTCTCAACGCAAGCGCAGCTCTAAAACTGCCTTAAAAACCTCTCATCCCCGTCATAAAACAAACGAATATCCTTAATGCCGTATTTCAGCATGGCGATCCGTTCCACTCCCAACCCAAATGCCAAACCCGTGTAAACATCCGGAGGATACCCCACTGCCTGAAAAACATTCGGGTGCACCATACCGCAGCCCATAATCTCCAGCCAGCCTTTGCGGCCGCAGACCGAACACCCTTTCCCGCCGCAAAGATAACAGGAAATATCCACTTCCGCCGAGGGTTCGGTAAACGGAAAATAATGCGGCCGCAGCCGCATCCGAATATCCGTCCCAAAAAACTTCCGGCAAAAAGACGTTAACAAACCTTTCAAATCCGAAAACTTTACATCTTTATCGACGAGCAATCCCTCGATCTGATGAAACATAAAAGAATGACTGGCGTCCACCGCGTCCGGCCGATAAACCTTACCCGGCACCACCACCGCCAAAGGCGGCTGATGCTCCCGCATGACCCGGATCTGCATCGGTGAGGTCTGACTGCGCAGCAACAATTTTTTTCCCGGCGCGGCCGGGTCAGGAATTTCAACGTAAAACGTATCCAATCCGTCGCGGGCAGGGTGTTCCGGCGGGATATTCAGCCCGTCAAAATTGTTGAATTCCGTTTCCATCTCCGGACCTTCGACAACCGCGAAGCCCAATTTCTCAAAAATCGCGCAAATATCCTCCATTACCGTGGTCAAAATATGCGCATGCCCCAAAGGCAAAGCCACGCCGGGCAAAGTCACATCAATAGCGGTTCCTCCGAGTGTCGGCGCCGCTTTAGCCAAATCCGTCTTTTTCGCGGCGATAAATGCTTCCAGCTCCTGTCGCCAGATATTGGCGTTTTTCCCGACTAAGGCCTTTTGCTCCGGCGGCAAACTGCCCAAAGCGGCATAAAGCTCGGCAATGATCCCTTTTTTCGCCAAGTATTTTAACCGCAGCCGCTCCAAGTCCTGGACGGAAGCAATTTGGTTTTTATCCTCGGCAATTTGCTGTTGAATATTGGCAAAATCAAAATTCATATCGGGTAGAATAGGGGACGAAGCCCTATTTCGTCAAGATTATTTTACGGCT
>JADFXQ010000087.1:2044-4505 GCA_015233495.1 Candidatus Omnitrophota bacterium | reverse complement strand
TTCACGTCGGATAAACCAAACACCTCTTTAAGTTTGAGCGCGACGACAGCCAGCGAATAGGAGTCGTTGCACTGCCCGGCGTCAAGAACGCGCGGGATGCCGCCTATATCGCCCAGATTCAATTTGTTATAGCGGTATTTAGCGCATCCGGCCGTCAAAATTACCATGTCTTGGGGCAAAGCTTGCGCCACGTCGGCAAAATAACTGCGGCTCGGTTGGCGTCCGTCGCATCCGGCCATGACCACGAACCTTTTGATCGCGCCAGATTTTACCGCCGCCACCACTTTATCCGCCAAAGCCAAAACTTGGGCGTGGGCAAACCCGCCGACAATTTCGCCTTTTTCCAATTCCTGCGGCGGCGGGCAGGTTTTCGCCAGGGCGATAATCACCGAAAAATTTTTTTTCCCGCCTTGCGGCCGGTTGGGAATATGTTTCACTCCCGGATATCCCGCGTTTCCGGTAGTAAAAATCCGGTTTTTATACGCGTCTTTAACCGGGATGATGCAGTTAGTGGTCATCAAAATCACGCCGTTAAAGGTCGTGAAATCCTTGTCCTGATGCCACCATGACCCGCCGTAATTCCCGACAAAATGCGGATATTTTTTGAATTTCGGATAATAATTAGCGGGCAGCATTTCACTGTGCGTGTAAACATCCACGCCAGTGTCTTGCGTCTGTTCCAGCAATTCTTCCATGTCTTTCAAGTCGTGGCCGGAAATCAAAATGCCGGGATTGTTCCGCGTTCCGATATTGACTTTCGTGATTTGGGGATTGCCATACGTCGTGGTATTGGCCTTGTCCAATAAAGCCATCGCCTTTACCGCGTGTTCCCCGGCTTGCATGAGAAAACCCAGCATCGCGTCCATGGGTAAATCACGCGTTGTCGACGCCAATGCCTCGACCGCGAAATCATAAATGCTCTGATCATCAAAACCCAAAATCGCGGCATGATGCGTGTAAGCGCCTACGCCTTTTAACCCAATGACCAAAAACTCGCGCAACGAACGCACATCCTCGTTTGCCGTTGCCAAGACACCGATGGATTTCGCTTTTTCATAAAAAGCGGAATCGGTTTCCGCGGTCCAAAACGCGCAATCCGGCAGAGTTTTGGCAAATGGCTGGCCGTTTTTCGCTTTATATTTTTGCAGAAAATCGCTTTTTATACTCTCCCGGCGCGCCAAAGCTTCCTTTATATAGGCAATTATCCGCGCCTCATCAAAATTGGCGTTGGTAATGGTAACAAAAAGCCCCTGACAAATAAAATGCCCGTCATCTTGACTGATCGGCGCAAAAGGCTGACGCTCTTTTGCCCAAACCGCCAGGCCCTTAAGCGTATAAATCAAAATGTCCATCAGATTAGCGGCCGTGTCCGGCTTCCCGCATACCCCGCGCATAGTACAGCCCGTATTGCGAACTGTTTCTTGACATTGAAAACAAAACATACTCATTGTTTCTCCTCCTCTGTTTAAGGGTTCAGTTATGGGACTATTTCATTTTTCCTGCATTAAAACCGCCAGGTTGATGCCCTGCAATTCCCGCAAAACATAATTTTCGATTTTTTTGACCCTTCGGCGGATCGGGCAGGTTTTACAATTGGGGCATACCTTTTTGCGAAAAATACATTCCGTTAGATCTAACCCGCCTTGAAACAGTTCGATCAAATCCATTAAAAATATCTCCGCGGGAGCTTTGGCTAATTGAAAACCGCCTTGATAACCGCGCAACGATTTTAAAATTCCCGCTTTTTGCAAATCCTGCATGATCCGGCGCATAAACGGCCGCGGCAGATCCAGCTCCGCTTCTAAATCCGCGGAGGAAACCATCTCCTTTTCGCTGGCCGCGATGAAAAGAATCGCTCTTACCGCATAATCCGTATGGCTCTGTATCAGTCGCATAGGAGTAATGATACCAGATAGGTACCATTTGTCAATATTTATTTTCCCTCTCGGTTAAGATCGTAGTCAAAAGGGTCTTATTTTATTTTAGAAATGATGTCGCTATAGCGGTAAAACGGATCGCCCTTGGGCTGGGTATAAACTCCGGAAAATAAAACGCGGTCGTAAAACCGGTGGATGACGACCAGAAATGTCGTCTGTGTTATTTTGGGGTTTGTCGTGACCGGGGGGAAGCTTACAAAAATATACCCATAGGTTTCCGGCATACGCATACTTTCGTCGATTTCCGGGAAATCGAGCTGATAGTCTGACTTCAGTTCGCTTTTTAAAAGTGTTTCTTTGGCAATTTTGAGTATGGCGGTCTTCCGTTCTTCCGTCATAATGGGACGGTTAGCGTTAAGATAATCATATTTGAAAGTCTGCATACTTTCTTTTAAGGTCGCGTCCGACTGCTGGTCAGCCTTCAAATAATCTTCCCGGTATTCGCGCCAGGTAGCGCATCCGCATAAAACCGCGGCGGCAATCCCCCAAACCATGACCTTTGATTTCATAGCAACCCTCATAGA
>JADFXQ010000087.1:0-1988 GCA_015233495.1 Candidatus Omnitrophota bacterium | reverse complement strand
AAAAAATTAACCGACAAAATCTTTCTTTTTTTTTATTAAAAAACTTTATGCTGATTTTTTTAAATAACGTTATAATGCACCAATATGAACCGGCTTACATTTAATCCCCGACTAAAAAATCGGCTCGCCTTTATCTTGGCCTTCGCCTTAAGCGCGGCCATTGGAACTTATTTCCGAATGATCCCCCTGACGACGTACGCGCCCGGTGATTATTCGGAAAAAGCCACCCTGCTGGTCATCGCCCAACTGCGTCAGCATGTTGAACAGAATTTGAGTTTGGCTTATCCCAACCTTTCAACGCAACAAAGAGAGGTCCTGGCCACAGACCAATTCAATAAACTCTTGCACAATGAGCGGGACAATGTGCGGCGCTCCATTGACAAATTAAGTCAGGCCTTTAAGCAAGAAGGGCTCACCAAACGCCAGTACCCCTATCTCCTGGAATCCGATCCTTTTTATTACTACGGCCTCACGGAAAACATCCTGCGTTCCGGCTCTCTGAGCCCGCAGTTCAAATCCGGCCGGTTTCTCAATCCACTCATGCTCGCGCCCAACGGTTATTGGGAATCCCTGACTTTGCATCCCTACATCGGCGTCCTTATCTATAAGGTCTTGAAAATTTTCAATCCCAACGTCAATTTGATGTACGCGGTCAGCTATTGTCCGGTGATCCTCGCCCTGCTCGCGCTGATCCCTTATTTCTGGATTTGCGCCTCTTGGCGAATCCGCCCCCTATTCTCTTTGGCCGGGGCCATCTTTCTAACCTGCGCGCCGATTTTTATTAGACGCAGCGCTTTTGGCTGGTATGATACGGATCCCTATAATATTTTATTCCCTTTTTTGATTATCGCCTTAGTCTGTCACGGCCTCAAACTGCTGACTGCATCTTTAACCGATACGCCTTCTTCTGCGCCACTAACTCCCCAGACCAAGACCCATTTTCTCACTTTGGGATTTCTGACCGCCTGCTTGATTTTTATTTATTCTTTTTTCTGGCAAGGCGCCACGCTGATCACGGGGATTCTGCTGGCGGCAGGAATCCTGATCTGCGGCCACTCTTTGTTGGCGCGGCGCGACTTCAAGAAAGGCGCTCTCTACGCCCAGTTTTTTGGCATCATCGTCTGCGGGACAATTCTCTTAACGTCTGTAGCTTTCGGGTTCAGCGGGTTTGCGGAATTCATCGGCGAATCTTGGAAGGGATTTCAAAATTTTCTTACGCCGCGCCTCTCCATCTGGCCCGACCTGTTTATCAGCGTCGGAGAACTGGAACCGTCAACTTGGAACGACTTGGCCGAAATGACCGGCGGGCCTCTATTTCTTTGCTTATCCGGTTTCGGATTTGTCTATTTAGGCCTCAACCTGCGAACTGCCGGCGAACAAAAATATCCTTTCTTTGTCCTGGCCGTCTTTGCCCTCATCTCTCTTGGCTTAGCCATGAGCGCGCAGCGTTTTTTAATTTTTTGTCTCGCCGCTTTGGCTTTAGGTTTTCCCGCCGGGTTGCAATTTGTCTATGACCTTGTCGAAAAAATTTCCCCGCGGCTATTTAAGAGCTCCCAACCGCGGCGCTTTGTGACTTTGCTGGCCCTGCTGATTTTAACCGCGACGGCGTTTTTCCCAATCAATCTCCTGCGCCGGTCGCTTAAAGATTTTCTCACGCCGATATTCAACGAAACCTGGGAAACCTCGCTGATCCGCTTGCGCGACAATACACCGGACAACAGCATTGTGAATACCTGGTGGTGCCCAGGGCATTTTATCAAGGCGATAGCTCACCGGCGCGTTACCTTTGACGGAGCGACGATCAACGCGCCGCAATCCTATTGGATTTCCAATATCTTTTTAAGCCCGGATGAAAAAAGCGCTCTCGGGATGCTGCGGATGTTAAATGGCAGCGGGAACCAAGCCGCGGACTATTTGCATAACGAGCTCAAACTCCCCGTATCGGCCAGCGTCGCTTTGCTCAAAATCATGGCCGGATTAAATTCCCG
>JADFXQ010000086.1:3750-4749 GCA_015233495.1 Candidatus Omnitrophota bacterium | reverse complement strand
ATAAGCGCTTAGCCAAACAATATTTTTATTCGCAGTCCAATCGTGCCAATAATATTGTCCGGTCAAGAATCTAACATCACACAAAAACAATCGCGAATGATCATAAAAATTTAATAACACAAAACTAACGCCCAGCAAATATATAGCGATTGATAAAATTTTGTTGCGTATAGCGACATATTTAAACACAAATTGCGCAAAAAACATTGGGGCAAAAATGACTCCAATATAACCGATCTGCCACCACAACAACGCTGATGCGCGATCTGCGACGCCTAAGCTCGAAAAAATTTTTAAAGCAAAACTCCATATCGCCAAACTTAAAGCGACAAAACCAAACAACAAATTATAACTATGCCGCTTCCCTCGAAATAAAAGAAACGCCGCGATTCCTAAATTAGTTATAACGGAAATTGTCGCGATGACTGATAAAAAAGTTATCATGATAGTGTTTCCCAATTCTTAAGAATCCGGCCGGCCACGTCTTTGCCGGATAAAGCGACAACAGATATCCCGCTCTGGCCGATCCCATTGGTCGTCCAATGCCCGGTCAAGAATAAATTTTCAACGCTGGCGCGATTCGGAAACGCGTAAGCCCCGCTTTGCGCCGGTGTGGAAGACCAACCGAGAATAGCGCCGTCCCGGTTGGAGGTGATTTTTTGAAAGGTTTCCGGGGTCCCGATTTCTCTGACTTCAATATCATTTTCAACGCCCGGAATTATTGTTGAAAGCTTCCGAATAACTTTTCGATAAATAATTTCTTTGTCTTTTTTCCAATGCTCCGTTGCCTTTATCGACATGGGAAGAAATGTCCTGACAACGTGTTTGTTTTCCGGAGCCAATGTCGGGTCTATGAGCGTAGGAAAAATACAAAAAAGATATTCCAGCGGTTGATCACTAAAAACATTCGCATTGCGGTAACAGGCCTCGATATCGTAGGTGGAAAACAAAGCAGTGGTAAAATGTTTCGGTATGCCGTTTAACTGCCGATTGACCCCT
>JADFXQ010000086.1:0-3712 GCA_015233495.1 Candidatus Omnitrophota bacterium | reverse complement strand
TCTTGAATGGTCCGGCTTTCCGGCGTAACGCAATCCAGCAATTGCGCAAACGTCAGTGTGGCGTCAGCGTTAGAGACCACATACCGCGCCGCGATTTCACCGTGTTTCCGGGTGACAATGCCTTGGACCCGGTTATTCCGGGTTTGAATTTTGGTGACTTCATCCGACAAAACAATTTTTCCGCCAAGCGCGCGAAAGCGGGCCGCTAAAACATTCGGCAGGATTTGCGTGCCGCCTTGCGGGTAATATCCCCCGTCAAAAATAAATTCCCGGTAAAGGATCAAAGAAATCAAAGCCGACGCTTCGGAGGAAGGCAAACCGATATTGACGAGCGGGATGGATAAAATCGCTTTCAATTTATCATCCGCGAAAAAGCTGTCCAAAAAATCCGCGAAGGAGATATTCCGGGTTTTGGCCACCAGGGTAAAAAATTCCGTTTCCAGAATAAAATTGAAAAAAAGATCAATATTCGCGGCTTCCCGGACAAAACATTTTTTCAATTCTTCCCGGGTGTTTTCGATATTATTCCCGAAATGGACCGTGTAATCCGGAGTTATGATCCGGTCGATCAATTCATTCGTGATAAATTTGATTTCTTTGGCAACGTCCAATTCTTCCAATATTTTAAAAAATATGCCGCCCGGCCTCAACGAACCAAACGAATGCGCTCCGACATCAAACACATACCCTTTGCGGCGAAACGCAGTGCAATATCCTCCCACTTGACTATGCTGTTCGACTATCAACACTTTCAAACCGGCTTTCGCCAAATAACCCCCGCAAACCAAGCCGCCGATTCCCGCGCCGATTATGGCAACGTCATATTTGTTTTCAATCATGCGAAAACTCCACTGCTTGCGAAAAATTGATCCGCTTGCTCCTCTGACCCGGCTTTGCCGGATAGCCAAAAGTCAAAATCGCGATAAGCGGTTCTTTTTTCTTTAACAATTTGTTAATCTCTTTTTTTGCTAATAAAGCCGAATCATGCCAGCAGCTGCCCACATTTAAAGTTTCCGCGACTAAAAACATATTTTGCACTGCCATAGAAATTGCTGACAATTCAGCCAAACCCGCCATTTTGCCATAAATATTTTTAAAACGTTTGACAAATTTGGTCAACGATCTATTATTATAAACTACAATTACCATTGAAGCTGTTGCCGCTGTTTTCGCGCTGATTCTAAGAAGATTACTCCCACCCACGCCAATTTGCTCCGCCTTCAAATTCAATATCTCACCGATCTTTTCAATAGTAATTTTACCGTCTATGACTACGAATTTCCACGGCTGAAACCCCACTAACAAAGACGGCCCCCATATCCCGGCCTCAACAATCTGATCAACAATTTCTTTGGGAATGGGCTTATCCAAATATTGCCGCGTGCTGGCTCTTTGTTTGATCAATTTTAAAATTTGCGCCGGTTGATCTTCCATATATTTGCATTATGCTTTCTTGTTTCCGACTATCGGCTCAACAATCTTCAATGTTTCGTTTAAAGTTCTAAAATTAGGCAGTTGATCCTCGGGTATAGTTATGCGGAATTTTTTTTCCGTATAAGCTAAAAGTTCCAGGGCCCGCATGGAATCCATACCCAAATCTTTCACAAACTCGGCGTCATCCCCGATTTGCTCCGGTTTCAACTCCAAGATCTCCGCGATCATCGCGCGAAGCGTTTCTTTTATGTCATCCATTATCGCCGTCCTTTCCCAATGTAAACGCGTATTGATTAACTGTTCCTTGTGGAAACAATAAACAACAGCGCCCCACACCCGCTTAAAAATATGGCCTCTTTGAAATTTTGAATGGGTAAGCAAGGGTAAAAGAAATTTTTTTCTGCCACTCCTGCCTATCGGTAGGCAGGACTTGTTGTGGTAGAAAAAAAATTCTTTTACCCTTGCTTACCCATTCAAAATTAGAAATAACCTCAATTAGAACTTATACCCAACTGTCACGGTCGACAAACTGGTAAAATTAGTATATTTACCGTCAATCGTGGCGCCGGTGCCGCCTTGAGTTTTTTCAATCGTCTGGGTCGGATGGAACATTCCATGATACGCCACATCGACCGTCAAATTAGAATTGATTTTATACCCCAAACCCAAAGCCGCGCTATGCGAAGAAGAATCCGGGAGATTGGGTTCCCACGTCGGTTCGGGAATAGGACTTTGCAGAAAACGATAACCGCAGCGCAAGGCGACTTTGTCCGTCCATTGATAATCCGCGCCCAAAGCGCCGGACCAAGCGCTGTGCCAATCGCGCGCCGCCGGATTGCCGTTGTAAAGGACGGCGATCTGCTGCGCAGTCAAACTCTTGCTAAAATCCAATCGTTCTTGCGTTATACTGGCCCAGTCGGTCCATTCCACGTCAAAATTAAAACGCCATTTATCCGCCGGATGATAACTATAACCCATCACCACGCTTTGCGGCAGCTCTAATTCCAATTCCGCGCCGGTTTCATAGTATGACCCATTAAAAATCGACTGATAATTGGTCCCGGCAAACCCGTTCAAATTGCTTAACGTCACTTTTGACTTATAGTTTTTTTGAATCGGCGAACGATATTGCAAACCGATTTGATGCCGCTCATTAATTTTGTATAAAGTCGACAAGCGATATCCCCAATCAATATTGCTCGTCCCTTTTATCTGAAAATCACCGTCATTGGCCGGGTCGCCGGTCGCGTCCTGCTGCAACTTTTTATTTTTATTGATCGTCCCGGAATCCTGATCCGCTGCGACGCCGATCGACCAGTTGTCCGTCAATTTGTAAGCCAACCCCACACTGCCATTGATATTCACAATATCCGAATCCGTTGTGACATAGCGGGCAAAACTGTCGCGGTTCCAAGCCGTCCCTAATCCGTAATTCGTGTTTCCGGAAATACCAAAAGCAAATTTATCCGTGTTCAGATCGCTGACAAAATAAAAATGCGGCAAAATAAAACTTTGTTCTTGCATTTGCACTTTAGTCGTAGTGTTATGAAAATCCACAAAAGGCTGCACCACAGTCAGCCCGGTAGAAACCTGATTCCCCTTGAGCTGGGTCATACCTGCCGGATTATAATACATGGCCGACGGATTATCCGCTTCGCCGACGAACGCCGAACCTTTGCCCATCGCCTCACCGTCGGGAACTTCCGTTCGAAACGCCGCTGAACCCACCGCCCCGGCGCGTCCCGGGATCAAAAGCACGAACACCGCGAACCCAGCTAAAATTCCGAGTAGCTTTTTCATTCCGCCTCTCCTCCCTTTAATAGTTGCCGTACATTTTAAAAACGTCAAATTGCGCTCTTGATTATTAAAAAAAATATTGGGGCCTGAGTTGGCTCCCGCGCAATTCCCGCCGCCTCTGGAACAGGGATTGACAATGCCCATTCCCTATAAGATTATAGGAACCTATTTTCCCGGCGACAATAAAAATATGAAGATTTTTTAAATTCGGTGACACCTCAAGACAAGCTTGTTATTTTATCCCTATAATACCATTGATGTCTTTGACCTCGCTCAACCGCCAACGAAACACTTTGCCCGCGGCTTTCTGCTCAACCGAATCATCCTCTAAAAGCGTGTTCAACCCGAAATAAAACGTGTTTCCCGCCCGGTCATACGCGGTCCAGATCGCGCCGTCAAAAATATATTTTGTGAAATCCCCCTGCACTTTGGCCCGGTATTCATTGCCGCTGACATTCACCAATTCCTGACTGCCCCCGCC
>JADFXQ010000085.1:3653-4960 GCA_015233495.1 Candidatus Omnitrophota bacterium | reverse complement strand
TCCGTTTTTTCCTTTAGAGGATCAGCTTAAAGCGACAACCACGCGCGCGAAAAAGACCCGGCAACCTTTGACCCCGGAGGAGATTTGGGCGTATTACAGCCGATTGTTTCCCCGTTCGCGCAAAGGCCGTCCGGATTTATTGCGGCGTTTGGCTGCCCAGGGTTGGTTAAAGGGAGTTTTGCCTTCTTCCGATGAGCATGATTATTATTTAAAAGGTCTTTCACCGCACGCGAAAAGTCTTTTCTTTAAAAACGGTTGCGCAGGGTCTTCGCCGGGAGCGCAACGGCCGGCTGGGGCAAGTGAACAATACGGGCGAAATGGTGAGGACTTGAACGAACCACCGCTCGGCGCGAGTGAGCAAAAAGGCGGGGCCAGTGAAATGGCTTTCCGGGCCCGAAAATTTTGCTTTGAAGTATGGACAGAGTTGATTGTGCATGGCCGTACCGAGCCGGATGCCGCGGTTTGGTTGGGAGATAAGCGGGTGGATTTGCGGCCGGATGGGACCTTTACTTTGCGTTATGCCTTAGGCGAGCAAAACATTCCATTGCGTTTTACCGCGCAGTCCGCGGATGCGGTTGAGCGGCGCGCGATCGATACCGCCGTTGAACGATATTCGACGATCCGCAAGACCAGCTTTGTCCCGGCAAACCGGATTCCGCCAGTGAAACCGCCGGGTAGGCAAGAGAGCAGGGAAGAACATGAACGCCGCCTTTAAAAAAGGCTATCTTTGTCTGGTTTTGCACGCCCACCTGCCTTTTGTGCGGCATCCGGAAGAAGATTTTTTTCTAGAAGAAACCTGGTTGTTTGAAGCGATTACCGAAACGTATATACCCCTGTTGCAGCTTTTGGCCGGATGGCAGCGGGACCGGATTGATTGTCAACTCGCCCTGTCTTTGACCCCGCCTTTGATTTATATGCTGCGGGATCCTTTGCTATGTTCCCGTTATCTGCGGCATATTGAGCTGTTGATCAATTTATCGGCCAGAGAAATCGAGCGCACCACTTATGACCCTCCGCTGCGCCAATTGGCAGTCATGTATCATGCCCGTTTTCGCGAATGCCGGGATCTTTTTCAGAATGTGTATCACGGAGATTTGGTCAAGGCCTTTAAACAATTTCAAGATCAAGGATCGTTGGAGATATTAGCGTCGTGTGCCACGCATGGTTTTTTGCCGATCCTGGCGGTCAATGAATCAGCAGTGCGGGCTCAAGTCAACCTCGGCATTGACGTTTATCGCAAAACATTCAAAAAAAAACCGTTGGGGTTTTGGCTGCCGGAATGCGGCTATTATCCCGGTCTGGAACAA
>JADFXQ010000085.1:0-3641 GCA_015233495.1 Candidatus Omnitrophota bacterium | reverse complement strand
TTTTTTGTCGACACGCATGGTCTGCATAATGCCGATCCCACACCCCGCTATGGTGTTTACGCGCCTTTGTATTCTCCGACCGGAGTGGCGGCGTTCGGACGCGACCCCGATTCTTCGAAACAGGTTTGGAGCGCGGAAGAAGGCTATCCCGGAGATTTTGATTATCGCGAGTTTTATCGGGACTTGGGCCACGAATCCGAGTATGATTATGTAAAACCTTATATCCATCCCTTGGGATTTCGGATCAATACGGGGATAAAATATTGGCGGATTACGGGAAAGACCGAAGCCAAAGAAGTTTATCAGTGGGACGCGGCGCTTCACAAAACTGAAATTCATGCCCGGCATTTTATATCCCTACGGGAAAAACAGATCGAACAGCTCGCCGCGCATATGGAACAGCCGCCGATTATAGTCGCGCCTTACGATGCGGAATTGTTCGGACATTGGTGGTTTGAAGGGCCGCAATTTTTAGACCATCTTGTCCGTAAAGTGCACGCTGGTTCCCAAACCGTTTCGCTGATAACTCCGACGCGGTATTTGGACCTTAACCCGGTGCAACAAGTTGCCGGTTTAGCGGCTTCGAGTTGGGGATTCCGCGGCTATAATGAATATTGGCTCGACGCGTCAAACGCCTGGATATATCGGCATATTCATCAGGGGAATCAGCGCCTGCGGGAGTTGATCAAAAAATTTAAGCTCGCGCCTCGTCGCCGCGGCGGCCCCCGGGGGTGTCCGGCGGCCAATCTGGATTCTCTTGCCGGGTTGCGCGACCGTGCCTTGAACCAAGCCGCCCGGGAACTGCTTTTGGCGGAATCCAGTGATTGGCCGTTTATTATGAAGACCGGGACTACTGTCCCCTACGCGAACCGGCGGGTCAAAGATCACATCAGCCGGTTTACGAAAATTTACGCTGGATTGATGAAAGCTGGCCGGGTTGATGAAACTTGGCTCCAGGAGCTGGAAGAGAAGGATAACATTTTTGCGGATTTGGATTGCGCCGGATATTATGCTGGTTAATTGATTGGTTTTTTTCGAATTGCAGGAAACTATCAAAGGAGGAAGTCATGCAGGAAATTGTTAATGGGTTGCCGAATATTTTTTTCACCGCGCAAGACGCGCAAAAATTAGCCCCGTCGGCAAAGCCGTGTTACGCGCCGGTGTCCCGCAATCAGTTTGATCTGATCCGTTCGTCATTTGGTTTCGCGCTGCATATGCATCAGCCGACTATTCCCGCGGGCGGATATAATCTGGCTGACGCGGCCTTGGTTTCCAATTTGCAAAACATGATGGAAAACCAAAACATCGGCGACAATCATAACGCGCCGGTGTTTATGAACTGCTATACCCGCATGGCGGATTTTGTTCCGGCGCTCGTTGCCCGGGGCAAGAATCCCCGGGGAATGCTCGATTATTCCGGAAACCTTTTCTGGGGGTTGCGGCAAATGGAAGGCGGCCGGGTGATTGAAAATCTAAAGCGGATTACCCTGGATCCGCAATTTCAACCTTGCGTAGAATGGACCGGCACTATGTGGTCGCACGCGGTAGCGACATCCACGCCGGTTCCCGACATCCCATTGCATATTCTCGCTTGGCGTAAACATTTCGCGGCGATCTTTGGTGAAGACGCGGTAAAACGGGTCAAAGGATTTTCTCCTCCGGAGATGCATCTGCCCATTCATCCGGATGTATGTTACGCCTATATCAAAGCCTTAAAAGAAGCAGGGTATCAATGGTTGATGGTTCAGGAGCATTCCGTTGAGAATCTCGATGGCGCGGGGATCCGCCGGCCGCATTATCCGCATCGTTTAATCGCCCGCAATTCTTTAGGGGAGACCGTAGAAATCATCGCGATCGTCAAAACCCAAGGCTCGGACACGAAATTGGTCGCTCAGATGCAGCCCTATTACGAGGCCAAAAGCCGGGACCGCGAAGATTACGCTGGCAAAAAAATTCCGCCGTTTGTTTTTCAAATCGGAGACGGAGAAAACGGCGGGGTAATGATGAACGAATTCCCGCCGATGTTCCATCAGGTGTTTGAAGAAATCGGCACCCAAGGCACGGTGGGTATGAACGCTTCGGAATATTTGGAGTTTTTACAAGCGGCTGGGGTTAGGGCGGAAGCATTTCTGCCGATTCAGCCGATCAGTCAACATCGGATTTGGAAAATGATCGAAGGAAAATACACCGCCGGCGCCGCGGATAAGGCGATTGATCAAATCAAAGCCAAAGATAACAGTTTCAATCTCGATAAAGGTTCCTGGACCAGCGACCGGAATTGGGTGAAAGGATATGAAGACGTCTTAGATCCGATAAATAACCTCAGCGCCTGCTTTCATAAAAAATTCGACACCCGCAAACTTGATCCGGACAACTCCGCGTATCAACAATCTTTATTATACCTTTTGCTGTCGCAAACCAGCTGTTTCCGTTATTGGGGCAGCGGGGTCTGGACGGATTACGCGAAAGAATTATGCCGTCGAGGCATGGAGGCGGTTAAAAGAGCGTAAGGTAATGACAAATAACAAAATTCAAATTGCCAAACGCCTAAATCAGACAGATTGTTTCGCCGTTGGAATTTTTGGTTTTGTCATTTGTCATTTTATTATTGACATTCCTTTTTGGGATAAGGATACTGATTCGGAATGAACTTGGGGAAATATTTTAAAAAGGATGCTGCATATGGCCAAAGGTAAAGTGAAGTGGTTCAGCAATCAAAAAGGTTATGGTTTTATCACTCCCGAATCCGGGAAAGACGTTTTCGTGCATCATACCGCCGTTCAAGGCGAAGGATATAAAACACTCGCGGAAGGCCAAGATGTCGAATTTGACATAATCCAGGGTCCGAAAGGCGAGCAGGCAGCGAACGTCGTTAAATTCTAAGGAATGAATTGATAAGAAAATTAAGCCTCCGCGTTTTCTGACCGCCGGAGGCTTTTTTTCAATTTTAACAGATCAGGTTAGGTTAGGACGCAAAAATGGAATTGTCGCGGACGCTCGTTGTGCTGGATTTAGAAACCACTGGGACCTGGGTTGAAAAAGATAAGATCATTGAGATTGCGATGGTCCGCCTGGCGCCCGATGGCCGGCAGGATATATTTGAGAAACGCGTCAATCCGGGAATCCCGATCCCCGCGGTGGTCACGCAATTGACCGGGATCAGTGATGCTGACGTGTCAGACGCGGCGCCGTTTAACGAAATCGCGGGTTTGGCGCTGGAGTTTATCGGCGACGCTGATCTGGCCGGGTTTAATATTGAACGGTTTGATTTGCCGTTGTTGGAACGCGAGCTCCGGGAAGCCGGCCAAGGGTTTGAATGGAAATCACGCAATATTTTTGACGCGCAAAAAATTTATCATTTGCACGAAAAACGGGACTTGTCAGCCGCGTACGCCTTTTATTGCCAAAAGCCGCTGGTCAATGCCCACGCGGCATTGGCGGATGTCAACGCGACATTGGAAATTTTGCAAGCGCAATTGAAACGCTATTGTCCCGAAGCTGCCCGCTTTGAGACTTTGCAAAAATTTGAATACGAAGTCCGGGATGAATTTTATGATGAAGAGAAACGCTTTCGTTGGTGGAACGGCAATCTCTATATGATGTTTGGCCGTTACGCCCGGCAATTTTCTCTCGCGGAAATA
>JADFXQ010000084.1 GCA_015233495.1 Candidatus Omnitrophota bacterium | reverse complement strand
CGGATACGGAAGCGACGTTGGAAATCCTTGAATCACAAGTCAAAAAATACAGCGAAGGGGATGAGGGATTGGTCGCATTACAGGCGTTCAATTATAAATTGAATGCTGATTTTTATGACGATGAGCGAAAATTCAGATGGTGGAACGGCGAGCTGTATATGATGTTCGGGAAATACGCGAAACGAAATCCTTTAACAGAAATCGCGAAACGGGATAAAAAATATTTGGAATGGATTTTATCCGCGGATTTTAGCGCGGAAGTAAAAGAACTTGTCCGCGACGCGCTAAAAGGAAAATTTCCGACGAAAAACGCGCCGCCGCTTAAGCCGTCAACTAAGCAACCAGAATTATTTTCTTGAAAGGATTCAATATGGCGCCGTACATCAACGAGGGGATTATAAGTATTCAAGCCAATGGCAGCGGTGTATATAGGCAAGGCGTCCGGATGCTGCCCAGCGTATCTTTAATGATGGCCGAAGGTGTTTTGCCTTCTTTAGCAGCCTTAAAAAAACCTTTTGTCACGATTGTCAATTCTTTTACAACCCAAATCCCGGGTCACGCCCACTTGGACGTATTGGGCGCGGCGGTGAAAAACGAATTGGAAAAAGCCGGGGTCAATGTTTGGTATACCAATGTGGGCGGCGCGATCTGCGACGGGATTGCTATGGGTCATTTCGGGATGAAATATTCTTTGCCTTCCCGCGAATTGATCACTGACCAAATTGAGACGATTGTCGGAGCCCATCCTTGCGACGCCTGGATCGGGATTGGCAATTGCGACAAGATTGTTCCGGGCATGTACAATGCGATGGCGCGTTTGAATATACCCGCGATTTACGTGAGCGGCGGACCGATGTTAGCGGGCAGCCGGGGTACGGATTTGATTTCGGTTTTTGAAGGGGTAGGCAAATTCAGCGCCGGCAAGATTGGCAAAAAAGAACTGGAATCTTTAGCCTGTGAAGCCTGCCCGGGGTATGGAAGCTGTTCGGGAATGTTCACGGCAAATTCCATGAATTGTATCGGCGAGGCATTAGGCTTGGCGCTTCCCGGCAACGGGACAATTCCGGCGACTCAGCGGATCGCGGGAAAAGTCCGGCAATACCAAATCAACCCGGAGCGTTTGCGCCTGGCGCGTCAAGCCGCGAAACGGCTTTTATTTCTTCTTAAAAATAAAATCCGGCCCCTGGATGTGCTCACGCGGACTTCAATTGACAATGCTTTTATTCTGGACATGGCAATGGGCGGATCGTCCAACACCATCCTTCACGTTTTGGCTTTAGCGCATGAAGCCGGGATTCCCTATGACTTGAAACGCATCAATCAATTATCCCGGCTTACTCCCAATGTCGCTAAAATATCGCCGTCGAAAATGGAAGTGCATATGGAAGATGTGCATCGTGTCGGCGGGATGGGCGCGATTTTAAAATCCATTGAACAAGGCGGGACAACGCCTTTGGATTTAAACGCCAAAACCGTTTATGGGACCTTGGGAGATTATGTGCGTAAATCACCCTCTGCGGATGGAAATGTTATCCGATCCGTTAAAAACGCGTTTTCTTCGCAAGGCGGATTAGCGGTTTTATTCGGGAATATCGCCCGTAAAGGAGCGGTGGTTAAAACTAGCGGGGTTGACGCGGATATGCTGACGTTTAGCGGGCCAGCCAAGATTTATGATTCGCAAGAGTCAGCCTTGGATGCCATTCTCAACGGCAAAATCAAAGACGGCGATGTCGTGGTCATCCGTTATGAAGGCCCAGCCGGCGGACCCGGGATGCAGGAAATGTTGTCGCCTACCGCGGCTTTGAAAGGCGCGGGATTAAAAGCGGCTTTGATCACGGATGGCCGTTTTTCCGGTGGAACGCGGGGATTATGTGTGGGCCATGTTTCTCCCGAGGCCGCGGCACACGGTGAAATCGCGATCCTCAAAAATGGCGATATCATCGCTATCGACATTGCAAAAAATTCGCTTAACGTGCGTTTAAGCGCGGCAGAAATCACAACTCGGTTAAGCCAGTTAAAACCTTTTGTTCCTAAAGTCAAAGGCGGATGGCTTGCCCGTTATATACGTTTTGTGACGAGCGCTGATCAAGGCGCGGTCCTCAAGGTATAAAACATAAGGAGTAATCATGGCGTCAATTTTTACCCGGATCATCCGGGGCGAGCTTCCCTGTTATAAAATCTACGAGGATGAACTGTTTTTTGCTTTCTTGGATATTAAGCCGATCCGGATAGGGCATACTTTGTTGGTGCCTAAGCAAGAAATTGATTATTATTTTGATCTCAAGCCGCAAATTCTGGCTGACCTGACTGTGGTTAGCCAAAAAATTGCGGTAGCGATTAAACAAATTGTGCCTTGCCGGAAAATCGGCGTCGCGGTATGCGGCATTGAAGTGCCACACGCCCATTTGCATTTGATACCCGTTGATAAAGTCGCGGATATGAATTTTGCCAATGCCGCGCCGGCTAAAGCCGAAGATCTTGCCTCGATTGCGGAAAAAATCCGCCAAAAACTGGCCTAAATCGTTCCCAACCGAATATTTTTTTCGTCTTCAGGTTGACAATCCGCTTTGCGTCGGATATTCTTTAAATAGGTTCAATTAAACGCTAAGTGTTTAACCAATCGATTAAGCCACGGAATCGGAGGAGGATTTCGTGGCTTTTTATTTTTAAACATTTTAAAAAATTATCATTTTGAAAAGCTATAGCTAAAGTGATATCATAAAATTATGGATGAGATACGGAAAAAATTTTCCCGTCCTTTAAAAGTCTTGGTCATTGAAGACAACGTTATTGACCAAAAGATTTTAGAATCCATGCTCACCGAACCGCCCGCCATCGCTTCCTTTTTAAAAATCGCCGGCAAATTGTCAGAAGGGATCAAATTGGTCAACGAGTTCCCTTTTGAAATTGCAATTTTAGACCTTAATTTGCCGGATAGCCAAGGCATTGAAACCATTACCGTGTTTAGCCGCCACGCTTTGGACTTGGCGATTGTCGTCAATACGGGTGTTTATGAGGATGATTTGGGATTGGAAACTTTAAAACATGGCGCGCAAGATTTTCTCATCAAAAGCAAATACAATTCTTATGTTTTAAACAAAGTTTTACATTATTGTTTAGAACGCAAACAACGCGAACGAGATCTCGTCAACGCTTATCATGAGCTCAAAGAGGCTCAGCAGCATTTGATTGATTCGGAAAAATTTAAAATTGTCGGCCGATTGGCGGGAGGGGTAGCGCATGAAGTAAAAAATCCGCTTGCCACGATCAGTTATGGGATCACGTATTTGCAACAAAATCTCAAAACGCCTGATTCAAATCAGTTAAAAGTCATGGAAAATATCAAGGAAGCAGCGGACCGCGCGGATAAAATCGTCAATGACTTATTGGATTTTTCTTCGCTGGATCAATTTCAAAAAACCCCCGCTTCAATCCAATCCGTTATCCGTAAAGCTATTTCTTTAGTGCAGTATCAATTGGATGAAAAACAGATCCAATTGATTGAAATTTTTACGGATGATCACGACCGGGTTATGATTGATAAAAATCGCATTGGTCAAGTCGTCATCAATCTGATTTTAAACGCGGCCCATGCCGTGCCGCCGCATGGAGAAATTCAGATTTCCACCCACCTGAGTGCTTGGCCTGATCTGGGATTGCCGGGTTCTTGGGGCAAACCCGATTTGTTTGCCTCCGGAGAAAAGATTGTGGTGATTCGCATTGAAGACAATGGAGTAGGCATACCGGAAAACGTTTTGGATAAAATTTTTGAGCCGTTTTTTACTTCCCGCCGCGCCGCGGGAGGGACCGGATTGGGATTGTCCATTTGTCGCAACATTATGGAACATCATGAAGCCGGGATAAAAATTTTTAATCGTCCGGAAGGCGGGGTTTGCGCCGCGCTATGTTTTCGAGCTTTGTCTCAAGCACAGGAGGACGAGTATGCGGCAAAAAAAGATCTTAATCATTGATGACGAAAAGACTTTTACGGTGGTGTTGAAAATCAGTTTGGAGGCTTTGGCAAAATACATTGTGTATGTTGAAAACGATTCGTCGCGGGCGGTAGCGACGGCCTGCAAATTTCGTCCTGACCTGATCTTGCTGGATATAATTATGCCTTACAAGGAAGGGCCCGACGTAGCTATTGAATTTAAAAACCATCCTTTTTTAAAGCAAATCCCGATTGTTTTTTTAACCGCGAATATCCGGCCGGAAGAAATTGACGAGCAAAACAACCGGATCGCCGGACATATTTTTATTGCCAAACCCACGCCTTTCGAAGATCTGGTTCAAACCATTGATCGCAATATTCACCAATCCGTTTCCCTTTAGCCGCGTTTTTTGTCCCGTCATATTTGCTTTTTCGAATTTTTTGAGTATACTTTTAAAAAATAGGAGATAAATGAAACCAACGAGCAGTCCGTTTATCGCAGTCCAAAAATCCGCCATTCACAACCAGGGAATTTTTGCGGCAGCTGATATCCCCCGCGGCGCGCGGATCATCGAATACATCGGGAGAAAAATCACCAAAGCCCAATCTGTGCGTCTGGCTGATCTTTTTTTAGAAAAAGCCAAAGGAAACCAAGACCACGGCGCTGTTTATATTTTTGAATTGAACAAACGTCATGATCTGGATGGCGCTGTGCCTGAAAACACCGCGCGTTATATCAATCATTCCTGCCATCCGAATTGTGAAGCCCAAATCATCCGCGGTCATATTTGGATCATTTCCCGGCGTAAAATTAAGGCGGGCGAGGAATTGACGTATAATTACGGTTATGACGTGGATCATTATGAAGACCACACCTGTCATTGCGGCGCGCCGAATTGCGTTGGTTACATCGTTGCCCGGGCCCAGTGGCAAAAGTTGAAGAAAAAAATCCTGCATAAGCAGCAATGAAGAACCGTAATTCTTCGCGCTCATAAGGCGGAGTGCAACCAGCTTTAAACCGACGATTTACAAACGATTTGATGAAGGCGCGAAAAAGATCAAAAAAATCTTTTTTCGCGCCTTCTCT
>JADFXQ010000083.1 GCA_015233495.1 Candidatus Omnitrophota bacterium | reverse complement strand
TCAATACTGATGAAATGTGCCAGGTCGGAACTCTCCACGATTTTGATTTTAAATCCGAACGAAGTCAACATGTCGGCCATTTCCCTTTCGCTGTCAAATATTTCCTCTCTGACTGCCGGGTTATAGCTCAAGCGGAGCGTTCTTTCGCCGTTGTGTAGAATAATATCTTGACCGATAAAATCTTCGGGGCCGATCCCGTATTTCCCCAAATGCCATCTGATTTCTTGCACAGCCTTTTTTTCCCTGGGATTTAATAACTGAGCCGAATCGGAAACGTCAATCGGCTCTTGCTTCGGCAAAGCGGCGGCTGTCGCTGCCTCATCGGGCTCGGGATAAAGCATCTTCCATAATTCAAAGGCCGGTCGTTTTGCCGGGTTATTCTTTGAGAAAATACCGTGCGGGGCTTTATACCAAACTTTACGCTTTATGCTCCATAAATTTAAAGCCTGCCGGGCCGTTTCCCCGATATCTTTACGAATCATTTTGATCAATTCCGGATCTGCCTCGCCGGCGGCTTGTAATACGCGCAAAGCTGCCATTATATTTTTCGCCGCTTTTATAGCATCTACTTCGCTGTACAAATTTTTATTTAATATTTTCCCCTGAAAATTTTCTGTTCCGCCTTTATTGACTGCGGCGTCTTCCACAGTGGGAACTTGATTTAAAAAATCCAGTACCTGCTCGGCAACCGCAGCGCGCGAGGCTTGCGCCGGCGATGCGGCGGTCGGCCTTGTCAGCGTGATCGTGTGGTCGATCGCGTCGTAGGCGATGACCACGCCCTTTGGCACAGGTATGCTGTCCGCAAAAACAAGGTCTGGTTGTGTCCCCGAAATTATTTGCTTCAGAACATTTCTCAATGCGCGTGACGCTGCCGTTTGTTCTTCGGGATAAACAATAGTCGCCTTGGCCTGTTTTTGGTCGGGTGACATCTTATAAATCACGAAATAAAGAAATTGTTCTAGGCTGTCCGTGACAATATAAAGCCGCGGCTCAAAATCAGCCGGCTTCATTCCTAAAATCGCCGCCAAATCGCGGCGCTCGGCCTCATCAACCTCCACAGCAATCAATTCCCGGCCGCCGTCCAAACTGTGAATCATCGGCCGCAGTCCAACATTCAATTCCACCGGCGAAGCGGCGGCGGCAGTTTTGGGATATAGCAGATTCCATAATTCTTTAGCCGGTTCTCCTGCCGGATTTGGTTTGGAAGAGACCCTTGGATACCTCTTATACCAAACCTTTCGAACTCCTTTCCATAAACCCAAAGCTGCCTTGCCGGATTCACCTATCTCATCGCGAATCATTTGTCGCAATTCTGCATCCGTTTCACCGGCCATTTGTAACAATCTCAAAACCGTGCGTGTATTTTGTTCCGCGATTCTGGCGTCACTCAAACTATACAAAGAATTTTGACTCCATTTATTATCCAAAGTCGTGGTCTTTGATTTGTTGGCTTTGGCAATTTCCCCGGCGGGAATTTTATTGATCCAATCAACTACCAGCGCCGCGATTTCAGATAAGTTGCGGCGGTCACGCAAGACAATCGCTCCACCCTCACTCTTGACCGCGGTAACGCCTTGAGGAAAAATAAGGTTATGCTCGGACTTCCCTTCTGCTATTTTTCTGCCATATATTAAAAAAATGTCTTGTCGTTTCAATTCATCAATGATGCCCTGATCCAGGCTGGTGGAATATTGCTCCCGCGCCGAATCGCTCGTAAAAACAAATAATATATCTGGTGAGTTCCGCGGAACGAACAAAAAGGCAATGATATCTTCGGCTCTGCCGGCTTGAGCGTCTTTAACTAAGCAGTATATTTCATGTGTCTTCACACCGACCTTAACGCCCAACATAGCCGCAACCTTTTCGTTCATTAATTGATTTGTATACCTCGATAAAGCATACATCTTGGTATTGTCTGAAACAGGATGAACGAAGAAATTCTGAATCACTAAATTCACCGGCTCGGCGTCAGTCTGACCAGAGAGAGGCCTGACAGGCGAGGCGGCTACCGGGACCAGGGCAGCGGGGCCGTCTAATTGGCTGATATTGGCGGGGGAGACGATCGCCGGCGAGGAAAAATTGGCGACTACTCCGCCGGAAAAATATTGGCGCAACGTGGTTTCTTCGGTGATTGGGTCAGTGTTTTCCTTGATATAGTTGAACACGCCTTGTTTAAAGGCTTTCAGATATTGTTCGTAGATTTTTTCCTTGATCGCCGGGTCAGCGGTTTTCACGCCGCTGATTTTGGATTGGTTGGTGTAAACCTTGTTGAGCAAGGCGTCTTTTAAGGCTGATTTGTACCAGGACGCCAAGATCATGGAATAAAACATTTGGCGCAATTGGCTGAAATGCTTGCCTTGATTGACCTCCTTTTCGATTTCCGGGATGATGATTTCTTTCACGGCTTGCGAGGCTAAAGTATGGGCCGCGACATCCCGATGACGGGCGCCCACGAGGGGCGCCCCTACAACAGCGCCTACGACTGTGTTGCCAACCTTATCGTCTCCCGAAGGTGTAGGGGCGCCCCTCGTTGGTGCCCGTCCCAGTATCGCGGAATTTTTATCCAATGCCAAATAATCCTCCTCGAGCATCACCTTTAACCGCCACCCGACGACATACGCCGCATTGTTCCTTTGCACGACTTTCGCGCTGTCCGCGACAATCCAAACTTTGTTGAACGTATCTACCGGAATATCGACGGTACCGTATTTTTTTTGGATCTTGGCATAAACCCTGTCCCAGAATTTCTTGCCCAATTCTTTCTCCGGATACAGCATCGACGCAGTCAATTGCTTCAATAAATAATCCTGGGCCAGCATATCCCGGCCCATGTCCGTCTTGGACAAGGCCTCCGGCATAATGCGATTTTTTTCATACGGCGAGAGATTCACCCACAAATCTTCTTCCTTGATCGTTAAAGCCGCGAGAAAATATTTGATCAGTTTTTGCGACTCGGTTTTAAACGCCGGGCTGTCCAATTTCAGCCCTGACTTGCCGGAATCAATGATGAAGTCAAACAATAAAGGATTTTCCGGATGCACAACCATGCCTTTCATCGTGACCGGCATATAAGCCGCCGACGGCGAAATCATCGCGCCCGGCGGCGGCAAATAAAATGATTGGGCGAAAACGGTTTGAGAAGGAAGGATGGTTGCCGCGAAACAAAATACTACGGCCAAAGATAAAGTGCGGAAAAACGGAGACTGCTTGAACCCGGCTGTGAACATGGCTGATTCTCCTGTTGTGGTTGATTAAGCTATTCTCAAGACATTTAACATACAAAAAACCAAAAAGCAAGTTTTTTATTTTAGGCCCTGCGGCAAAAAATCAAATCACCGCGAAATATTTAACATCCGGCAAATCTTTAAAATCAGCGTCTTGGGTCCATATCTGCGCCTTATACAAGCGGGCCGTCGCCAGAATAATACTGTCGGCCATTGGCAGTTTAAGTGAAAAACTCAATTTCGCGGCGGCTAAAGCCAAAGTGGCGTCAAGGGGAATAATTTGCCCATGCTGCATCACCGAAACACCTTGGAGAGCGCAGTTTTCGCCTTTTTGCTGCAAAAGGCGTTTAAAGACCTCAAACAGACACAGGGAAGGAACGATCAGCCGCTTGGGATCTTCCAAGGGAATGGCAAAATGCTTGGCGTTTTTGCCAGCCGCAAAATATTCCAGCCATCCCGAAGAGTCCACGACATTCATACGCGGTCCCCTTCTCTGTCCACCCGCGTATCAATGCCTTTGGCAAATCCGCGCAATTGTTTGATCGTCTTCGCGGGGATTAACTCGATCCGGCCTTCATACGGAAACATATGCAATTTTTCGCCCGGATGAAAACCAAAGGATTTCCGCACTACGGAAGGGATCACCACCTGGTATTTGGGGGATATGGTCACTGTTGTCATACGATTCTCCGATCGATTAAAATAATGTATGTCATTACAATGATACCATGTCCGCCGCGGTTTGTAAAACGAAACCCGGCGGTTTTCAGGCCTTTGACAACTTCTTCACATCCGCGGGACCCGGGTCGTCATTCAATCCCAGGATCGGCAAGACACTCCTTATCGGAATGACATTTAAAATGATCCCCTGCATCCCCGTAAAATCGCCGCGCAGCAATTGCGCGCCGACGGCCGGATCAAAAATGATGGGCGAACTCTGGCCTTCGGTCACCACATCGGTTTTCATGGTTTTCCCGTTCAAAGCAATACCGCCGGGGCTGGAAGCTGGCTCTTGCGCCGGAGAACTGGACGCCTTGCGTTCAAAATAAAATTGGATTTGCCCATTGTTGGGCCCCGCCGCGTTAAACACATCCATATGAACTCCAACCGCGCTGATTATTCTCTGTAAATCATCGCCATCATAACCCCAAATATTCCTGATTTCAAACTCGAGCCAATGACGAATCGTTTCAGTTGCTGTTTTGCCATTTAAATCTCCCGCAATGGGAAATTCACGCTTTGGTAAACATTCCACGATACCGGCGATGTCTGCCGCGAAATGCGGGGCATTTCCTTCGCCTCTTTTCACGTTGATGACCGTGGGACGCGTTTGGCTGTTATATTTTATTGTGACGTCCGCCGCTGGCTTCTGGATCACAAAATCTTCCGGTTTTTCAAAACCGCGCCCTTTAAAATTCCGCGCTAAATACCCTTTGGCCAAATCAAGATCAAGATCATTTCCAGCGCTTGGCAAAATAATGATTTTTGTCGTCTGCCCCCGCGCCTTGACATCCTCCAACGGAACAAACACAAAAGCGCCGATCTCCCGGGCGCCACTCTTTCCCAGACTTTGATCCAAAAAGAACACGTCATAAAATCCCAACTTCATGTCGGGAGATAAGTTCAAAATTTCCATCACCTGCTGAAAATACAATTCCGGCTCTTCGATCATGTGCAGGTGAAATGGATAACCGGACACCGGGTAGCTGTCATTTTCGGTTGAAATATGGACATTCCACTCAGTCGGGATAATTTTTGATAAGGAATTCAAGGCATCAATTTTTAGATGTAACACTTTTTCTTTGATG
>JADFXQ010000082.1 GCA_015233495.1 Candidatus Omnitrophota bacterium | reverse complement strand
GCCTGCGGTTTTTTGAGTCGATATTGGCGGCGCCTTCGCTGGCTCCCGCGAAGCGGGATATGGTTTTGGTAAAAAAAGCGGAGGTCTTGACCCGGGCGGGCCGGTTTGATGAGGCGCAAAAATTGTCGCAAAAGATTTTTGACTCCGGGTCGAAAGACCTGGCTTTGTTGATACGGGCGGAAGCGGAGTATCAGCAAAAAAAATTCTTGGCAGCTATCGCTATTTATGAATCCCTGCTCAAGGATTTTCCCGAGTCCGAACACGCGGGCGAGGCGCTTTATGGCATGGCTTACGCGCACAAAGCCTTGGGAAACGCCGCGGCCGCGCAGAAAAAATTTTACGCCTTATTTGAAAAGTCCTCCAATCCCCAGCGCCGGCAAGAGGGTTTATATAACGCTATGCTGCTGGCGGCCGGCCGAAAGGATATGGAGACGGCGATCGCCTATGGGGAGCAGTATCGGACGGTTTTCAAAAACGGAGCGCTCGACGCGGATGTGATTTTTTTGTTGGGATCGGTTTACGAACGGGCGGGCCGGCATCAAAAGGCCGCGGAAATTTTTAAGCAGTTTACGGATCAATTCGCGGCAGATCCGCGGATGATCCAGGCTTTTTTTCTTATGGCGTATAACCTGCAAACCTGCGGACGCAGTGACGAGGCTTTAAGATATTATGATCAATTGGCCGGCATGCCGAATGCCGGCGATTTGGCTTATTCGGCTTTAAAAAATCGGGCCTTGATTTTTTTAAACCGGGAAACCTCCTCCGACGCTGCCGTGGCTTTGGACCGGTTGATTGCCGCGTATCCGAAAAATGACCTGACCGCGGACGTGTATATTTGGCTGGCTGCCTATTATTGGGGACAGAAAAATTTTTCCGGCGTGACCCGGGTGTTGGCCGCGGCGAGCCAGGCGGTAAAAAAACAAAAACCCGACTTCGCGTTTTTTGCCGCGGAAACCGAGCGGGCGGCCGGTCAATGCGACGCGGCGGTCAGGGATTATGACGCTTTGTTAGACGCGCCGGGCGTCCGGGGGGATATGCGGGGAGGAGCCCGTCTGGGCAAGGCGCAATGTTTATCCGCGCAAAAAAAATTTGACGCGGCCCGGAGAGAATTGGAAGACGCGATCAGCGAATCCGCGGATGACGACACCGTGATGCTTCGCTGCCGTTTCGCCCTCGGAGAACTGGAAGCGGCCGCCGGTCAGCCGGACGCGGCGTATAAATATTTCATGCTCGTAGCGGTTTTGTATCTTGATCCGGAATATGTGCCGCAAGCCCTGCGTTGGGTCGAGAAATATCTGACCCAATCCGGGCGGTTGGAGGAAGCGAAAAAAATCGCCGAGGAAATAAACTCCCGGTTTCCTATTAAACCTGAGCCAGCCACAGCCCCAACCGAGGTTAAACCATGACGGTTCGCAAGCTTATTCTGCGTTGTCTTTATATTTCCTTAGCCGTCCACGCGGTCTTTTTCATTTATTCTACGCGGTTAAAAATATTGACCGCCTATCAGCAGATGATTCAGCAAACCCCGTTTTTTCAGGTAAAAAAACTTAAGACGCCGGGAAACGCGCTCACGGCTTCTGACAAAGGGGATAAAACCGGCGCCTCGATCAAATTCACGGACGCCAAACCCAATGACGCTTTAATGTCCTATGTGCAGCAGAACAGCCAGAAAAAAGAAAAAGACCGTTTAGATGTCGACGACCCGGGTTTAACGCCGCGGCAAATTAACGACGTAAGCGTGTCGAAGAATCCCACGCAAGTTCCGTCTCTATCGGCAGACAGCGTGAAGGCGGCCGCGGCCCGCTCTACGCGGCCGGAACTCCTGCGGGTGATTTCCCTGCGCGGAGCGACGGCGATGGTCAGTTCTCAGGATGTGGCGCAATTGCCGGAAGTGCCGGAAATGTTCCGGGAAAAAATGCCGGGTTTCACTCCGGGATCCGCCGCGGGCAATCCTTTGGGATGGGGGCAGGGTCTGGGGTCTACCGATAATTATCAACCTTTTGTCGGACGTTCCGGTCCGGTCGGGAGTCTGCAGGAGTTTTTGATCAGTGATTTGTCAAAATACACCGACCCGAAAACCTCGGAAACTTACTTTCGGATCGCGGTGCGCGTCGGCAAAGACGCCTTGGCTGTGCCGGTGCGGCCCAAAGAAATCATTTATTTAGTGGATTGTTCCTTATCGATCGGCGAAGACCGTCTGGCCGGGTTCCTCGACGGTTTGCTCTATGGCTTAAAACATTTTAATAAAAATGACCGGTTTAACCTGATCGCTTTTCAAGATAAGATTGTTTATTTTAAAGAAGAATCCGTGCCGGTTAATGCCGAGAATATGAAACAGGCGGTGAAGTTTGTCAATCAACTTTCATCGGGGAAAAAGACGGACACCTACAACGCGCTTTATAAAAGCATTGCCCAGGACACGAAAATCATTCCCAGTTATATTGTGCTTTTGACCGATGGCCGGCCGACGCAGGGGGTGATTGATTCGCGGAAGTTGATCAATGAAATTTCTGCGAAGAATAAGGGGCGTATCCCGATTTTCGCGTTCAGTGGCGGGTCCTGGGTGAACCGTTATTTGCTGGATTTTATCGCGTATAAAAATCGCGGCTGGACGGAATACGCGTATCGCACGAATCAGGTCAGCGCGGCCTTTGCCGAGATGGTTGACAAAATCCGCGATCCGGTTTTGATCAATGTCCGTTTTTATGTCAGCGGCGTGGATGACGCGGATGTGTTCCCCAAAATGCTGCCGGATTTTTTCCGGGGCGCGGAGTTTACGATTTTCGGGCGTTCGCGCGGCGAAGATAAAATTGTCCTGCAGTTGTTGGGAGATCTGGGCGGGAAAAAAAGGGAATTTATGATTGAGGGTGATCTTCGGCAAGCGCGTAAAGGCGACGCGGCCATCGCCCGGCACTGGGCGTTTAATAAAATTTATCATTTGATCGCCCAATTGGAGCACGACAAGGCGAATCCCGATATTAGCAAGCAGATACACGCGTTGTCGGCGCGCTATAAAATTGAGACGCCGTATCCCGACTTGTAGGATCGCCGCTCGAAGGAAAAATATTATGGATTGGACGGATTTTTTTAAAAAAAACGCCTCAACGAAGACAGCGCTTTCCGCATTCCCAATGGGCAGGGTTCACGCCATCAATCCCGGCAAACCATTAGCCGGACCAGTGATTTATTGGATGAGCCGGGATCAGCGCGTTGACGATCATTGGGGCCTGCTCTATAGCCAAAAATTAGCTTTGGAAGCGCGCCAGCCTTTGGCGGTGGTTTATTGTTTGGCGCCGCGTTTTTTAGACGCGACATTCCGCTCTTATCGTTTTCTTTTAGAGGGACTTTGCGGTTTGTCTTCGCGTTTTCAGGAATTGGGAATTCCTTTTTTCGTGTTATCAGGAGAGCCGGCTAATTGTTTGCCCCGGTTTGCTTTTACGGTGCGGGCGGGATGTTTGGTCGCTGATTTTGACCCGCTTAAAATTAAGCAGCAATGGATTGCGTCGATCAGTCATCAGGTCCGCGTTCCGTTTTTTGAAGTTGACAGCCACAACATTGTTCCCTGCCGGAAAACTTCCGGCAAACAAGAATCCTCTGCCCGGACAATCCGTCCGAAAATTTTAAACCAACTCCGGGCTTATTTAACGGAATATCCTTTGCTCGAGCGCCATCCTTATCGGTGGACCGGTCCGCGGCCGCAAATCAATCGGCCGGAACTGGAAAATAGTTTAGCGGTCGACCGTAACGTGATTTTTGAAACGCCGTTTGAGCCCGGCCAGGAAAGCGGCAAAGCGGGTTTAGAGAAATTTATCACGGAACGGCTCAAGCGTTATGACCAACAGGCGCCGGATCCTTTAGCCGGCGCGTGTTCCGACCTTTCCCCGTATTTACATTTTGGCCAAATCTCGGTTCAGCGGGTGGCAATCGAAACGCTCAAAGCGAAAACACCGCCGGCCGCGAAAACCGCTTTCTTGGAAGAATTGATCATCCGCCGGGAATTAGCGGATAATTTTTGTTTTTACAATTCCCATTATGACGCGTTGGACGGCGCTCCGCAGTGGGCGCTCCGGTCTTTACAGAAGCACTGTAAAGATAAACGTCCCTATCTATACCCGCCGGAGCAATTCGAAAGGGCGCGGACTCATGACCCGCTTTGGAACGCGGCGCAATTGCAAATGGCGCGTACCGGAAAAATGCATGGTTATATGCGGATGTATTGGGCGAAAAAAATTCTCGAATGGTCGGAAGATCCCCGACAAGCGGTGCATTGCGCCATCCATTTGAATGACCGTTACGAATTGGACGGCCGGGATCCCAATGGATACGCGGGAATTCTTTGGGCGATTGCCGGATTGCATGACCGGCCGTGGCCGGAGCGTCCGGTTTTCGGTCAAATCCGTTATATGAACGACGCGGGTTGTGCTCGTAAATTTGACGTTAAGGCGTATATTAAAAAATATGGCTAAAGCCGACCGTTGGCTGCTATTGGGCATATTAATTTGGGCGGTTAGTTTTCCGAGCCTCGCGTCCGGAGCGGCGCCCTGCCCGCCAAACGTCTTTCATTTCGACGCGGCAAAGTCGCGGATCAGCGGATCCATTCCTTACGCGGTGATCGGGCAATATGTTTGCGTTTTTCAGAGATATGAGGGTGAATTGCGTTTTGATTTCAACGCGCCGCAGAACGCCGCGGTGGCATTGAGCATTGACGCGGCCAGCGGGCATTCCGGTTTTCTGAAATTGGACCAGTTGGCGCGGTCGCGGTTGTTAATGGACGCGAAAAAATATCCGCGGATTATTTTTAAAAGCCTACGGATCGCGCCGGCTGCCGGAAAGAGCCAGTATCATGTTTGGGGCGAATTGACTCTGCATGGCGTCACTCGTTCGGTGGATTTTCCCTTTGAGATTGAGAGCTCTGGCCGAAGGGAAGCCGGCTCGGGTTTTCTTTTACGGGGTGTATGGCGGATCAACCGCAAAGATTATAATATTATTTGGCATCCGTCGTTCGATAAAGCGGGGATTGTCGTTGGCGATATTTTGACTGTGGATTGGGAAATAACCGCGCGTTAAGAGGGGAAACCGATGAGGCGTTGGCGGCCGGAAAAAATTTACGGATGGGACGGTTTTCGGATTGAAGCTGGGCCGGTGAGTTATGGCGTAACGCCGGGGATCGGCGGGCGGATTATGTCGTGCCGGTACGCGGGGGAAGAATTGTTTTTTGTCCAGGAAGAATACGCCGGACAAACTTATGATTTCGCGGACTGCAATGATTTGCGGCA
>JADFXQ010000081.1:5076-5497 GCA_015233495.1 Candidatus Omnitrophota bacterium | reverse complement strand
CTGGTTTTTTAAATCCAGAGCGAGCATAAGCGGGGTCATTTTGTAGGGAGCAGTCCGATTAATGTCGGCGCCGTTTTTTACCAAGATTTTAGCGATGTCGATTTGATAAGGCGATCCGTCGGGTATGGCCCGGATGCATTCGCCCAAGGCGGTGTATCCGTCCGTGTCTAAAATATCCGGGTCAGCGCCTTTGCCTAATAAATCGGCTACAATATTGATGCGGCCCCAGCGGGCCGCTTCGCTCAGCAAGGTTTTCCCTTGGGCGGTTCCGAGGGTGTTGATGTCAAAATTCCGTTTCAGAAAAAAATCGATGGTATTTTGGTGGTTGCCCCGGCAGGCTTTAAAAATGCTTTCCTGGTTATAGGTCCCGCCTTTTTTTATGAGATAATCCAGAGCTTTGCCGTTCCCGGAATAAATGGCA
>JADFXQ010000081.1:0-4966 GCA_015233495.1 Candidatus Omnitrophota bacterium | reverse complement strand
GCGGCCATGAGCGGGGTCCAGTCCCGGCGGATTTCCACGTCGTGTTCAAAGTTGCGGTGGCCGCGGATATGGATTTTGGCCCCGGCTTGAATCAAGGCGAGCGCCGCGGTTTCGTGGCCGAACATAATCGCGTTCATTAAAATCGGGTTTCCCCAGGAGCCGCGTTGATTGGGATCCGCGCCTTGTTTGATGAGATAAAGAATAATTTTTTTTTGATTTCCGGCTACCGCGGCGTTTAGCAGGGCGTTGAGCGTTTGCGGCGGGCAAGGGGTTTCGAGTTCTTGCTTAAGCCGGGCGATGTCCCCGCCGCGCGCCGCGGAATAAATGTTTCCCGGGGCGTATTGCGCATACGCGGGAGTCCAGTGCGACAAAACGGCCATGCCCAAAAATAAATAGAAAAGGAGTTTCATAAGAATACTTTATATTATAAAAATAGAGAAAATGAAAAACAGAAAAATTCCGTATATTTTAAAATCAGGGAACGGAGGCGCATGAAAAAACCGCGGCAGATTTTAGTTGTGGATGATGATCCGGCTATGGTGGCGGTGTTGGAATCTTGGCTGCGCAATGACGGCTACCAAGTCAAAAGCGCTATCAGCGCGGCGGCCGCTTTTGTCCGCTTAGAAGCGGAGCCGTTTGATTGCGTGGTTTTAGATTTGATGATCCCGGGTTTAAGCGGAGTGGACATCGCGAAAAAATTGCGCGGCCAACCCCGTTGGGAAAAAACCCCGCTGGTTTTCATTACCGCGACCTTAGGGGTGGAAAATGATAAGGGAGATGAGCGTTTGGAGATTTCGGACCAGTCCTATCCCATTTTTGCCAAGCCTTTACATCGGCAAAAATTTCTCAGTGTTGTCCGCAAAGAAATCAATCGGGCGATTCATGCCGCCAAACCAAAAATCGTTTAAGCCGATCTTTTTTAAAAGAGCCGGGCGCGGAGCAGTTAAGGGAGGTTCGCGCCTTTTTTCTCGTCGGCAAATATATTTGAGCTATTGCTTATATTTTTTTTTGCAATTAATACGGTTTTCATATGAGCATTTGCTCAAAAAGTTTTTTGGTCAAATAGGGGGTTAATGATCAAAGTCAGCGGGGGTCTCTATAGGCGCGAAACGCCTGGGGCCGGTGTATTTTTATTTTGACGGACTCAGGGCTAAGTACCAGACCAACGCAAGGTTGACTCCCGGGATCAGCATCAGGTAACTGAGATATTCGGGCTGGCGTAAAAATTCGCAGATTCTTTTCCAGATGGATACCCAGACGAAGAGATTAACGAAGGGAATAAACAAAAGAATAAACCACCAAAACGGTTTATCGCTTAAGTGTAAGAGTTGAAAGATTTGCACTACTGGAATAAACATTCCCGTGGCTTCCATGCCCAATTTATGGGCCAGGAGACCAAAAGGCAGACAGAGAAAAATATAAATCGGCAAGGTTGGAAAAAATAAAACCGGGACGCCCAAAGCGGAGCGCCGGGTGAGTTGATCGGCAAAAAATAATTTGGCGCTAATCAGCAGAGCTTTGGGGTGAATGTTTTGGGCGATTGTTTGTAAGGTTGCATAGGCGTCGGGATTGCTTTGTTTTATTTTGGTTTGAATCGCGAGGACCAAGCGTTGGGTTAAGGATAGATCTCCGGCGGGTGTCGCGGCGATATCTGTTTTGGGTAAGACCTCAGCGGCGGGAGCGGGCGGGGCAGGCGGCGGAAGCGGTTTAGCCGCGGGTAAAACAGCAGGGGCGCGCTGCTCAACCGCTGGCGGCAATTGCCGGGGTGCATTTTTGGCGGTTGTGCGTTGCGGTGTTTCCGGTACCATTACGGGCGCAGGCAGGGTATTTTGATTTGTTGCTGCGGCAGAGGGAGCCGGTTCTTCCGCAACAATTTCATCCGCATAATAGGTCACGTTGACCCCGCCGGTGTTGATGGTCACGGCGTCCGGAGTTTTCGCTAGAATATTGCCTTCCACGGTTTCGCCGTTTTTTAAATGCAAGGTTTCCGCAAATAATATTCCCGAAGACAAAGCGATGGATACCAGCGAGCTCAAAACTATTCCCGGGATTTTTCGGCTGATTGTTTTCATGAGGACGCAAACCTTTCTAAGCGTTCAACAACCGCGTCTTGGTTTTCGATACACATCAAATCTTGCCGCAAATGCGCGATGTTCGGGATTCCTTTTAAATACCCGGCATAATATTTTCGGAAGGTAACGACACCGTAATAGGGGCCCCGTTGTTCAACCGAAAATTGGAGATGCTGTTTACAGGCATTGATTTTTTCCCGGATATCCGGTTCCGGCAAAATTTTCCCGGTTCGTAAGTATTCCCGCGTTTGACTAAAAATCCAGGGATTGTGTAAAACGCCGCGGCCGATCATGACTCCGTCGCATCCCAGATCAAATAGTTTTTTCGCGTCGGCGCCGGTTTTAACATCTCCGTTGCCGATCAAAGGAATCCGGATGGTTTGCCGAATTTTTTCCAGCCAAGTCCAATCCGCAGCGCCTTGATATCCCTGATCGCGCGTCCGGCAGTGAACTGTCAAGGCCTGAGCTCCGGCCTGTTCGAGCATAGGAGCGACTGTGAGGATGTTGATCCGGTCCGGGTCCCACCCCAATCGGGTCTTCACCGTTACGGGCACTGACGTGGCGCGGACCACCGCTTTCACTAAATTTTCAAAATGGACCAGATCTAAAAGCAATCCCGCGCCTTCGCCGTGGCGCACGACATCTCTGGCCCAGCATCCGGCATTGATATCAATGAAATCGGGTTTTAAAACTTCTAACCGCCGCGCCGCTTCCGCCATAGCATCAATTGACCGCCCGAAAATTTGGATGCCAATCGGGCGCTCGGCATCGCGGATCGCGGCTTTGGCCCAGGCCTTAGCCGCGTCGCGGATGATAGCTTGCGCGCTGGTAAATTCCGTGTAAAGCAAATCCGCGCCGAGCGATTGGCACATGAACCGAAACGGAAAATCAGTGACATTTTCCATCGGCGCTAAGGCCAGAGGCTGAGCTATATTTATTTTACCAATATTCATAATTCAAGAAATAGAAATTAAGTTTTTTATGATTATAATGACAAATGACAAAATGCGAAGCGGAAAATAATTTGATATGACAAAATAAAAAAAAGAAATACAATCATATTTCTACGGCATTGATTTCTGTTGAGCGCTTTTAATTTTTGTCATTTGAATTTTGTCATTTGTCTTTTTTATATGGCCATTCCTACAATATTTTTTTACACCATAGGCTGCCGGCTCAATGCCAGTGAGACCGCGGCTTTGCAAGCGGCGTTCGTTTTAGACGGTCAGTTTCGAGTTGTTGATCAGGGAGATGCCGCAGACATCGTAGTGATCAACACTTGCACTGTCACGGGCAAAGGCGACGCGGATTGCCGGCAATGGGTGATCCGTTTGGCAAAACGCAACCCTGCGGTCCGGATTGCGCTCATTGGGTGCCAGGCCCAAACTCAGAAAGATAAATTGGCGGCTTGGCCGAATGTTTTTTGGGTGGTGGGCACTTCCCGTAAAATGGATTTACCGGCGATTATCCGGGAAACCCTTGGCGCGGAAGTCCCGCGACCGGCAGTGATTGTTCCGGAGATTTCCGTTGATAATTTTCGGGTGTTCCACCCGTCTACGGCGCAAAGCCGCACCCGGCCGAATTTGAAAATTCAAGACGGCTGCGACGCGTTTTGCGCTTTTTGCGAAGTGCCGTTCGCGCGGGGACGCTCGCGCAGCCGCGAGTTCGCCGATCTATTAGATGAAGCTCGGCAATGGGTGGGACAGGGGCATAAGGAATTGGTAGTCACGGGCGTCAATATCGGCGCGTATCACGACCAGGATTTTCGTTTGGCGGATGTTTTGGCCGCGCTGCTTGCCATCAACGGATTGCAACGGCTGCGGATTTCTTCGATCGAACCCCACTCGGCAAATGACGCGATTTTGGATTTGATGCGAACTAATCCAAAATTTTGCCGGCATTTACATATTCCGTTACAAAGCGCCAGTGACGCGGTTTTACAGCGGATGAAACGCCGACATACTTTTGCTGATGTGGCGCGTTTTATGGAGCGGGCGAAAGCGGCGGTCCCCGGCATTTGTCTGGGCGGTGACGTGATTGTCGGTTTTCCCGGAGAGACCGAAGAGCGGTTTGCCGAAACCAAAGCGCGGTTGCGCGATTTAGCAGTTGATTATTTGCATGTGTTCAGTTATTCCGACCGGGAATTCGCGGCGAGTAAAGATTTTTCCCCTAAGGTTGCGCCGGCGATCATCTCCCAGCGCAGCGCGGTATTGCGGCAGTTGAGCAGCCAGAAGCGGCGTTGTTTTCATCAGACCCTGATTGGTCAGAAGATCTCCGTGTTATTTGAAGAGCAAAAGTCCGCAGGATGGAGCGGGTTGACTGATAATTACGTCCGGGTCTATGCTCCCAATTTGGAAAATTTAGCGAATCGTTTGGAAACAGTGCAGATATTGAGTTTGGCCCGAGAGGGCGTGATCGGCGCAATTGCGGCGGAGAAATAAGGATAATGCTTTTTGGGATGAGGTGATTGCCGGCCGAATGAACCATTTGAAATATTTTTGATGATGGTTAGGCGTTTAAAAGGATTATGTTATAATTATTTGCCTTGAAAAGGCGGTCATATATTCGTCGTACCCATCGGGAGAAAGGGCCGTTATGAAACAAAATTTTTTTTGGTTTTGCTGCTGTGTTTTTTTATTGTCAACTTCTAAACTTGGCGCGGCCGAGAAACTGGCAGCTCCCGAGAAGCTGACCAAAAATTTAGTATCCACGGAACCATTGGTCAGCCCGCGCTGCAATGTGTTTACTTTTGACGCGACCGGGTCAAAAGATCCGGACGATAAGAAGATTTCCTATTCCTGGGATTTTGGCGACGGTCAGACCAGCAGCGAGCAAACGGTTGATCACCTTTTTGAAAAATCCGGCGATTATGAGGTGCGTTTAACGGTCACGGA
>JADFXQ010000080.1 GCA_015233495.1 Candidatus Omnitrophota bacterium | reverse complement strand
TCCATTTGTTGCGCAGACGGTCTTTGAGGACGGCGGCCGCCGGGATTTTGCTAACGGCCCAAATCGCGAATACGGCCAAGACAACGCCGAATTCGTCGAAGGTCATGCCGCCGTCCATGATAAAGGTGTTAAACGGCGGGAGGGTAAAGATGGCGGCGGCAATGGCAAAGGAAATGATCCGGTTTTGAAAAATCCGTCGGAGATATTTTTCCGTGAACCAGGCGCAAATCGCTAAAAAGAACACGGCGAAGAGCCGCAAAAATTTTAAATCATGGATCGCGTATACCGCCCAACTGGTCAAGGTGAATATGCCGGCGCCGACAAACCGGCCCAGCATGATAAAATTGCGTTTGGCAGTGAGCGGCCATTGCTGCATCGGCGGGTCCATGAACAGGTTTACTTCGTCGTGGAAAATATAATCCGTAGTCAAGGCCGGCCAGTAGGCGGCGATGAGCAGGACTAACATTGACAGGAATATTAAGCCGGAAGAAAGCAGGTGGAAGCGGGAAGGGGGTCGAAGTGAATGGGTTCGACACTCCGGCTGATCTGATTGGGATCGGCACTCCGCCGCCATCTCGCTTCGCTCGAAGCATGGCGGCTCCGCCGTCACTTCGCTTTTTTGTAGGGGCGCCTCCTGCCACGGCAGGCAGGCTTGTGGGCGCCCGTCGTCGCCCTTGGCCCCGCCGAGGTCTGGTGTGTTTTCGATTGTATTCGATAGTTGGCGTTTCCATACGCAGTACGCCACATAAAACAGCAATCCCGGCAAAAGATACAGCATGATGCGCTCCAGTGTCGATACCAACCGCCAGACCATATCGAAATTTTTCGTGGTGAGATAAATCCAGGTCAAGACCAAGCCATAGCCGATAAAAAAGAAAGCCCCGATTTTATTTTCTTTTTTAAATAGCCGCGGCAGGAAGAGCAGTGTTGTCGCGAGCAGCATGACCCAGAGCCCGATCCATCCGGGTTTCAGGATTTCTTTTAGCGTAAAAACGCTTAAGACGATCAGGCCGTGGAGATTGAAAAATTTTAAGGCCGCGAAATCAATCCCGCCCATCATGTCGCGGTTGGCCGGCGCGAAGCAAATTTTGAAAACCAGCGTAGGCCAGCAGGTGAGGATAAAACCGCTGACCCAAGCCAACCAAAAACCCAAATTGGTTTTGCGTTCTTGCCGGGGACAGAGCAGTAATACCGCTGACAGGATCATCCCAAACAAGCCGGCCATGACAATGCCTTCATTTTTGGTGAAGGTCAGCAATCCCGCGAACAAGCCGGCGGTTAAAAAGTAGGATTTTGCTTTTTGGTTAAGCCCGAGCAACAAACACATCAAAATAGCGAGAATCTGATAACTGAGGGTGATGTCCGCGTATTGGGAAATCGCGTTGGAAAAATAAATCGGGTTGAAAGCCAGCAAAGCGGTGACGGCATAAGCGATTTTGGGCGAGGTCAAATGTTTTAAACCCGCGTAGAGCAGATGCAGGCAGAGCAAAGAACGCAGTATGCCGTTCCAACGGGTCAAATACGCCAGATCGCGGCCCGTCAGGGTATATAGCCAGGCGTTCAGGGATTGCAACAATAAAGGATAATCCGGCTGGGTATGCCAATGGAGCTGACGGGTCAGGTCCGTCCAGTTTTTCCCGGCAAAAAGCAAAAATTTGGTTTTCATGCTATACAGCGCCCAGCCGTCCCACAGGCCGAAAGGGAATTGGTGGGCGAAATAGATCATTAGGATTGTGATCGTCAGCCAAAAGAAGGAGGAAAAAATCGGGAATCCGGACGCACAAAATGAGAAGGAAGCCGTCGATTTTTGGATAAAAACTGCGGGGTTTCGCTGCCAGGTTAAAAATAAAATCAGACACAGCGCGGCTAGGTTAAAGCCAATCACCGTGGCGGGGTGATATTGTTGAAAAATCAGGATCGACGCAAAAGTAAATAGCCCGTTGATGCATAATCCCAGCCCCAGGCTTAAGTTGAACAACAAAGCCCGGGGCGCGGTTATCTTTAAATAATGGAGAATGGTGAATCCGGTGAACCCGGATACAATATAAGGCAACAGAATCATTTTTTCACCGCGAGCACTTTGCCGTATTCATTCACAATAATCGGAATGGAATTGGTTGATTTTAAAGTGTTTAGCGCGAATTGCGGATCATTGGTGTCAATGATGCTGAACCGATTGTCCTTGGAATTCAATTCTATGACTGTGGGCGCCAATTGATACTGGGACATGAGAAACTGCCCGTCATTTTTTTCCGGGGTAATATCGCGGTTGGTAATGTAATTGACTTTGTGCTCGTTTTTTAAAACGTCTTTAAACCCGGCAAACTGGCCTCCCGGTTCCTGGGTATACCCGCCTTGGCCGTGAAAATGAAAATACAGATTAATCCCCAGAAAAACCAATCCGGCGCCAAAGGCCGGGATATAGAGAATGAGAAGCAAAATTTGTCGGATTGAGAGTTTTTTAGCGCGCGGCATGGCAACTATTATGCACAACCCACCGGTTCGGGGCAATCAATTTCAAAAACTTGTTTTTTGAGATTTATGTGTTATATTTTAAGCGCATTTTCCTAAGGCGCGAAAAATCAATGATTTTAATTTTTAAAAGGAGCGACTCCCATGTTCACAGCCAAATTTAAAAAATCTAAATTATTCCGCATCCTATCCGCGGCCATGATTTTCAGTTTCAGCCTTACGCTGATCCCCGGTCAGGCGGTGTTCGGCCAAACCCTGATATTTCCGCCGCCGGGCGTGATGGTAAATCCAACTCCGGGATATATACCGACTCTGATCCGCGGGTTGGTGATCCATCCGGAAAATCCGCTCAAGATCGACTTTATCGTTGACACCGGACATGACAAAATCAAAGGCGAGGCCTTGAAACAAGAATCGCTGAAACTGATCAAATATTTTTTAGCGTCCTTGACGGTTCCCGAAAAAGATATGTGGGTCAATTTGTCGCCTTATGAAAAAAATCGGATCATTCCGGATCTGTTCGGCAAAACCGGAATGGGCCGGGATTTGCTGATCCAGGATTATATTTTAAAACAACTGACCGCGTCGCTCATGTATCCGGAGCGCGAGTTAGGCCGGAATTTTTGGAACAAGGTTTATGCCCAAGTCAAGGCGAAATACGGCACGGAAGACATTCCGGTGGATACCTTTAATAAGGTATGGATTGTCCCAGAACAGCCCGTGGTTTATCAGGATGGGGCAAAGGTGTTTGTGCTGAAGAATAAGTTGAAGGTCATGATGGAGCAAGATTATTTGGCAATGACCAAGAACAACCGGGATCCGGAAAACGTAGGGGCGCCCCCTGCCACGGCAGGCAGGCTCGTGGGCGCCCGTCCCCAAGCCAAAGCGACACAAGCTTTAGCGTCCCAGATCACTAAAGAAATCATCATCCCCGCGATCGAAAAAGAAGTGAATGAAGGCAAGAATTTCGCGAATCTGCGGCAGATTTACAATTCAATGATTTTGGCGGCATGGTACAAGGTCAATTTGAAAGAAAGCTTTCTGGGCAAGATTTACGTTGATAAAAACAAAACCAAAGGCGTGGATCACAATGACCCGGGAGCGAAAGAACAGATTTACCGGCAATATTTGGAAGCGTTTAAAAAAGGCGCGTTCGATTATGTCAAGGAAGAAACCAATCCCGTGACCGAAGAGACCACGTCCCGGAAATATTTTTCCGGCGGTATAGAATTGGCACAGGCGGCGTCGCCGGCCACGCTGACAAAACAAGACGGAGTCTTTAGTCCCACCGAGAACGGGACAGTTTTTGCCGCGACCGTAGACTTAAGAAGCAGCAACCCATCGACCAAAACAACAGCAGCGTCGCCGTTGACGATTCGCGAGACGCAAAGAACGGACAATCGCGTGAGTTTTGAATTGCAAGATGGTACGGGACGGCTGGGCACTCTGGAAGCAGAGTACCCTGATCATAACGCGAGACAAAGTTCGACTTTAAATCGCGGATCTGCAATTCGCGCAAGACTGACTTTGACTATTTTTCGTGGTATAGGAGCTGGAACATATCGTGTGCCGAGATATGTTCAATCGACATATCAAGACGGGCAAAGTTTTTTAACGTTTATATTATTATTAGGAGAACAAAATCCTCCAGTAGAAAAGACATCCCCACTCAATCCCACCCAAGCGCAGGAACGATGGGAGGCTACTGCATATTTTAAATTTGGTTCTAATCTGTTTGGTAAGTCGACGTCATATCATGTGAAGTATGGAAATGATAGAGTCGGGACGATGAGAGTTGATCTTGATAGCACAGGCACAACCATTGATTTATCTGTTGATCAGGGATCGGAAGCCGGCAGGCATACATTTCAACATGTTGGAGATTTTACAAATTTGCCTCTGTTGGCGGTAGGTCTATTTGGGAATGGACAATATTTGGAACAGGCCCCGGAATCATCCGCACGACCAAACTCGAGCGGCGAAAGTGTAGATGATAGCGGGGACAGCAGTTCGACACCTACCGGCGGTATTGATTTGGAAAAGACATTCGGCGGCCTTAAGATCAAACGCGATGCGCGCGGGGTTCCTTTGCCTTTGCTGCAACAGCCCGTGGAAATATTCAATCATGTCGACGGGCTGTATCCGGAGATGGAGAAAATGCTGCTGATCCCGTCTTTACCGGCGTATCTGGGTTTTGCCAAGCCCCAGAGGCCGAAGGGCAAGACTGTGTCTTCCTTCCCCGGTAAACCGGCGTTGAGTCCGGGAAAAGAACCGGAAGCGTCGGATTTGTCCGCCTAACGCAAGGAGATTGAGCGGACAACCAGAGATTGTCCGCGGCGTAACAAACCGGCGAAAATGGCGCGGGTGAAATTGACATATTGCCGGAGGCATGGTACAGTAATTGTAGCCTTAAATGCGTCTACAATTTTATAACCCGGAGAATCTATGAATATCGCGTTGGATTTGTTGGGAGCGCCGCACATTGGCGTGCGGGAATTCAAGGAAAAGTTTTCCGCATTGCTGAAACAAAAACGTCCCTTGGTTGTGACAGAACACGGGACACCGACGAATGTTGTTGTGCCGTACGGCGAAATGCTGGAGATCCTCGATTTGATCGAGGAGATCAATGATCCGGCCACGCGTTCCTTAGTCTTGGCCGGGCGGGAAGCGATTCAAAAGGGCAAAAAAGGGATACCGGTATTTAAACGATAAAGGATGAGTTTCAGGATGAATTATACCGCGCAGTTTCCGACCGCCGCGATTCAGAAGAAATTTTATAAAGAACTGGCTCATCTTAAGAAGAGTGAACAATCAGTTGTCTTGGACGTGATCCGGTCACTGGAACATGACCCGCGGCCATTTGGCCGTAAACCGTTCAAGCAACTTGTCCCGCCGATTGTGCTTTATCAATTTGCGGCTCAATATCGTATACGGATAGGCAATCATCGGGTGTTGTACGATGTTGATGACCAGAAGAAAATTGTTTGGATTTTTGCTCTGCGTAAACGTAACGAAGCTACATATTCTTAAAAAGGAGAATCAGCCATGTTCACAGCCGGGTTCAAGCAGTCTCCGTTTTTCCGCACTTTAGCTTTGGCCGTTGTA
>JADFXQ010000007.1 GCA_015233495.1 Candidatus Omnitrophota bacterium | reverse complement strand
AGTTAAGGTGTCGGACACCATGAATTTTGAAAAGGCGATGCGTCTGTTTAAAAAAGCCTGTCAAAAAGACGGGTTTATGATGGAGCTGAAAGAGCGTCGTTTTCACGCCAAGCCGTCGGAACGCAAGCGGCATAAGATGAAGAAGGTATTTTAATGATTAAAGTCAAAAGAGTCCTCATCAGCGTTTCCGATAAAAAAGGCATTGTTGCCTTTGCGCAGGGATTGAATGCTTTGGGCGTGGAGATCGTATCGACCGGCGGGACGGCTCAGCAATTGCGGGAATCCGGACTGTCCGTAATTGAGGTCGGTGATTACACCGGTTTTCCGGAGATGCTCGATGGCCGCGTGAAAACCTTGCACCCGAAGATTCATGGCGGACTGTTGGCTTTGCGCGATAAAGAAGAGCATATGGCCCAGATTGCCAAACACGGCATTGGGCTGATTGATATGGTCGTGGTGAATCTTTATCCGTTTGAGAGCGTGACGAAAAAGAAAAATGTCACTCTGAATGAGGCAATTGAAAATATCGATATCGGCGGGCCGTCGATGCTGCGTTCCGCCGCGAAAAATTATCGCAGTGTGGCAGTGCTGTGCAATCCAGCGCGGTATGACGAAATTCTTGGCGAGCTGAAACAAAACACCGGGATTTTACCGGACCGGGTTTTGTTCGGGTTGAGTGTCGAAGCGTTTCGGCATACCGCGCGCTATGATTCGATTATCGCGGAATATCTCAGCCGGAAATTGCAGGCGGATGATCTGATGGGCTTGCCGCGCGATTATCTGCCGCAATACACCAAGCTGCAGGACTTGCGATACGGCGAGAATCCGCATCAAAAAGCCGCGTTTTTCCGCGAGGCCGGTGATGAAACCGGGTTGGCGCGGATGCGCCAATTGCACGGTAAAGAGCTTTCCTTTAACAATATTCTTGATCTGAACGCGGCCGTGGATTTTCTCAGCGGTTTGCCGCAACCGGCGGCTGTCGTGATCAAACATAATAATCCGACGGGCGTCGCGATGGATTCCTTCTTGTGCAAGGCGTTTAAAGCGGCTTGGAAAGCGGATCCGATTTCAGCGTTTGGCGGAATTATCGGGCTTAACCGCGTGGTAGACGAGGCAACCGCCCAGGGCATTAGTAAAGCCGGTTTCGTGGAATGCGTGATCGCGCCGGGATATGATCCGCGGGGTCTGGAGATTTTAACTCAGAAAAAAAATATCCGTTTACTGGAATTGGATTTAGCCTTGGTCAAACAAGGCGGATATGATTTTAAACGGGTACACGGCGGATTGCTTTTGCAGGAGCGGGATGAACGGGTTTTATCGGAAAACGAACTGCAGGTCGTGTCGAAAAAAAAGCCGACTGAATTCCAGATCAAGGCCATGCTGTTTGGCTGGTCCCTGGTAAAACACGTTAAATCTAACGCGATAGTTTTGGTAAAAGGCACGCAAACCATCGGCATCGGATGCGGGCAAACCAGCCGGGTGGAAAGCGTAAAAATCGCGATTGAGAAGGCTGGCAAATCCGCCCGCGGAGCGGTGTTGGTTTCCGACGCCTTTATACCCAAGATCGATAATATCACCTTAGCCGTGAAAGCCGGGATCAAAGCCGTGATTCAAACCGGCGGATCCATTGAAGACGAGAATGTTATTAAGGCGGCGGACAAGGCGGGGCTGGTGATGGTGATGACGGGCGTTCGACATTTTAAGCATTGAAAGACACAAGATACGGACACAAGACACAAGACACAGGACACAAGTCATGTCGTTTAGGTATTTGAAACATTTTGTAATGTTTGCCTGATTTTTCATTTTCAAATACAGCGTTCAAACAGAATACTTGTGTCTTGTGTTTGGTGTCCTGGTGTCCTATATGACCTTTCCTGAAACCGTATCCTATATTGATTCCCTAGCCAATTTCGAAAAATTTTTACATCAGGTACGCGTGAACGATTTTGATTTGTCCCGGGTAGAGCGTTTGTTGTCAGCTCTTGGCGATCCGCAAAAAACGTTACGCTGTGTTCATGTCGCCGGGTCAAAAGGCAAAGGATCGGTTTGCGCGATGCTCGCCGCTATCGGCGGCGCTGCGGGGTATCGCGTGGGGCTGTATACGTCGCCGCATATGTTTGATGTGAGGGAGAGAATCAGGCTTGTGGGCGCCCGTTATGCGGCCGCTTTAGAGCAACCGGCGCCCATGAGGGAAGCCCTTACAACGGCTGTGTCAGGCCACGGAGTCTACGCCGCGGATTTGTTTCCGGATATGATCCGGCGTGAGGATTTTGCCCGGGTGATGACTTTGGTAAAATCCGCCGGGGACGGTTTGGCAAAAAAAGGATTAAGTTTTACTTTTTTTGAAGTAATGACAGCCGCGGCGTTTGTTTATTTTGTGCAGCAGCAAGTCGATCTGGTAGTTTTGGAAACGGGTTTGGGCGGGCGTTTGGACGCGACGAATGCGGCGGACGCTTTGGTAAGCGTGGTAACGCCAATTAGTTTGGAACATACGGCTATTTTGGGGGAAACAGTTGCGGCGATCGCGGGGGAAAAAGCGGGGATCATTAAGCCAGGCGCCGGTGAAGTTGTCATCGGCTCTCAGCCGGACGCGGCGCGGGAAGTTTTGATTGAGCGCTGCCTCCGCTGGGGAAAAAAGTGGGTTGACACTGCCTTGTTTCAACGGCAGCTTTTGGATTTGTCGACGGAGGTGACGCGGTTTAGTTTGCGCAGCGCGGATGCTTTTTACGAGGCGCTGGAATTATCCTTGATCGGAAAACATCAAATGGACAATGCGGCTGCTGCCATTGGCGCGGTTGAGGCTTTAAACCGTCAGGGTTTTTCCGTTGCTCCGGAGCATATCCGGTCGGGTTTGCTTAAGACCAAATGGCCGGGCCGTTTTGAAATATTCAGCCGGGACCCTTATGTGATTTTGGATGCCGCGCATAACGCGGATTCCGCGCGGGTTTTGGCGGAAACTTTTTCGGCGCTTTTTCCGGGAGCAAAAGCCACGCTGGTCATCGGATTATCCGCGGATAAAGATAGCGCCGCGTTTTGCCGGGTCATGGATCCCATCGCGGAAAAAATTGTCGCGACCAAGTCAAGGCACCCCCGGGCGCGCGCCTTCAACCTGCCGGCATTAGCAAGCTATTTCAGCGACCGGCCGGTTATTTTGACCGCCGGCGTAGCCGACGCTCTGGATGAGGCGCGGCGCGACAGCCCGAAGTATATTTTGGTAACCGGTTCGGTGTTTGTGGTGGCGGAAGCCAGAGCAAGCGGGTTGGGGGCAGGCATTTAATTCGGCGAAAAGACGCGATATTTCAATATGGATATCGCCGAATTAAGCGCGTGTCCCCGTAATTCGAGGATTAATCATGGGGCAATATAATGCAAGGGAAGACACGATTGCGGCAATCGCCACGCCGGCGGGGGTGGGCGGTTTGGGGATAGTGCGGCTGAGCGGGCCGCGGGCCTTCGCAGTTGCTGACCGGATTTTCGCGGGTAAGCACGGCGGCAAGCCATCGTCTTTCGCGCCGTTTACCGCGCATTATGGCCAGGTTTTTCGTCAGGATAACGCGGGAAATATTGCAACCGTGGATGAGGCTTTGTGCGTGGTGATGGCCGGCCCGAAAAGTTATACCCGGGAAGATGTCGTCGAGATCAGTTGTCACGGCGGGACTATGGTTTTGCGCGCGGTCCTGGATTTAGCGGTGAGTAACGGGGCTCGTCTGGCGGAACCGGGAGAATTCACCAAGCGCGCTTTTTTAAACGGCCGGATTGATTTGGCGCAAGCGGAAGCGGTGTTGGATATAATTCATTCGCGCTCGGATAATTTTTTAAGGGTCAGCCAGAATCAGCTCAAAGGCGATTTGTCCGTCGAGCTGGAAAATATTCGCGAATGTCTGATGGCGGTTTATGTTGAACTGGAAGCGCGTTTGAATTTTCCCGATGATGATCCGCCAGCGGCCACCGCTGACCCGGGATGGCCGCGCCTTGATCAGGCGCGGGCAGCCATCGCTAAACTTTTGGCCTCGGCGGACCAGGGAAAATTATGGCGCGACGGCGTGACCGCGGTTTTATGCGGCCGGCCGAATGTCGGCAAATCTTCTTTGTTGAACCTGCTGCTGCGTCAAGACCGGGCGATTGTTTCTCACGTCGCGGGCACGACCCGGGACACGATTGAAGAATCGATCCAGATCGACGGCGTTTTGTTTCGGTTGATTGACACCGCGGGCCTTTTGGCAGGCCGCGACTCTATTGAGGAAGAGGCGGTGCGCCGCAGCCGCGCGGCTATAGCGGCCGCGGATCTGATTTTGTTTTTAATCGACGCAAGCGAACCTTTGACTCCGGAAGATTTTGAATTGTATGCTGCGGCGGGGGCGCGGCCGGGTTTGGTGGTGTTGAATAAATGCGACCGCGGCCGTCCGGAGACTATTCGGCAAATGACACAGCGCGCCGCGGGAAAGCCGGCAGTTCAAATCTCCGCGCTTACTGGCGAGGGCCTAGAAAATCTGGAACAGCGCATATTGGGATTAGTTGATCAGGGTACGCCGCTCGCGGCGGGCGAGGTTCTGGTTACCAACTTACGACACGTCGCGTCGTTGCGTCAAGCCCAGGAGGCCTTGGAGGCGGTCCAGCAAAATTTATCGCCGGAATTCGTCGCGGAACAGATTAAAACCGCGGTTAACGCGTTAGACAATGTCACGGGACGCAGCGTAGACGCGGATCTGGTGGAAGCGATTTTCACAAAATTTTGCGTCGGCAAGTAAATTATTCGTTCATCCGCTTTTGAAATTTGAAAAATTTTTCCAGCAAAGCTTTATTTTGCAGCAGCTCCTGAAATTTGGGGTGGTTCAACAAAGCCGGGATATTCTTTTCCTGCAGCAAACGGTTAAACTCCTCGTCCGAAAATATTTTTTGTAAGGCTTCGTCTTCGATCAGGTTTTGATATTCCGGCCATTTTTTAAACGCCGCGTTGGGCGCGGGGTCGCGCAAAGTGGATTGCGTTTTTTCGGAATTCACGTTTTTAAGCAGGTCGATACCGGGGATCAGCCGGCTGAGCGCGCGGAAGGTTATCGAGGAGCGCGCGTTTTCGGATATTGTTTTGAGCGGGCCGATTTTCAGCGGGAAAATTCCTAATAACACCACACATTGTCCGACGAGAAATGCCCCCCAAAGCACACTGACGGCAGCGGCGCTCCCCGCGCTGAACGCGGAGGGTTTGGGGGCTTGCGGGTGGTCATTCAGGATTTTGAGGATAAGCGAGGCTATCCAGCGCAATAGGATTGTGACGCTGAAGCAATAAAGCAGGGCGCGCAGAATATTATGATTGATCGCGTACGAATACCAGCCAAACGCCAGACCGCAGATTAAGGCAAGCGGCTGGATCAGCACGCGCAAAATGCCTTGCGTATAACCTTGATAAAAAAAATACCCGAGGCTGCATAAGACAACAATGTCAACGACCCACATAAACATTCCTTTTTAGCCTTACTTACCCATTCAAAATTCAAATGAACTTTTTCTTAGGTCTGCCCCTAGGTATCGCGGCGTTTTGGCGCGTCGGGATACCGCCGGAACAACTCCAGGAAAAAAATATTATCGTTATCAATTTGCATTTTCGCTGAAAATAGATTATATTTCAACCGGGAAAACGTTTTCTTTGAGTGTTCCGATTGAAAATCAATCCCCAAGTGGTATTATCATAATAAAGATTTCATCTAAGAGAAAGCGCTCAACTTATGAAGAATCAGAGAAAATGTCCGCGGCTGGTTTGCGCTGTTCCGGTAGAAGGTCAGGCCGCCGGGGTTTTTGATCAGACCCAAACCGTTGATTTTAGTCGGGGAGGCTTAGGGTTTGTTTCGCAGCAGCCGATTCCGCTGAATCACAAAATCGCGGTGGAATTGGATTTGGAAGAACAGGGAAATCCGGTTTTTGTCATCGGACGGGTAAAATGGGTGCGACCGGAACCGGTGGGCGGTTATCGCGTTGGCATGGAATTCGAAAGCATTTTACGCGGTTCCAAATCCCGGATCGATCAGTATTTTCGCGATAGGGTATAATATGCAGCCGAGATTTGCTTCTGTAGACGAGCGGCGTCTATTTCAACGTTTTATCGCGCGTTTTCCGGCGAAATTCAAAGACAGCCGTAGCGATTTTGGCGAGGAGGTTGTTTTGCGCGACGCCTCAGCCCAGGGGGCGCGTTTGTCTACCACGGAAACATTATTTTTAGATGATCACGTGATCGTAGAAGTGGAATTGCCTGATGGAAAACCGTCTTTAGTGTTGCGCGGCAGGGTGGTGTGGAAACATTCGCTGAATGAGAAAAATTGGGACGTTGGTATGCAGTTTCCGGAACCGCAGCTGACGCGGCTGTCCCGTCTGTTTGAAGTGACCCATCCCTCTCCCCATGATTTGCCCGCGAATTAGTTAACGCTGCATAACCTGTTACGTAAAACTCTTTTTTGACATTTGTTTTTTGGAGTGATATAGTACCCCTTCATTTTTAGCGGATCTCAAAATGAGCGGTTTTTTAGCGGCAGCGGTTCAAGGGGCGTGACCGTCTTTCTCAATTTTTGGACAAATGAAAAAAATTGTCATAATTTTATTGGGCGTGTTGATTTTTTGCGGCTGCGGAAAACCCCGGGAGCCCCTGAACACGATTACCTTATGGCATTGGATGACGGATCGCGACCCGGCTTTGCAGGAATTGGCGCGGCGGTATGCGAAGCAAACCGGCGTCAAAGTGCAGGTGGAACTTTACGCCCCGTCGGACACTTACACCCAACGGATCATTGCGGCAGCGCAAGCGCGCGTGTTGCCGGATATTTACGGGATCCTCGATAAAAAAGAAATTTTCGCCTCGTTCATTGACAATGGTTTTGTCGCTGACCTCAGCCCGTATTTTAAAAAAGATAACGGCGCCTGGGAGAAAAGTTTTTTCGCTCAAGCTTTAGATGTGAATCGTTTTCCGCAAGGCAATATTTACAAAATCCCCCCGGGTATTTATGGCGTGCCGATCGACGTCACCAATATCCAGATGCTCTACAATAAAAATTTACTCAAAAAGGCGGGAATTGCGCGTCCACCCCTGACGTTTGATGAGTTTATGGCCGATGTCGCCGCTCTCCACCGCGTGGGTGTAACCGGATTTGTTTCCGGTTGGGGGGAGATGTGGATGGTGGATTGTTTTGCCTCTAATTACGCTTTTAACATTATGGGCGAAGAAAAAGTCATGGCCACTTTTCGCGGTGAATTAGCTTATACCTCTGGGGAATGGCTAAAGGTGCTCCGGGTGTTTCAAACCATGGCCGCGCCCGGCGTGTTAGCCGAAGGAATTGTGACGAAAACTAACAAAGACGCTGAGCAGGCTTTCGCTTTGGAGCGTGCCGCCTTTGCTTTCAACGGGTATTGGTGCGTCAATGTTTACAATCAGATGAATCCCAAATTAGCATACGGGGTAATGATGCCTCCGGTGATCAATTCCGAACGGCCCATGAAGATATGGGGAGGCGCCGGGTCATCGTTTGTGGTGAATAATCATTCTCCGAACAAAGAACAAGCCGTCGCTTTTTTAAAATGGTTGACCGCGAAAGAGCAGCAGACATTTTTATCGCAAGCCACGCTTAACCTGCCGGCGAATCGGGCGGCTTTATCGGATATCCCGCCGGTGTTGGCGGATTTTGCCAAGGTCATGGACCAGACCACGCATCCGACGATCTGGCCGTATAATGAGCATCCTTTGGTTACCGAGGCGCTGGATCGCGGCCTGCAATCGATTGTGATCGGCGAGAAAACTCCCCAACAGGTGGCCCAAGAAGTTCAGGCGGTGAAGGTCCGGGTGATGGCGAAAAAAAAATGACAAATGACAAAAGGCCAAGCGTCAAAGAATATGAAAGCGAAAATCGGGGCTTTTCCTTATTCCAGCGGCATGGAGGCATTGCGCTGTTACGCGTTTATCATTCCCGCGGTAGTGATTTTCGGGATTTTTTATATTTATCCGTTTTTTGAAATTTTTAATTTATCGCTCCGGGATTGGAACGGCATTGATTTGCATAAAACCTATGTCGGGTTCGATAATTTTCGGGAATTATTTCACGACAGAATCTGGGGACAATCCCTGCTCAACGCCGGGTTTATCACATTCATCGCTTTGACCCTGCAGAATATGCTGGCCTTGGCTTTGGCTTTAGCCTGTGACCGGGATATTCGGGCGAAAAATTTTTACCGCGTCGTGTTTTTTATTCCGCCGATTTTATCCGAAGTGGTGGTTGGTTTTATTTGGCGGTGGATTTTGAACGCCGGGTCACAGAACGGCGAATATTATGGGCTATTAAATTACGCCTTGAGTAAGCTGGGTTTTCAAAATTTAGCGCATAATTGGTTGTCCAATCCGGATTCCGCTTTGATCTGTATTGCCCTGGTCCATAGTTGGAAAGGGTTTGGCTGGGGTTTTTTGATGCTTTTGGCGGGTTTGCAAACGGTCGATAAACAGCTGTATGAGGCGGCTCGCGTCGACGGAGCGGGGAGTTGGAGCGCTTTTAAAAATATTACCCTTCCGCTGATGATGCCGGTGATCTGGGTGGTGATGATTCTCACCGTGTTAGGCTCGATGCAGGTTTTTGTTTTGATTTTGTCTATGGTCGGACAAGGGTTGGTTTATCACACGGAAGTTCCGGTGACGCGGATTCTATCGGCGATGACCGGGACGAATCGTTTTGGTTATGCCTGCGCGATGGGGGTCACGTTCGGCGCGATTTTGGTCGGCGTTTCGGTGGCGTTTAGAGCGCTGGCGGGCAAGATGAAACCGGCATAATGGCGGGGGAGAGTCAGAGGCTCCCGGGGACGGGATTTAACCATGGCGAAGCTCAACGGTAACTGGAATTATTATCAATGGGCGGATTGCGGGAAAGGATTCGGAATCCATTCTTTTCTTCTCATCGTCGCTTTAACCTGTCTTTTTCCTTTGTTCTGGATGGTCCGGTCGTCTTTGATGTCGATGGATACTATTTTTGCGGATACCGCTCTAATTCCGGCGCGGTTGCATTTTGCGAATTATGTTCAGGCCTGGGTGGACGGTCATTTTGGGATTTATTTTATCAATAGCGTTATCTACACCGCGAGTGTGGTCTCCGGGATTGTTTTCATCGCCTCCTTGGCGGCTTACGCGTTTTCGCGGTTGCGTTTTCCGGGAAGAAATTTCTTTTTTTATGTATTTGTCTTGGCGATGATGATCCCGCTCCCCGGTAGTTTTGTGCCGCTTTATGTGATGATGAATAAATTGGGTTTGGTTAACACGCGGTTTGGTTATATATTGTGTATGATCAATCTGGGGTTGTCGATGAGCATTTTATTGCTCAAGACGTTTTTTGATAAAATGCTGCCGGATCTGGAAGACGCGGCGCGTCTCGACGGATGCGGGCGGCTCGGTATATGGTGGTATGTGGCCTTGCCTTTGGCGCGTCCGGCCATCGCGGTCATTGTGATTTTCAACGCGCTCAATGTCTGGAACGAATACATTCTCGCGCAGCTTTTGTTGAACGATCCGTCATTAATGCCGTTGCAGCGGGGGATCATGTTGTTTCAAGGGGTTTACAGCGTCAATTATCCCGTGCTGATGGCGGGTTTGACGATCTCGGTGATCCCGATCCTTTTGGTTTATTTGCTGATGCAAAAACATATTGTTAAAGGCCTTTCTTCAGGAGCTATCGTCGGATGAAAACAAAACTTTTATTTTTGATTTCGTTTTTAATGATGTTGCTTGCCGTTGGTCCGCTCTGGGCCGCGGCCCAGGACACGCGTTCCGGGTCCAATGCGCCGTCCGGCGCCGCGGCGTTGACGTCGTCTTCCGAATTAGTCACCCAGGCTTGGGAGGCGTCGAGCAAAAGGGATTTTAAGCGTTTGGATCAGCTGGTGCGGGATGGGCTTGAGCATTATGGAGCGGAGGCGGACCGGGAACAAAAAATACTTAAAAATTTTCCCCTGCGCGGCGAAGAAAGCGCGTACGCGGCGCTCAATGACGTGGGCACGCTTTTGTTCGTCCAAGCGGAAGCGATAATGAATGACGGCCGCTGCGATGATGCCAGCAAGGCTTTTTTACGCGTGATAAAAAATTATTCCTGGGCTCAGGCCTGGGATCCCAGCCGCGGTTCGTTTTGGTCGATCGCGGAAAAAAGTCAGGACAGTGTCGACGTCTGTTCCGGAAAATCGGAAGAAGAAGACGCGAAACATTTCAAAAAAACTCCGCGGACCAGACCCTATCTTGCCACGCCGGGCACGGATAAAATTATTGATTACACCAAATACGGGCAGTTTATCGACGTGGGTACGGATCATTATAAATATTCCATCGCGGATTTGGTGGGATTGGCGAACGCGGCGGGGGAAGGCATTTATCCTAACGAGAATGGCATTTATAAAAATCCGCGCTACCGTCAGTATTTGCGCGAGGGCAAACTTAAAGGCCGGCATTGGGATTATGTGAACACGGATGATTTGGAGGCCGCGTATTTCAAATGGGTGACCGCGCCGGAACCGTGGGGCGTGCGGCTTTTTTATTTAGGCATGATTTTCGAAAAAGCCGAGATGTATTATGAGGCGCTCAAAGCTTATCACGCCTTGGTTGTGCATCTGCCCAACACGGTTTCCATGACCTATTGGCAAACGCCCTGGTATCCGGCTCAAGCGGCGGTGGCCAAGATCCGGCACATTATCCGCGTCCATCCGGAATTGGGGTTGGATTATAAATGGATGAACGTGAAAGTTTTGAATGGTTTTGATAATGACACGAAGAATGATGTTTTTATTACTTACCCGGGGAAGATTTTTAAAAAAGGGATGTTGGGCAAGGTGAAAGACACCTTAAATCCCGAGGAGCGTTGTTCTTTAGGGAAAGTGATCAAACGCTTGGGCGAAGGTGAAGTGCGGCTGGTGCAATATGAGAATATGCATTGGCAGCTGATGGTCCATGATCAACCCTATGTGATTAAAGGCATGACATATGCGCCGACCAAAGTCGGCCAGAGTCCGGACAAAGGCACCTTAGCCGACTGGATGACATTTGACAGCAACAATGACGGCTTGTTGGACGGCCCCTACGAGGCGTGGGTTGATAAAAATCATAATGATATTCAAGATCCGAATGAAAAGTCAGTTGGCGATTTTCAGTTGATGAAAGAGATGGGCGTCAACACGCTGCGGATGTATCACCAGCCGTTTCCTTTAAATAAGGCGGTGTTACGCGATCTATTTAAACGCTATGGCATTCGAATTATTATCGGCGATTTCCTGGGAAAATATACTTTTGGTTCCGGGGCTTCTTGGTCGAAGGGCACGGATTATGAAGACCCGGAGCAGAAAAAGAAAATGATGGCCTCGGTGCGGGACATGGTTTTGGAACATAAAGACGAGCCCTATGTCTTGTTGTGGCTTTTAGGCAATGAGAATAATTACGGTGTGGCGTGTAACGCGGATAAAAAGCCGGAGGCGTATTTCAAATTTGTGGATGAAGTCGCGCAAATGATCAAGTCACTGGATTCGAATCATCCGGTTGCCATCGCCAATGGAGACACCTTGTTTCTGGATATATTCGCGAAATACAGTCCGAACGTCGATATCTTCGGCGCTAATGTTTATCGGGGGGATTATGGATTTGGGGCTTTTTGGGAGCAGGTGTTTGACGCTACCGGCCGGCCGGCGATGATCACGGAATATGGCTGTCCGGCGTTCGCGGCGAATTTGAATATGGACGAGGCCGAAACCGCGCAGATGAATTATCATCAGGGGAATTGGATGGATATTGAAGAGAATTTGGCAGGCCGGTCTCGCGGCGTGGGCAACGCTTTGGGCGGTGTCGCGTTTGAGTGGACGGATGAATGGTGGAAGAATTATGAGCCGTTTAGACATGACCGGAAGTCGAACGCGATTGGTCCGTTTCCGGGAGGGCTGTATTATGAAGAATGGTTTGGTATGACGTCCCAGGGCAAAGGCCAGCACAGCCCTTTTGAGCGCCAACTGCGCAAAGTTTATTTTTATTATGCAGGAGTTTGGAATAAAAAATTTTTCTAAATTGAAAATAATTTACCTAAATAATTTAAGTCGGGACAATTTTTTTTTTGCTAAAGACGCAACATATTGGCATATAAACAGTTATGCCGCGAATAAAAAGTGGCATTTTCCGTCGGCATCAGGTATAATTAGTTGTGGGTTTTTTATCAATTCTATCCGGCTGCCGGATTCCAGTAATGGGACTTTTGTGAGAGTCCCTTAATCTCAACTTGAGGCTGGAGCAAGAAAGGAGAAGGAAGGTATGAAAAAGTTTTTGGTTATGGTAGTAGGGTTTGTTTTTGGCTTAACCACGTTTGCTTCCGCGGCTACTTATAATTTCGGCGATTATAAATCATCGACATTAGCGACCAAGGCGTGGGATGCGTTGAAGCAGGGAGATGTAGAAGCGGTTTTGGCCTACACAAATAAATGCGCGGAGTTATACGCGGCGCAAGCGAAAAAAATGCAGAGCGGATTGCAAGCGTATCCGAACGGCCCCAAAGAAGAAATTTTTGGGTTTTGGGCTTTGAATGATGTGGCAACTTGTTATTTTATTCAAGGGGAAGCGTATCGCCGGGCCGATATGAAAGATCAGGCAAAAGCGGCGTTCAAGAAAGTTATGGAAGAATTCACCTATGGCCAAGCCTGGGATCCGAATGGTTGGTTTTGGAAACCAGCGGAAGCCGCGAAGGAAAAATTAGCGATGATCGATTCCGGCAATACTTTGGATTTCGGCGATCATACGTCTTCTTTCCTGGCAGGTCAAGCGTGGAAAGCTCTGGATAAAAATGAAACCGCGGCGGTGGTCGCCTATACGGATAAAGTCTTAGAGCTTTACGCAGACAAAGCGAAAGAAATGCAAGGTTCTTTGAAAGAATATCCGTGGCAATCCCGCGAGGAAATTTTTAAATATTGGGCGTTAAACGATGTGGGGACTGCCCTTTATATTCGCGGGGAAGCGTTTCGCAAAGCGGGACAGTTAAAAGAAGCCAAGCAAGCTTATGAACGTTTAGTGAATGAATTTTCTTATGCGCAATGCTGGGATCCGCAAGGTTGGTTCTGGAAACCGGCAGAACCCGCGCAGCAGGCCTTAGCGGAATTAGGTAAAGTCTAATTTTCGGGGACACACACTTAATTCAACAAGCAAGATGAGTTTAGTGTGTGTCCCTTTTATTCTGTTTATGGTTATGAACAAACAAATATGGATATTTGCCGTCTTTGCGACGTTAGTGTTAGCTTGCGGTAACGCGGATAATAGCGATAAGTCGGTTGTCCCGACTTCATCTTCCAGCGATGCGGTGGCTGATGGCGGCGCTAATGTTTCCAATGAAACGACCACCGCTTCGGTGGTTGACCCGGCATTCAAGCCCTTTGATATTTACACGGATAAAGGATCGATATTAAATCATTATGTGCCTTCTGGTTTTATGCCGGACGGAAAGTGCGTGACTTTAAATGAGACTTGGCAAGAAGGATGCCATAGCGGGAAAACCTGCATTCGCGTTGTTTATGGGGTACAATGTTCGCGGGAAGATCAGCAGTGGGCCGGCGTGTATTGGTTAAATCCGGCGAATAATTGGGGTCATCGTAAAGGAGGATTCAATTTAACCGGCGCGCAAAAGTTGACCTTTTGGGCCAAGGGCGAAAGCGGCGGCGAGCAAATCAGCGAGTTCAGTGTTGGCGGGATTGCCAACGAATATCCCGACACGGATTTGGCCAGCATCGGCCCGGTGATTCTTTCATCCGAATGGCGGCAATACACGATTGATTTACGCGGTAAAGATTTGTCCTACATCAGCGGCGGTTTTGCCTGGACGGCAAACGTGACCGCCAATCCTGAATCCTGCATTTTTTATTTAGACGACATCCGATTTGAATAATAGGTTGGCATTTGGCGGCAGTCCCAGCATCTTAAATTGTTGCGCCGGGCGATTTAAGCGTAATTTTTTTTGAATTAAACGCGCCGGCTGCAATTATTTTGTTTTTTTTCGTTTATCGTCGGGAAAAATATCAAAAAATAATTCGCTTTCTTCTTGAGTGTTGGAAAAACGTTTGTTATATTGGAAGCATTCAGACGTTAACAAGGAGCATCAATGTCTAAAGTAAAAATGGGTTTGGCATTTTTGGCGGCGCTGCTCTTTTTCGCCGTCGGCGGCGTGGGTTGGCTGACGCTGGAAAAAGGCAAGCTCGAAGAAAAAAACGCGCTTTTATCCCGCAAGCTGGAAAAAGCGGAAAATACCGCGACGGTCGCGCAAAGAGAAGCGGGAGAAATTCGCAAGCAAAAAGACGATCAAGAACAACAATTTAATGAGGCCCAAAGCGATTACGATAAAAAATTAAACGCTTTGGAAGCGGATAAACGCGACGCTTTAGCTAAAGCGGAAACCATCACTAAGGACAAAGAGCGCGTTCAATCTCAGATTGATAATTTACGCAAAGAACGCGATCGTTTGGTCAAGGAATTGAAAGAGGCCAAAGACAACCCGATGGTTGTTTATAAAGAAAAAATTCAAGAGGCGCAGACAGCCGCGGCTTCCTCGGCTGCGGGAGCAACTCCTGCTCCGGCCGCGGCGCTCACCGGTGGGATGAACGTGAATAATGAAGAATATTGGGCAACGGTTTTACGCGATAAAGCGGCATTGGAAGTGGAATTACAGAATTTGAAAGGTCAGCTATCGCAGAATCAAATCGATATCGTGGAGTTGCGGCGTTTGGGAGATGAGTATAAAGTCAAGATCGACCAGTTCGCGAATGCCAAAAAAGACGTGGAACGCGAATTGATCTATAAAACCGAAACGATCAATAATTTAGCCTTAGAATTGGCGCGCACTAAAAACGAGAGAAAATTCGTCATAGATAATTTTGATAAAGTGAATAAGGAAAATGGGGAGCTCCGTAATCAATTACAGGCCTTGGTGGGGACAAAAGGCGCTTTGGAAAAGACGATAGTGAAATTATCGAAAGACAAGTCCGACGTGGAACATAAGTTGGGACAGACCGATGCTTTGGTGCAAAGTAAAATTGATGAAATTTGGGCGATCAAAGAAAGTTTAGATACGGCATTTCAATCGAGCAAGGCCGCCCAGAACGCCACGGCAAAGCCCGTGGAATTGCCGCCGATTGTCGTGACGGGAAATAGTCAGGCGCCGAGTTTTAACCCCGGAGTGACTAAGCCCGGTTTCAACGGCAAGGTGGTCAGCATCAATAAAGAAAATAATTTCGTTATTGTCGATATTGGCGAGAGTGCCGGGATCAAAACCGGAGACAGCTTAAGCGTTTACCGCGATCAGCAGTATATCGCTCGGCTCGAAGTGATCCAAGTCCGCAAAGATATCAGCGCCGCCGATATCAAAGATCAGTGGACGCCGATCCAGGCGGGCGATGCGATCCGTTAAATCTGCCGTCATTTTGAGCAATGAATTTTTAGCCGAATTATCTTCCGCATGCGAAACTCCTCAAAACCCGTTGGCATAGAAGATGTGGCCCGACGGGCCCATGTCTCGATCACTACGGTTTCCCGGGTGATCAATCATGTACCGACAGTGCATCCGAAAAATATTGAACGCGTCGAGGAAGCGATTGCCGCGCTCCATTATAAACCGAATGTCAGCGCCCAACGGTTAGCCAGCGGCGTGACTAAGGCTATCGGTTTGGTTATGCCGGGATATCCCGGCATTTTTTATTCGTTTTATGCCGTGGAGTTGATGCGCGGCGTAGGACATGGCTGCGAATCGCTGCAATTGGACATGGTTTTTCATATCACGAACGGTTCAAACCCGTTAAAATCGAACAGTGTCGGAGGCATTGTTTTTGCGGATGTTATTGAAAACCGCAATCAAGTTGACGCCGCTTTAGAGGCGGGTCTGCCCTGTGTCATTGTGAATAATCATCTGAAGGATGTGGAAACGCATTATATCGCTTTGGATAACCTGCTGGGGGGCAGGATGGCCGCGGAATATCTAACGGGGCTGCGGCATCGCCGGATCGCGACCATTACGGGAAATGTCAAAACCCAGGCCGGCGCGGAACGGCTGGAGGGTTTTGCGAAATATTTGAAATCCAAAAATATTCCTTTGCCGGAACAATATATTTATCCGGGAGATTATTCCCGGCAGAGCGCCCGACGGGCCATGGAACAATTTTTAAAATTGCCGGAACGGCCGACTGCGATTTTCGCGGCCAGTGATGACATGGCTTTGGAAGCGCTCGCGGTCCTGGCCGAAAACGGGTTGAAAGCCCCGCGGGATATTTCGCTGATCGGTTTTGACGATAATCCGGCTTGTTTGAACGCCCCGGTAGCGTTGACTACGCTGCATCAGCCGCTTTTTCGCATGGCCGAGGAAGCGGTTCGGCTTTTGCATTCCATCATGCAGGGCAAAACCAAAAAAATCGTCCGCAAAATGATTGCCCCTTCTCTGATAGTCCGCGAATCAACCGCGCCTTATGTGCCGATTCAAAATTCAAAAGAGGGACATAAATAATATTGTGCGGCTCGGATTTGTTTGTTATAATGCGAAACTTCCTTTTTTAATGATAAATTCAAATGGAGGCAGCTCATGGCAGAAACCAAGGCGCAGTCAATTCACCATGTGACCGACCGCAAAGACCGCATTCCGGTTTTTCAGAAAATCGTCTATGGCATAGGCTCGTTCGTGAATCAATTTCAAGCGGCTGCGGTCGGCCAGTTGATCGCGGTTTTGAACCTGGGATTAGGCGTGAATCCCGCTTTAGTCGGCTGGATCGGAGCGGTTCCGCGTTTTATCGACGCTTTTTCCGATCCGTTGATCGGTTACAGTTCCGATAACACGCGCTCGCGTTATGGCCGCCGCCGTCCGTGGATATTTTTTGGCGCGATCGCTTCCGGGATTTTGCTGGCCTTGATGTTTCAACTCTATAAAGGCCGCAGTGAAAATTTTTATTTCTGGTACGTGCTGTCGATCCAAATTCTTTTTGTCATTGCCTTTGCCTGTTATTCTATTCCCTGGATAGCGCTGGGTTATGAAATGACTCCGGATTACCATGAGCGGACGAGGTTACAGGCTTTCGCGAACGTGTTTTCTCAGCCGGTTTGGATGATCGCGCCCTGGTTTTTTTCGATCATGAGCTCCAAAGTTTTGGAATTGAAAATCGGGAAATATACGCTCGCCACTCTGCCCGGATTTACGGACATTGTGCATGGGGCGCGGGTCTTAGCCATCATTGTCGGCGGATTTATCTTGATCGGCGGTATCCTTCCGGCGATCTTCAACAAAGAACATTTCGTCAATTTGCCGCCGCCGGAAAAAAAGAAAGGCGCCGCGAATGTCATTAAAGATCTCATGCGCAATTGCGTGTTGTCTTTTCAATGTTTGCCTTTTGTCAAACTCTGCGCTGTGACTTTTTTGATTTTCAATGGGTTCATGCTGGCTTCCGCTTTTACGGCGTATGTCTTTTTTTTCTATGTTTACGGCGGATCGCAGGCTGCCAACGGTTTATCGGCCATGGATAATATGTGGCACAGCGGCGGGGTTTTATTAGGTATGTTTGGCATGATCAGTTCGATTTGCACGCTCGGAGCCATTTCCTTGACCGCGTGGATATCGTCAAAGATCGGCAAGAAAAAAGCGTTTTTGATCACCATGTCGCTGGCTACCTTGGGCTATGCCCTGAAATGGGTCGGGTACAATCCCCAGCATCCCTATCTGATTCTGATCGCCGCGCCGTTTTTAGCGTTTCACTTAGGCGCGTTGTTCACCATAGTTCCGTCCATGGTCGCGGATGTTTGTGATTATGACGAATTGCAAAACGGCGCCCGCCGGGAAGGCATGTTCAGCGGCATTTATTGGTGGATTCAAAAATTAGGCATGGCCGGGGCATCGGTGCTCGGCGGATATCTTCTCAATTGGATCGGGTTCAATATCGCTTTGGGTCTCGGCCAGTCAACGCATACTCTGTTATATATGCGGCTTTGCGATGTCGGCATTCCGATCGGGACAACGGTAATCGCTATTTTTATTATTATGACTTTTGAAGTCTCCGAAGACAAAGCGTACGAGATCCGGAAACAATTAGAAGCCCGAAGAGGTAAAGCGTAATCGCCGGGCGCATTTGCATCGGCTCGGGACGGACGATAGGGCGAGAATATGACGGAACAACCAGCTAATAAAATTTTGCATTCCAAACCGATTATCATTTTTCCGTATTGGGGATATGAGAACAATAAAAAGTGCGAATGGTATTTCTGGTGGACGATTGACCGGTGCAAGGAAATTGATCCGCGGCCGATTGTGGTGTTACCCCGGTCTACGGTCATCCGGCAAGATGCCGCATCTTTCATCAATGATGAAAGATATCAATCTTTAGAAGTGGTGCAAACTTGGTCGGTGGATACCTGTCAGACATGGCTGGCGGGTTGGGGTTATGTTCTGGATCATTATCCGCAAGTTGAGAGAATCGTCCAAATACCCGGCGATCTGGAATATGTTAATAAAGCTTCTGAATTTTATGATAATCTCCGGGATTTTATTAAAATAACCGATCCGGATATTGGTATTGGAGATTTTGGGACGGGAGATAAATTCAGCGCGAAAAGTCTCGTCGATACCTATGGTTCGTATTCGCTTTTGGCCAACTGGTTCCCGGAGGTATCCAAAAGCATAAGGTCTTTGCCTCTGCACCGGCCGCGATCCGAGTTTTTAAATATTAAAACAGCGGTTTTACGCGAGCTTTTAATCAATAACCGAAATTTTGCTTATGAACAGACTCTCAATTTTTTGATCAAGTCTTGGAATTTTGAGGAAGTCAAATGGAAATACCGCATCACCACCTATCCTTTGGGCAGTTTGTCGGACAATAAATCTTTCCGGGATTATCGGGCTTGCGTTGATCAGATCGAGCGCATTGAAAGAATGCTTTCTTTGTTGTGGCGGGAGATTAAGGAGCCAAAAAAGAAGAATGGAGAAAGTGATAAAAAATTTGAAGAGAAATATACTGTATTCAGCAATGAGTATGACAAACTCTACACGAAATCCAAGGGTATTATGGAAACGGCCCGCACAACTCTCCGCGCTCTTTTAGGGGTATAATACTTAATTATTTTTTATTGCTAAAACCGGGTTTAAAGGCGTAGGGAGGGGCTCGCTATAACCGGTGTACGTTATCAGGGTTTTACCGCACTGAGCTTCACCCCTGCCTTACGGCAGGGGACGCTTTTTTACGCGGAATCAGCGGTCGCGCTAAACTCGCACCGCAAGGAGACCTCGGCACTTCCGGGAAGTGCCGAGGTCTCCCTGCGGCACTCAAACAGCGGCGCGAGTGGAAATTTTTCCGCTGATTCCGCGTAAAAAAGCTTTCGCTCACAGCGGTAAAACCCTGATAGCGTACACCGGTCATAGTGAGCCCTGGGAAAGATTTTCAGGGATTTTTTATGGATTTTGACGTGATTGTGATTGGGGGAGGGCATGCGGGAATTGAGGCGGCTTTGGCGCCGGCGCGGATGGGATGCCGGACTTTGCTCGTGACCGCGGCTTGGGAAACGATTGGCCAGATGAGTTGTAATCCGGCGATCGGCGGCGTGGGCAAAGGCCAGTTGGTGAAAGAGGTTGATGTTCTCGGCGGGGAAATGGGTTTGGCTGCCGACCGCACCGGGTTGCAGTTTCGTATTTTGAACGCGTCTAAGGGGCCGGCAGTCCGTTCTTCGCGTTGTCAGTCGGACCGGGCGCGTTATGCCGCCTATATGCAAGGGGTGGCGCGGCAGCAAGTTCATCTGGAAGTTTGTGAAGATTTTATTGCGGCGATTGAGGTCGCGCAGCAGCGGGTAGTAGGTGTCACCACGGAAAAAGGACAGCGGTTTTCCTGCCGCGCGCTTATTGTTGCGGCAGGGACTTTTCTTCGCGGCCGTATGCATCAGGGGACAATCATCACCGCGGGTGGACGGTTGGGTGAGCCGGCTTCGCTGCCGCTGGCCGAAAGTTTGGAGCGGTTGGGGTTTGAGCTGATGATGTTTAAGACGGGCACGCCGCCGCGTCTCGACGGATCAACTTTGGATTTTTCGGCGATGATCCGGCAGGATTCGGATGAACCGCCGGCCCCTTTTTCTTTCCGGACACCCGCCATTCCCGCCGGCCAATTGCTCTTACCCTGTTATATTACCCACACGACGGACGCGACGCATGATTTGATCATGCGCAATATGCATTTGTCGCCGATGTATTCCGGCCAGATCAACGCTACTGGCGTGCGTTATTGCCCGTCGATCGAAGATAAACTCAAAAAATTTCCGGACCGCAAAAGTCATCATGTTTTTTTGGAGCCGGAAGGCCAAGACGCGTCGGTGTATTATCCCAACGGGATTTCCACGGGATTACCGGCGGAAGTTCAAGAACAATTAGTCCATTCGATTCCGGGATTGGAACGGGCGCGATTTTTGCGTTATGGCTATTCCATTGAACACGCGGTGATCCGTTCGACGGAACTGCGGCCGTGGTTGGAGTCAAAGCGGATCCCGGGATTGTTTTTTTGCGGTCAGGTCAACGGGACAACCGGGTATGAAGAGGCGGCGGCCCAGGGGATAATCGCGGGGATCAACGCGGGGTTAGCGGTGCAAGGTCGGGAGCCGTTTGTCTTAGGCCGGCACGAGGCTTATGTCGGCGTGCTGATCGATGATTTGGTGACCAAAGGCACGGAAGAACCGTATCGGATGTTTACTTCGCGGGTCGAATATCGTTTACTTGTTCGCGAAGATAACACGGATATCCGTTTGGCAAAATACGCTTATGATTTTGGGTTGATGAACCAAACCCAATATGATCAGATCAACCAGAAATATGCTGCCGTGCGGCAAGGGATTGAAACTTTGCGCGCGACCCGTCCGTCATTGGGTCAGTCATTGGATGAGGCGCTGGCTGGCCGCGGAAGCGCGGCGGCGCGTACGGACGCCACTTGGGCTGATTTATTAAAGCGGCCGGAAATTGATTTTGATTTTTTATGCCAACAGGACCCTCAGTTCGCGGCATGGGAAACAAAAATTGCCGGACAAATAGAATATGAAGTTAAATACGCGGGTTTTATCGCCCAGCAAAATAAAAATGTCGAACGGTTTCAACACATTGAAAATATTAAAATTCCGGCGGATTTGGATTACAATCAGGTGAGCGGATTGTCGAAAGAGATTCGGCAGAAGTTGACGCTATTTAACCCGCTGACATTGGGGCAGGCCAATCGTATTTCCGGCGTGACTCCGGCGGCCATATCGATTTTGATGGTGTATTTAAAAAAATATTGGGCGGCAAAAAGCGGAAAAGGATAGAGAAGCAGGCTAATTAAGGACAAGGGAGAGCGCGATATCCGCCATCAATCCGGCGCAGGCAGTGACCCGCGGGGCAAAGGGGGCGAAGCCGTTCGTGATGTCGGTTGTGGCATCGCCCACAATAAAAATATTTTTTATTTGCCGGACCGCGAGGGGTTGCGGCCGTTGATACCCTGCCATGCCGTTGCCGCTGATCACATATTTTGCCCGGCTTTGATAGAATTCCACAAACGATTTTTTAAATCCGGCTCGGTCGAACGCTTCCACCACAATATCGCATCCGGCAAACCGGTCCGGATTCTGGGGAGACCAGGTTTCTTGAAATAATACGGTTTTCACTTCCGGGTTAATGCCGCGTAAATATTGCGTTAAAGCGCCCGTCTTCGGACGGCCGATATCGCTTAAGAAAAAAAACTGCCGGTTCAAATTCGATGCCTCAACGGTGTCGCGATCGAGGAGAATAAAATTTTCTAAACCCGAGCGGGTAAGCAAAACCGCGATATTTGAGCCTAAACCGCCGCATCCCGCAATCCCAACGCGGGTTTGGCGCAGGCGGTCGAGTTGTTCAGGTTTGAGATAACGGAGTAAACCGGTGTGAAAGAGGTTCATAATAATCACAAATGACAAAAGACAAAATTCAAATTTTAAAACTTAAATTGGGGATTAGTGGTTTTGTGCTTTGAATTTTGTCATTTGTCATTTTTATCCCGTGGCTGGTTAAATTTCTTCTTCTTCGACTTCCTCGACTTGTTTCACCGCGTGTGATTTGACATGGCCTTGCTGACGGTCAATGATTTCTTCGATTTGCCGACGACCGGCGATAAAAGCTTCGCGAACCTGGGTGGTCAGCAGTTCGGATTGGATTTCGCCTTTTTTCGGCTCGCGGATAATCACCACTTCCGGGTGACCGGGGACCTGCAATTCGATTCGAATATGATAAGAATGGTTGTGATGTTTGAGGTTGGTTAATTTTTCGATTAAGACGTGACAACTGATCAGCTTGGGACAAATTTTTTCAATTTTGGCAATTTTCTCCTGCACTACGGCTGCGACAATGCCGCCGCGGTCTTCGTAGTTTTTGAGAACCAGATTCAGTGGCTTTTGCATGGGTGACTCCTTAGTATGCTATTCATTTGTGATGGCCCGCCAGTCCGTTATGACCGGATCGAAGCCTAATTTTTTTACCCGGCGGATTACTGCTTCGACGGAACGGCTGTCCTGGACGTCGAATTGAGGATCCCGTTGTTCTGCCGGGGCGTGATAGCCGCCGACGGTGGTCTTGGACCCTGCCGATATTTTCGTCACTCCGATTCCCAATAACCGGTCGCGCAGATCCGGCTGTTCTCGCGTCGATAAATTGATCCCGACGCGGGGAAATAAAATGCGGGATAAAGCGATGATCCGCATAAATGTCTGATCATTAATCACATCGGGAATAAAATTTTCGCCTTTGATCCGGCGCAAGCGCGGAAAGGAAAGGCTGTATTCCACTCCCGGATATTGGCGTTCCATATACCGTAAATGATTATACAACGACGCAAGGTCGTTGGCTACTTTACTTAGTCCCAGCAGAATGCCCAGCGAAATTTGACGGAAATGCGCCGCGCTGGCGCGGCCTGCCGCGCCGTAACGAAAATCGTAATCGCGTTTGCGTCCGTGCAAATGGACTTCGGCGTAACGGGTCCGGTCATAGGTCTCCTGATAAACAGTGAGGCTGTCGGCTCCGGCGAGATAAAGCGCGCTGTATTCGGAAGTTTCCAAAGGATGAATTTCTAAGCCGACTTGAGAAAAATATTTCCGGCCCAGACAGACGGCTTTGCAAAGATATTCTACGGGCGTAAGGTCATAGGATTCTCCGGTAAGCAATAAAATATTTTTGATGCCCATGGCCGCGAGTGTCAGCATTTCAGCTTCGATTTGTTCGGGATTGAGTTTGATTCTTTGGACGGAGTGGTTTTGATTGAACCCGCAATACAAACATCCGCCGGTGCAGTAATTAGACAGATAAAGCGGCGCGTAGAGACTGATCGTCCGCCCGAAATATTGCTGGGTAAGGGCAGCGGCTTGCCGGGCGAGGTCTTCGGTCAATTGGGGCGAAGAGTCGGAAAGGATTTTATTTATTTCTTCACTGTTGATCATAATAGGCTTGTGGATTTTTGGCCGTTGTCGTGCCCATTCAGCACGACTGTTGTTCTGGCGCGATTGGACAACGGGCGCCCCTTATATACAACTGGATGACCTTATTTATTTTCCAGCAATCCGGTTAACGGCGATGAAGCTTCGGCATTCGTACGCGGGCCGGATAATCGGCTCAAATAGGCCATTCGGCCGGCTTCCACCGCGAGCGCAAAGGCGCGTCCGGCCCGGACCGGGTCTTGCGCCGTAGCGACCGCCGTGTTCACCAACGCCGCGGCGGCGCCCATTTCCATGGCCTGTGCGGCATGCGACGGCATCCCCAAACCGGCGTCCACAATGACCGGCAGATCGATTTCATCAATTAAAATTTGAATCATATCTTGGGTTTTCAGGCCCTGATGGCTGCCGATGAGTGATCCTAAGGGCATGACTGCCGCGGCACCGGCCTTGACTAAGGCGCGGGCCACGTACAGGTCAGGCGCCATGTAGGGCAGAACTACGAAATCTTCCGCAGTTAACTGTTCTGTGGCGCGGATAGTTTCCGCATTATCCGGCAGAAGATATTTTGAATCATTGATGACTTCGATTTTTATCCAGTTTCCATAACCGGCTTCCTTGGCTAAACGCGCAATTCGCACCGCTTCCTTGGCGTTGCGGGCTCCGGAAGTATTGACTAAAAGTGTTGTGCCGGCAGGAATAAATTCCAGAATGTTTTCTTCACTGTGCTCCACATCGATCCGGCGCAAAGCCACAGTCACGATCTGGCTTCCGGACGCCACAATCGTCTCGCGCATGACGGCTTTTGACGAGAATTTCCCCGTGCCGAGCAAAAAACGGCTTTGGAAATTTATTCCAGCAATTGTCAGAACATCGCGATTCATTTATCCGCCTCCGACAAAACCGACCAATTCAATGACGTCGCCTTCTTTCAGAACCGTCTGATCCCAATGATCGGTTTTCACGATCTCGCCGTTCACTTCGGCGATGACGTGCTCCGGCTGACGGCAGAAGTTTTGAACCAGCTGTCGCAAAAGCAGATCATTTTCGAAAGCGGTTGCTTTTCCGTTGAGTGTAATACGCATAGAAAGATATCTTAAAGCACAAGAGCGGGGAATGCAATCATAATGGTGACGGACACTTTTTTTGGCAATGCTTTTGAGCTTTTCAACACCAGAAAAAGTGTCCGTCACCTTTTAAAGCCGGATTGGCCGTTTCAGTCGTGATCGGGTATACTTTCTTTATGACCGGATGCCTGATTAAAATCAATGACTGTGTCATTTTCCGGCTGTTTCGCGGAATTTTGCTCGTGATGTTTATATTGGCTTTGCCGGGATCCGCTCCGGCGCAGTTTGTTGGTACATTGCCTGTGCCTGGGGCGATGGTCAATTTATCTTCGACGTATAATCCGGCGGTTATGAAGGGTTTAATTGTTCATTCGGACAATCCGCTGAAGTTCGATTTTTTAATCTCGCCCGGCGATGTCGACTATTCGCGCCAGCCTAAAGACGCAAAAGTAAAAGAATACCAGAAACTCATCAAATATTTTCTTGCCGCATTGACTGTGCCGGAGAAAAATATTTGGGTGAATTTGTCGCCCTACGAAAAAAATCGGATTATCCCCGACGATCTCGGTAAAACCGAAATGGGCCGGGACCTTTTGGCTCAGGATTATATTTTAAAACAGCTCACCGCGTCTTTGCTTGATCCGCAAAAGGATATAGGGAAAGCGTTTTGGGACAGGATATATAAGGAAGCGAAAGCCAAATTCGGGACAGACGATATTCCGGTGGATACATTCAACAAAGTCTGGATCATGCCGGACAAGGCGGAGGTGTATGAACAGGGCAACACGGTTTTTATAGTTGATAGCCATTTGAATGTGATGCTGGAGGAGGATTATTTGGCAGAGCGTAGGGGCGCCCCTCGTGGGCGCCCGTCGTCCTGGCGCGACCGAGTAACGGGCGCCCACGAGGGGCGCCCCTACACGCGAAGCGGAATAGTCGGTGTGAGTGCCCGCGAGGAAACAACCCGTGCCCTTGCTTCCCAAATCATGCGCGAAATCATCATCCCGGCGATCGAGAAAGAAGTGAATGAAGGGAAAAATTTCGCCTTGCTCCGTCAGATCAACCATTCGCTTATTCTTGCGGCCTGGTATAAAAAAGCGCTCAAGGAGAGTTTTCTCGGCAAGCATTACGTTGATAAAGGTAAAACCGCAGGCGTGAACCAGGCGGATGTGAAGAACAATCAAAAAATTTATGACCGATATGTCGCAGCGTTCAAGACGGGCGTGATGAATTACGTCAAGGAAGACGTGGATCCGCTGACCGAGGAAACCGTGACCCGGCAGTATTTTTCCGGCGGGTTCGCAGGCCAACAGCCGTTGAGTTCCGCGAGTCCGCTGGCGGCTCAAAAAGCAGTCCGGACTGCATCGCCGCTTGAGGAAGTTACAGTCAATGTTCATCCGGCTGGAAGTTCGCCCGGAAGTTCACCCATCGTGGCGGATAGGAGCTTGCCGCAATTAAGCGGATACAATTTTTTGGAACAGAAGGATTTTAGAGCGGCCGTAGCTGCGCTGGCCAGCGATTTGGGACGGAAAACAGAGGTTCTCCGGATTCGCGAAGAAATAGCATCCCAGACTGTTTTTTTGAGGCATTTGGGCGGCCTGGCCGGCTTTAACGGATCGGTCATTTATTACCCTTTAGGTGGAGTGGATGTGTACACGCCGTTTGCTTTGGACACACAGGCGACGGATGTCGTGGTGATGAACGATTTGCCGTTCGGCTCGTTTAAGGATTTAATCGCTTTTTGTAAGTACGCGGATCCTCAAAATAAAGCCGGCGGACGTTTTTTAGCCAACGACTACGCAAGACAACTGAGTGGGACATCGGAAGATTATAATGGAGTCGGCGGATTGGTTTTGGGGAGGATTATATCTTTGTTGCGCGGGGAAGTATCGGCCGTTCATTTTTTTCGTCTCAATGATGACGGCGAAATTGTGTTTGTTAAAAATGAAAACGATCGGGAAGATCATGCTGTCATAGAATTTAAAGTCCTTAATGAAAATGGGGAGCGGATCACAAAGAGGTTTTGGTATATTCGTAATGACGCGTTTCATGGCCAATTTGTAAATCATGACATGAAAAACCCCGTGGTTTTTCTGGCTCGAAGTAATGTGTTGATCGACGACGGATATATTGACCCGGAAGGGGTTGTTTTACCGAAAATATTAGATGATTCGTCTGATTTTATTACGCATGGTGGGACTGAAAAAGAGTATGCTGATTTAAAAGCGACTTATCAGGCCCGTTTGCGATATCATCAATTTATCAGTCATTTGTCATTTCAGCATCTGCTGATCAAAGCCGCGCAAAATTTATGGGAAACGGTTACCTTGGGACTCAGCGTGGGATTTAATGAAACGACAGCCAGAATGATTTATGAAATCACGATTTTTCCGGCGGCAAGACCGGATGTGACTGTGTTAAGCGATATTGAGACGGAAGAAGATGCCCCCGGATCAATGCCGACTTTTTGGGAATCGACGCCTTCTCAATATCGTTGGGAAGGCGAGGAGAAATTTGGATACAGCGGCCCCGGTCAACCGGTCTATTTTGGCCGGGGCGATTTGCTGAAAAAACCGGCAAGCTCTCCGTCGGCAACGCGGTTTGATTGGGGGACCCGAAACCGTACCAACGGCGGGATTGATTTGATTTCGGCTTTTCAAAATCTGCGCGTCAAGCGTGACAGGAGCGGCGCGGCTTTGCCGCTGAAGTTTCAGGATGTCCCGAATGTCAGCGTGGACATCAACGGGCTTGTTCCCGTTATCCAAGAGATTGCCCCGGTCAAAAACCTCCCGCTGTTGTTGGGATTCAAATCAGCTTCGGCGGCGAATCAGTATGGACAGGCCAATTAAATAGCGCGAATAAAAAAATTTGAACTGCGGCGGGGTTGGAGTAATATTTTATAGTAATCAATATGGAAAAGGTAAAACAAATACAAGTCTTGGATCATTGTAAAATCATTCAAAGTTCTCCCAGGCCAAAGCTGCGAAAGGCATTGGATTTGTCGAATCTCCCCTAATGCCCCCGTTATCTTGATTACGAATGTCATAGAAAATCAAAACTTGATTATGTATCTCAATTGTGATACATTTATATTGTCTAGGATAAACGCAGGTTGACAGAATTTATGAGGAGACGATATGAGCAAAACAGCGATGATCCGGGCGCGGATTGAGCCGGGTTTAAAAACTAAAGCCGAACGTGTCTTTCGGAGCATTGGGTTATCAGCTACGGAAGCCCTGACAATTTTTTATAAGCAGGTGGAAATGCGCCGGGGTTTGCCGTTTGACGTGGTTGTCCCGAATGAGGCCACGGCGCAAACTTTTCGTGACACGGACGCGGGGAGGGATGTCGTGATTTGCGCTGATGTTAAGGAACTTTACGCTAAGCTGGGGATTTAATGTTCCAACCTTCTTATACAAAACAGTTTGAAAAAGATATCCATTTAGCAAAGCGCCGGGGCAAAAGTTTCCCGAAATTAAAGCTAATTATTGAGACGATCGTCGCCGGACAGTCTTTGGATCCTATCCATCGTGATCATAAGTTGGCCGGAGATTACGTGGGCCGTATAGAGTGTCATATCGAATCGGATTGGTTGGTGATTTATAAAATTTCGGGCGATTTGGTCATTTTTGAGCGCACGGGAACTCATTCGGATTTATTCCGTTGACAAGGTTTTGTGGTTTTTTTTGATATTTTTTGTTATAGTAGCTTTTATTTTATTGGCCGGTTTTTTATGTTGATGAAAGAAATATTCTTATGACGACTTATAACAGCAATGAAATCAAGCGGATTGAAGCCAAGTGGCAGATGTTTTGGGACGAGAACAAGGTATTTAAGGCCGAGGCGCGCTCTGACCGGCCGAAATATTATGTCTTGGAAATGTATCCGTATCCTTCGGGAAAATTGCACATGGGGCATGTGCGGAATTACACGATCGGCGATGTGATGGCGCGGTACCGCCGGATGCAGGGGTTTAACGTGCTTTACCCGATGGGGTTTGACAGTTTTGGTTTGCCGGCGGAGAACGCGGCGATCAAAAATAAGACCAGCCCGCGGGTTTGGACCGACAACCGGATGCAGGACATGGTGGCCCAGATGAAGGCCATGGGCCTGAGTTATGACTGGTCGCGGTTTTTGTACAGCCACAGCGAAGAATATTATCGCTGGAACCAGTGGATTTTTATTCAGATGTTTAAACGCGGGCTGGCGTATAAGAAAAAGTCATTGGTGAATTGGGACCCGGCGGATCAGACCGTGCTGGCAAATGAGCAGGTGATTGACGGGAAAGGCTGGCGCAGCGGCGCGGTGGTGGAGAAACGCGAGATTGAACAGTGGTTTATCCGGATTACGGATTATGCCGAGTCCTTACTGCGGGATTTGGACAAGCTGGAGAATTGGCCGGAACGGGTCAAGACCATGCAGAGGAATTGGATCGGCAAGAGTTATGGCACGACGATCAAATTCGATGTGGTGGACGCGCAGGGCAAGAAGATCGACGAGTTGAAAACTTTTACGACCCGGCCGGATACGGTGTTTGGGATTGAATATGTGGTTTTGGCCGCGGAACATCCTAAGTGCAAAGAGTGGACTATCGGCAAGGCGAACGAATCGGAAATCGCGTCGTTTATTAAGGAAGTGACGAAACGTTCATTGATTGACCGGCTCGGCGAGAGTTCGGATAAAAACGGCAAGCCGCTGGGCGTATATGTGATCAATCCGGTGAATGGCCGGCGCGTGCCTTTGTGGGTCGCGGATTATGTGATTATGGATTATGGCACGGGCGCGGTCATGGCTGTGCCGGCGCATGATCAGCGGGATTTTACATTCGCGAAAAAATATGGATTGCCGGTGTCAGTGGTGATTCGACCGGTTGATCACGCGATTCTGAACGCCGCGGATATGACCGCCGCGTTTGTGGACGCCGGGATCATGGTCAATTCGCAACAATTCGACGGCATGAGCAGCCCGGACGCCATGGCCGCGATTTCGCAGTGGATGGAAAGTCAGGGTTTTGGCGAACGAACTGTGACGTTCCGGCTCAAGGATTGGCTGATATCCCGTCAACGCTATTGGGGCACGCCGATCCCGATTTTTTATGATGATGACGGCAATCCGCAGCCGATCCCCGAGGATGATTTGCCGGTGCGTTTGCCGGAAGACGTGGAGTTCGGCCGGGGCAATCCCTTAGCTACGTCGGGGAGTTTTCGCTATTATGTCGACAAAACGACCGGAAAAAAATACCGCCGGGAAACGGACACGATGGACACGTTTTTCGACAGCAGTTGGTATTATATGCGGTATACGGATTTGAACAAAGACCGGCCGTTCCATCCCGATATCACGAATTATTGGATGCCAGTGGATCAATATATCGGCGGGATTGAGCACGCGATTTTGCATTTGTTGTATTCCCGGTTTTTCACAAAATTTTTGCGCGACCTCGGTTTGGTGAAGTTCGACGAGCCGTTTAAGCGGTTGTTGACGCAAGGCATGGTGTTGCTCAACGGCGAGGTTATGTCGAAGTCCAAGGGCAATGTGGTGGACCCGGACGCGATTATTGAAAAGTTTGGCGCGGATACTTTGCGCGTGTTTATTTTGTTCGCGGCGCCGCCCGAGGATCAGTTGGAATGGGATGACAATGGGGTCGGCGGGTCGTGGAAATTTTTGACCCGGGTTTGGTCTTTGATTTATGACCGGTATCAACCGGCGGATGATCGGTTAAAGGACGCGGAGATTACCGGCCCGGCGCGGGATATGGAACGGGCCCGGCATGAGGCAATTAAAAATGTGAGCGAGGATTTTGAGTTGTATAAATTCAACACCGCGATTAGCTCGCTCATGGTGTTGTTGAATCAGATTGATAAATTCACGGCGCAGAATCCGGCGGATCAGGCGGTGTTGAACCGGGCCTGCCGCACGGTTTTGTTGTTGTTGGCGCCGATTGCGCCGCATCTGTGCGAGGAGTTGTGGCAGAAGATTGCCGGCCAGGAAGACACGATCAGCCGGGCCGCCTGGCCGAAGTTTGAGGAAGCGATGCTCAAGCGCGATCAGGTCAAGATTGTCGTCCAGGTCAACGGCAAACTGCGCGGTCAGTTCACCGCCGCCGCGGATGCCGGTGAGGCGACACTTAAGCAAATGGCCCTGGCGGATGAGCGGGTCAAGGTGTTTGTCGAAGGCAAAGAGATCAAGAAATTTGTGTTTGTGCCGAATAAGCTAGTGAACATCGTTGTATCGTAGGGGCGCCCCCCTGCCTACGGCAGGCTTGTGATCGCCCGTAGTCGATGGGCAAACCGTGAAGCGTTCGTTCGCGCGGTATCGCGTTTCGATAAAGGCGCGCGGGGTTGGTGAGGAAGGGTTTCGGCCGCTGCCTTCGGCCTATTTCTGGAAAAAGAATTAAGAACGGCCTCAGAACGCAGCCGAAACCCTTCCTCACCAACTTTTGGGCGCGCGGTTTTGGTATCGACGCACACACCGCGGAGCGTTCGTGGTTGCGGTTTGACGATCATTGAGCAGTGTAGGTTTTTCAATCATATAGTCCCTAACGTTTCCCCCAATAATTTTTCTCCCGTAGATTGGATTCTCTATGTTAACCCGTCAGGAGCGCCTCGCGCTTTTGGGGCTGGTGGTGGTTATTTTTGTCGGGACGTGCCTGAGCGCTTTGAGCCGGAAATACCCGGTTGTCAAAAATGCCTTGTTGTTTGTGGAAACGACGGAAACGGGGCGGGACAAGGGTCAAAAAAGCACGAAAGGGCAACCATGACTCGGCCGTTTGTCTGGCTTTCGCTGGCGTTTATGCTCGGCATTGGGGTGGATTATGGCCTGGGGATTCCGGCTTGGATGATCGGGACTGGCGTGATCAGTTTGATCGCGCTGTTGTTCATTTTTCCTTCCACTCAGCGATTTTTTGTGTTCTGTCTGGCTTTTCTTTTACTGGGAATGTTTGTCAGTCAGACCCAACGCATGGTCCCCGCTAATCAGCTGTCCCATTATGAGTCGCTGTTTTCCGGCGAAGATATCACAGTGACCGGGACGATTATTTCCGATCCGCAGGCGCGCGCGAAGCGAACGACATTTTATTTTGAGGCAGAGGAAGTTCGCAAACCGGATGTGGTTTTAAAAACCCGGAGCAAGATTTTTGTTCAAGTCTTCGGAACATTGGACGGTTCTTACGGCGAAAAATGGCAAATCAGCGGCCGTTTGCATAAACCTTATGATTTTCAACATGGCCGGTTTTCTTACGCGGATTATCTTAAGAAACACGATGTGACGGAAGTGTTCAGCGTTGGCCGGGACCAGCCGAAACGGTTGATCGACGGACAGGGAGCTTTTTTTCACAAACACATTTTTCAGATCCGACGCAATTGGGCGGCCGTATTGCACAGTTCGTTGCCGCCGGTCTCCGCCGGGTTTATGAGGGAAATGCTCTTAGGCGAACGTTCGCCTTTGGTGTCGAACTTCCGGGCGGTCTTGAGCCGCACCGGCACGGTGCATATTCTCTCGATCGGCGGCGAGCATATTGGGATGATGGCGTGTCTGCTCTGGATTATCCTGGGCGTGTTGTGTTTTTCGAGCCGTATCCATTGGGCCGCGATGATTATTGTATTGGCGGTCTACGCGGTCATGGTCGATGCCCAGCCGCCGGTGGTGCGGGCCGTGGAAATGTTCGCGGTATTCGCGTTCGGCCGGGTGATTGAGCGCGACAATGACGCGGCTAACAGTCTGGGCGTGGCCGCGTTCTGTATCTTGCTGTTTGATCCTGCCGCGTTGTTCGACATCGGGTTTCAATTGTCTTTTGCGTGTGTGGCTTCGATTTTTATTTTTTTCCCGTTGTTGAGCGGCCGGCTTAAACAAACCCAACCGAATTTTTACCGCGGTTGGCGGCGCCGGGTGGTTGACGTGATTTTAGTCTCGTTCGCCGTGACCATCGGCACCGCTGGTCTGGTGGCCTGGTATTTTCAAATGTTCTCGCCGGTCGCGCTGTTGACCAATCTCCTCATCATTCCGCTCACCACCTTGGCCGTATGGCTCGGGTTCGCGGTCATTCTGTTCGGACTTTGTCTTCCGCCGGCCGTTTTTATTTTTTCCACATGCCTTCTGGCAGTCTTGAGCCTCATGGCCGCGGCCAGCACATTGTGCGACAAAATTCCGCTGGGCTGTATTTCCCTGCCAATGATCAACTTATGGCAGGTGCTATTTTATTATATATTTTTGCTCCTTTGTTATTTTACCGTAACGCGTTTAGTCAAGCTCATTTCAAAGTCATAGGGCCGCCCTTACGACGTAAACAATATTCCGGTTGATTGACAAACCTTTGGCGCTGTGATAGATTCATTCGCTATGAAAAAGTCTTTTCTGCTTATAATAATTTCTACAATCTATTTACTTGGTATTTCGTCTGCCGCGTTCGCCTTTTGGGTGTGGACTCCGGAGACGAACAAGTGGATTAACCCCAAATATGACGTGAAGGAAACTCCGGACGCTCAGCTTAAATATGGATTGGGTTTTTTCAGTGATAAGAAATATAAGGAAGCGATCAATGAGTTTCATAAATTGATCAAGCATTATCCTTTGGCTCGCCAGGCCCCGGAGGCGCAGTTTTATATCGGCCAATGTTATGAAGACCAGGGAAAGTTGTATCAGGCGGTGAATGAATATCAAATTGTGGTGGACAAATATCCGTTCAGCGAGCGGTCGGCTGAGGTGGTGAAACGCCAATACGCGATCGGCGAGCGGATATTGGAAGGCAAGGCGAACCGTTCGCAGTTGATGGACGCGTTGACCGGCAAAGAAGACGATGTGATCGAGGTGTTTAAGAAGGTCATTAAAAACGCGCCCTATGGCGAATTGGCGCCGCCGTCGCGGTATAAGATCGGGCTCTATTTGCAGGAAAAAAAGCTGTATCAGGAAGCGCGTGACGAATTTGAGAAGGTGACCAATGATTATCCGAACAACGAATGGGCTAAGGCTGCGAAATATCAGATCGCGATGTCGGACGCCAAACGGTCAACGGCCGCGCAATATGATCAGAAAGTGACGCAGACCGCGGTTGACGAGTTGAAAAAATTCGTGACCGACCATCCGGATGCCGAGTTGACGGACACGGCCAAACAAGAGATCGGCAATTTGCGGGAAAAAGAGGCGCAAAACCAGTTCGTGATCGCTGAATTTTATGTGAAGCAGAAAAATTTCACGGCAGCGAGGATATATTACAATAATGTCTTGAATGACTACGGAACGACAAGCTGGATGAAGAAAGCTGCCCAGCGTTTAAAAGAGATCGCCAACAAATGAAACGAGTTATTTTATTTTTATTCGCTGGGGTTATTTTGGCCGCGGGCTGCGGATATTCCACCCGCGCCACTACCATGAAAGAGCGGACGATTTATATCGCGCCGTTTGAAAACGGCGTGGGTTTTTCCACGGAAGGGAGCCAGCGTCTTTATTTGCCGCTGCTGGAAGTCCGCGTCCGTAAGGCGGTCAACGACCGGTTTTTGCTCGACGGCAATCTGCGGCCGGTTAAGTCGGAGAAGGCGGAGTTGATGTTGAAAGGCAAGCTCGTAGACTATCAGCGGGACGCTTTGCGTTACACCGACAACAACGACGTGCAGGAATACCGGGTGCGCGTTGTCGTAGATTTGGAGTTGATCGATCCGAAAACCGAAACTGCAGTGTGGGCGGAAAAAGGTTTTGCCGGCGAGGCAACATATTTTTTAACCGGACCGCAAGCGAAGTCCGAAGACGCGGCCGTGGAAGACGCGCTCACCGATCTGGCCCGGCGCACTGTGGAACGGACGATTGAAAATTGGTGATATGTTTACCCTCCTCTTAGGCGAAGACCGCGCCGCGAAAGATCAACAGATTGCCCGCTTGAAACAAGAACTCCTGCCGATGAAAGAGAGTCAGGAATTTGATTTGGAGACGCTTTACGGGACGCAATGCGACGGGGACACGTTGAAAAAAGCCCTGATCGCTTTGCCCGCGGTCGCGGCGCAGCGATTAGTCGTAATCTATGAAGCCGAAAAATTGAATGAAGCCGGCCAGCAGGTTTTGCGCGAACATTTGCTGTCGCAACCGGCGCATCTCTCGGTGATTTTGGACGCGCAAACAACCGGCAAAAAAAATTTCTTCAAGGACGCGGATTTCGCGGCTGTGGTCCGGACTCTGCGGTTTGACAAGCCGGAGATCAAAAATATTTTTCAGGTCACTCTGGCGCTGGACCGGCGTCAGCCGGCGGCGGCCTTGAAAATTCTGGATGATTTGCTCAACGAAGGCGTTCATCCGCTGCAAATGGTTCCGGGTCTGGTTTGGTTTTGGGGCAAGAAACGCGGCCGGGTTGCCGAGGATGTATACAAAAAAGGCCTCTTGGTTCTCCAAGAGGCCGATTTGAATATCAAGCGCAGCCGGTTACCCGCCCGGCACACTATGGAAATTGCGGTTATGAAGCTTTTTGCGCTTCTGCCGTAGGCGTTAATAACAAACGGCTGAGGCGGGATTTCTTCCGGGATGCGGCGTTGGCTTTGATCAAGTCGACTTTTGCGGCCTTATCCAATTTTTTATAGACGAGAGATAAATTAGTTTTGGCTTCTTCGGTCTTGTTGTCCTTGACCGCGGCTACATAACGTTTGATCGTTTTTTTCAAATCGGTTTTGAGATCCATGTTGTGCATATGCCGGGCATGGTTCTTCTTAAGTTCTTTCACGGCGCATTTACGTTGTGGCATGAGTATTCCTTTCGTTTTTGAGGCAATAATGTAGCAAAAAAGCCAAAGAGTGTCAAATGGATTTTAGAGGGGGCAAGACACAGGACACACGACACAAGACACAAGATTTCGCTGGCGGGGCTGTGGAAGACCGGCTTTCTCCCACCGACACCGCCGGGGAGAGAAGAGCGGCGGGAGTAGATTCTAAGCGGGCGATTGTGAAATCGACCTCGGTTTTGTTTTCCGGGACTTTGGCGTCGCGGGTTTTGGGATTTGTTCGGGATGTGATCCTTGCCCGTTTGCTCGGAACGGGTTGGGTCGCGGACGCGTTTTTTGTCGCGCAGAAAATACCGAATCTTCTGCGGGACATGGTGGGCGAAGGCGCGAGCAATGCGGCGATTGTTCCGGTCCTGGCGGAATATAAAGAAACCAAAGACCGGGAGGAACTGAACCGCTTGGTTAATTTGATTTTGTTTTTTGGGACGGTTTGTTTGGGATTGATCGCGGTAGCCGGTATCATCATGGCGCCTTGGGTGGTGCGAATTATGGCTCCGGGTTTTTACGCGGCCCCGGCGCAATACGCGATGACGGTTTCGTTGACGCGGGTCATTTTCCCCTATTTGGTTTTGATCGGGTTAACCGCCTATTCCATGGGCGTGTTATATACTTTCCGTTCGTTTGCCGCGCCCGCGTATTCTCCTTGCTTGTTCAACATCGCTTTGATCATCACAACCGTGATCGCGTTTTGGTGGCCGCGGGAACAAGGCGTTTATTGGCTGGCATTCGGCATTTTGCTCGGCGGGTTTATGCAATTGGCGTGGCAGACCGCGGCGCTAAAACGCTGCGGCATCCGTCATGAATGGCCGAGAAAATTTGCGCATCCGGGCATGACGAAAATCAGCCGATTGATCATGCCGCGGATGTTGGGCAACGGCGTGTATCAATTGTCCGTGTTTGTGGACACGTTTTGCGCGTCGTTGGCGTCGATTGTCGGGCCGGGCGGCATTTCCGCGATTTATTTCGCGAATCGGCTTTTGCAATTGCCGATGGGATTGTTCGGCGTGTCTTTAGCTTCCGCGGTATTGCCGTCATTTTCCGCCTTGGCCGCGCAAAAAGATATGACCGGATTCAAACGTACATTGGTCTTTGCTTTAGAAAACATTTTTTTTGTAATGTGTCCGATGATGGTTTTGTTTTTGTTGTTTGCCGGCCCCATGATCCGTTTGATGTTTCAGCGGGGCGCGTTTGATACGTATTCCACGGCGATCACCGCGTCGGCGTTGGCGTTTTATTCTTTGGGTCTGTTTGGATTCGGCACGGTTAAGATCCTCGTTTCGGCGTTTTATTCCCTGCAAGACACCAAGACGCCGGTGAAAATTGCCGGGCTGTGTTTGCTGTTGAGCGCGGCATTGAACGCGCTGTTGATTGTTCCCTTTGGCATCAGCGGTATTGCCTTGTCCAGCGCGGTCACCGGAACGATCAACGCGGTTTTGCTCTATATGGTTTTGAATCGCCGAATCCAAGGCATGGGACCGGGGTTGTGGGACTACGCCCGGCGGATCACATTGGCCGGAATCTTGATGTTTGGCGTCGGACAATTTGTCTATGCCAAGTTGGGTTTGGCCCATGAATGGGAAAAATTGACAACGGCAATGCTGTTGTGCGTAGTGGTTTATTGGGGAGCTTGTTATTTGTTGAACATTGATCAGGCGCGTAAGGCGTGGCAAGTGATCATGCGGCACAGATAATGATGTATGTCGTAGGGGTGCCCCTTAACTACACCATCGATAATCATTGTCGAAATGACGTCTTAACTTGACACGTATGGGGGCGCCCCTGCAAAAAATGCTTAATTCCAGTGAAAGAATAAAATTGTTGCCGCTGACCAGCGGCGTCTATTTGATGAAGGACGCCTCCGGCGTTGTGATTTATGTCGGCAAGGCTGTGTCTTTGCGCAAGCGGGTGCAGTCGTATTTCCGGGGCCGGGTGGCGGATGCGAAAACGGAACAGCTGGTTACGCATATCGCCTCGATCGACGTGATGGAGACGCAGAGCGAGGCGGAGGCCCTGATCCTCGAAGCCAGTCTGATCAAACAGTATCACCCCAAATACAATATCGATCTGCGTGACGATAAGTCTTATCCCTTGATTGAAATTACCGGGGACGAATTTCCCCGGATTTTTATCCGGCGGCCGCGGGAAAGGAATCCGACCTCAATTTATTATGGCCCTTATGTCGGCGCCCATTTGGTCCGCGAGGCGCTCAATATCATCCGCAAGATTTTTCCGTTTTGTGTCTGTTCGCCGGGCACAACCAAATTGTGTTTGGATTATCATATCGGTTTATGCACCGGCCCGTGTGCCGGAAAAATTTCCCGCGTTGATTATTTAAGGAACATTAAAAAAATCCGGTTGATCCTTGAAGGCAAGAAAAACGAACTGTTCCGGTCTTTATCCAAGGACATGGAACGATTGTCGCAAGCCAAGCGATTTGAAAAGGCGGCGGTGGTCCGGGACCAGATCCGGGCGATCGGAGCTTTGTATTCCGGGACGCGGGATGTGAATTATTATAAGGAAGCGGAGCAGTTACAGCGGGCCTTGAATCTGCCCAAGCCGCCTTTGCGGATCGAAACATTTGATATTTCCAATATCATGGGCATATTTTCCGTTGGGTCCATGGTCGCGTTTTTAAACGGGATGCCGGATAAGGCGAATTATCGGCGGTTCCGCATCAAGACAGTGACGGGGATCGATGATTTTAAAATGATTGCCGAAGTGGTCCGGCGGCGGTACACGCGGCTTAAAACCGAACGGGCGCTGTTCCCGGACTTGGTGGTGATTGACGGCGGCAAAGGCCAGTTGTCCGCCGCGGCGGATGAGTTGAAAAAATTAGAGGTCGATATTCCGCTGATCTCCTTGGCCAAACAAGACGAAGAAATTTTTACGCCTGAACGCCGCAGTCCGGTCCGTTTGCCCAAAGATTCCCTCGGCCTGCATTTATTACAGCGCTGCCGCGACGAGGCGCACCGGTTTGCGGTCAATTATCATCGGTTGTTAAGAGGAAAAGGCTTCAAATCGTAGGAGCGCCCCGCCAATTAAAGCATATTTGTCCGGAGAGGAGCTTATGCAGATCACCATTCACGAACACACGGCGCGTCTCACAGCTTTTCAGTGGAAAGTGCTGAAGATCGCCCTCACCATTCCGTTCGGTGAAACGCGCACCTATCAGTGGGTCGCCAAGCAAGCCGGTTCGCCGGGCGCCAGCCGCGCGGTCGGCCAGGCCCTGCGCCGCAATCCCTATCCCGGCATCATCCCCTGTCACCGCGTGGTCAAATCCGACGGTACCCCGGGCGGATATGAAGGCGGCTCGCCCAAACGTAAACTCGCCCTGTTGGCGATTGAACAAAAAATCGCGGGGCAAATGCGGTCCCATCATTGAACATAAACGGGACGTTATTTTTTTACCGGAACAAAATTTTTATCTTTTTCCAACAATTTGGCGTCGAATGTCAGGGTGTGCAGATTGCGCAAAGCTCCGATTTCACCGATCAGGGTGTCTATGAAGGGAAGACCTTTTTGGGTTTTTGCCAATGCCAAGCGGACCGCGACCTCGTGTTCCACTTGGAAAGCGGAGTCATTAAGTAATCCGTGAATGAGGTCCAGCGTATCTTTTTCAGGGAGCTTATAATATTTATGAACGACATAAAAAATTTCGATAAGGACAACACAGGATAAAAAAACGTCTTTATTCGTATAAGCCGAGAGTGTGTCACGGGCGGCTTCTCCCATCGCGGGGATATCATTCAGAACGGCTCTTAACACAACGTTCGTATCAACGGCGAGTTTCATAGCGTTCTCCCCAGATTTCCTGACGTGCTTTGCGCAACTGTTCTTCGGTTAAACGGATTTTTGTTTTGGGGGAGAAGCGTAAAAAAAGATCATTGATGTTGGATGACTTTTTGGGGACGACGTGAATTTGGCCGTCTTTTTCGTCAAAAGACAGTCCGTCCCCGGGATGAAGATGAAGTTTCTTCATGATAGTCATGGGGATGGTGATTTGGCGTTTAGCCGTGATTTGTGATTCGGCAATAACCATAATGGCCTCTTTTTCTAAGATAAGTATAGCATTGGATTGTTATGTAGCAAGGAAAATTCGACCAATAAAGATATTGTCGCAGTGTTATACTTGTGATACCCTCTGTTTATAGAATTTAAGACGAAAATATTGAAAATTGGATATAAATATGTCGCATGAAATAACGAACATGATCGCCGCGCTTCAGGAAAAACTGGCCCTACTTCGGGGGTTTCTTTGACCTGCCGTCCAAGGAACAAAAGATAAAAGCGATTCAAGAGGATATGTCCGGGCCGAATTTTTGGGATAATCAGGAGCTCGCGAATAAAACCATGCGGGAACTGAAATATCTCAAGGGTTTGGTTGAGCCGTTTGAAACCGGAACGAAAAAATTGGCGGATTGCGAGGAGTTGGCGGCGTTGTCTATGGATGATCCGGCTATGCTGGAACAGATTCAGACCGAGTTGGCGTCGTTGGCCAAGGAAATTGACGCTTTGGAAATCAAGACGCTGTTGTCCGGCGAATTTGACCGCAATAACGCGATTTTGAGTATTAATGCCGGCGCCGGCGGCACGGAGTCGTGCGATTGGGCGAATATGCTGCTGCGGATGTATTTGCGCTGGGCGGATGAACATGGCGCGTCGGCCAAGGTGATCGATATCCTAGCCGGTGAAGAGGCGGGGATCAAGAATGTCACGGTCGCGGTGGACGGCGATATGGCGTATGGGTATTTGAAGGCGGAGCGCGGCGTGCACCGTTTGGTGCGCATTTCGCCGTTTGACGCGAACAAACGCCGGCACACCTCGTTCGCGTCGGTGGATGTGATCCCGGAAGTGGAAGATGCCCCGGACGTAGAACTCAACCCGGATGAATTGCGGATTGATATTTACCGCTCGTCCGGCCCGGGCGGCCAGAGCGTGAACACGACCGATTCCGCGGTGCGCATCACGCATTTACCGACGGGATTAGTAGCGCAGTGCCAAAATGAGCGGTCGCAACTGCACAATAAAGCCACAGCCATGAAAATTCTGCGCGCCAGGCTATACGCCTTGAAGCGCAAAGAACATGACGAAAAAATGGCCAAGGAATACGGCCAAAAACAAAAAATCGAATGGGGCAGTCAGATTCGTTCCTATGTCATGCACCCCTATTCCATGGTGAAAGACCACCGCACCGAAGTTGAGACCGGCAATGTGCAAAAAGTCATGGACGGGGATTTGGATATGTTCATTGAGGCGTATTTGAAAATGAAGCCGTAATATTTCTTGACAATTATTGGCAATATATGCCATATTGAATGGGGAGGAGCATTCGATGGCAACACTGAACATATCTATACCAGTCAATCTTCGGGAATGGATTAATAGCCGGGTTGAGACGGGCGATTACACGAGCGTGAGCGATTATATGCGCGAGCTGGTACGGTTGGATCAGCGCCGGCAGATGACGCTCGAAGATAAACTGCTGGATGGGCTGAACAGCGGCCCGGCCGCGGAAGTCAACGAGGCATTCTGGCAGAATTTAAAAACGGGAATCAGAAAGAAGGCCGGCAAGGCATGAAAGTTTTTATTCGGCCTTTAGCTGTCCTCGATATGGAGAGGTCGGTTTCTTATATTTGGGAAGAGAGTCCAAACAGTGCGGCGAATTTTTATGATGCCTGCCGCAAGACATTCGAGTTTTTGGAACGCAATCCCCACATCGGACCAAAATATCCGGTTTCGAACAAAAAACTTCTTGGTATCCGGTTTTTCCCGGTGATCGGCTTTAAAAAATATTTGGTTTTTTATTTTCCACAGAAAATCAGAATCGAAATTGTCCGCCTGCTCCATACCGCGCGGGACATTTCCGGCGTCATCGGCGGCTAAGACGGCCAAAGATAAAAATGATTTTAAACCAAAGGCGCGTTGCGCCGCAGGCCATTGGATCACCAAAGAAAACCATCATATTGTTATAGGGCCGCAGAGGTCAAAAAACTTATAGAAGAGAACGGGCTTAAATCATAGTCATGGAAAAGCATAAAATATTCATCAGCAGTGTTCAGAAAGAGTTTAAGGAAGAGCGTGTCGCGTTGAGGGATTTTATGACGCGCGATCCTTTATGCCGCCGTTATTTTGATGTTTTTCTGTTTGAAGATGTTACCGCCCGTGATCGCGGCCCGGATTCCGTGTTTTTGGAAGAAGTTAAAAAATGCGACGTGTATGTATGTTTGTTGGGCCATGAGTATGGGGCCGCGGGCGCGTTGCCATCCGGGATGACGCTGAAATCATTGCGCACAGCGCATTCTTCATTGCCGCATAATCCGCTTATCAGCGAGCCGTTGTTCTGGGCGCTTTATATCGAGCGCGCGGGGACCGGAACGCTGGATATGATCGCCTCATGCCGCAAGGCAGGCATTCCCGAACCGGAGTTTGAACAGCGCGACGGGCAGTTTGTGCTGACTATCCGTTGTAAAACCGCAAGACGCTCCGGAACGCCAATCCGGTCGACAACTCAAGTCGAGGCCCCAGAGGCCCCAGTGGAGGCCCCAGTCGTGCTTGCCGAAACAGAAAAGAAAATCATCGTATCATTGCAAAATCAGGATTTGGCTCGGAATGAATTGCTTCGCGTTCTTGGCTGTTCACAGCCTACGGGTAATTTTAAGAAAGCCATCGTGAGATTGCTTCAACAAGCGTTGATTAAAAGAACTATTGTTGATAAGCCTAATAGTCGTTTGCAGAAATATCGTTTAACAAAAAAAGGTAAGGATATTTTAGGGACACAAAGATAATGGTCAATTTTTCGTATTTTTTACAATTTAACGAACGGATGGGATATGTTTAAATTCTTTTTACAGAAGTATTATTTAAAAAATGTTCAAAAATTTATCGACGGGTTGGAGCCGAAGGTGAATATCCATGTCCCAGTCGACCTGCCTTTGCCTTCGATGCGGGCGCTGAAGAAGATGGCGCCGGTAGTGGCGAAGATCAGCGCTCTGGAAGCGGAGATCAGCGCGTTGACGGATGAACAGCTCGCGGCAAAGACCAAGGAATTTCGGGCTGCTTATGACGCGGCGGTAGGGCAGCATAAGACGCAAATGGATCAGTTGGAAACCCAACTGCGCGCCGCGCTTGCCGATGCCGAAAAAGAGGCGATCAATACGCAGTTGACCGCGGTGTATGAGGAATTTAAACGCGTTAAAACCGAAACGCTGAGCGAAATTTTGCCCGCCGCCTTTGCGGTGGTGCGGGAGGCGAGCAAGCGGGTGATCGGCCTGCGCCATTTCGACGTGCAGATGATCGGAGGCATGGCTTTGCATCAGGGTTGCATTTCGGAAATGACGACGGGGGAAGGGAAAACTTTGGTCGCGACTTTGCCGGCGTATTTAAACGGGATGACCGGCGAAGGCGTGCATGTGGTCACGGTAAATGATTATTTGGCCAAGCGTGACCGGGAATGGATGGGGCCGATTTTTGAATTTTTGGGCTTGCGGGTCGGCGTTATTCAGCATGATTTGATGCCTGCCGAACGGCAGGCGGCGTATGGCTGCGACATCACTTACGGCACGAACAATGAGTTTGGGTTTGATTATCTGCGCGACAACATGGTGACCTACCGCGAAGACATGGTGCAAAGGCGGCATCATTTCGCGATTGTTGACGAGGTTGACAGTATTTTGGTGGATGAGGCGCGTACCCCGCTGATTATTTCCGGGCCGGCTGAGGAATCGACCGACAAATATTATCGCGCCAATGAGATTGCAAAAAAGTTAAAAGGCCGGCGGATCACGGAAAAAGAGGAAGTGGACGCGAAGTATAAAAACATTGATTTAGCCGCCGGGTTTGATTATATGGCGGATGAAAAATCCAAGTCCATTTCTCTGACGGAAGTCGGCGAACAAAAAGCCGCCAAGCTGTTTGGCGTGGACAATTTGCATGACATGGAAACGATTGAATACCGCCATCATATTTTGCAGGCAGTGCGGGCGCGGGAATTTTTTCATATTGATGTGGATTATGTGGCGCGGGAGGGCGAGGTGATCATTGTCGATGAATTCACCGGACGTTTGATGCCGGGCCGCCGCTGGTCGGATGGGTTGCATCAGGCGGTGGAGGCCAAGGAAGGGATCAAAATCGAGCGCGAAAACCAGACTTTGGCGACGATCACGCTCCAGAATTATTTTCGGCTTTATGAAAAATTGGCAGGCATGACCGGCACCGCGTACACTGAGGCCACGGAATTCAAATCCATTTACGGCTTAGACGTTATCACGATTCCGACGAACAAGCCTTTGCTGCGCAAAAATCTGCCGGACGCGATCTACCGCAGCCAGCGGGAGAAATTTAACGCGGTGGTGGAAGAAATTGCCGCCTGCCATAAAAACGGCCAGCCGGTTCTCGTCGGCACGATCTCAATCGAGAAATCGGAGCGGGTGGCAAATCTGCTCAAACAGCGCGGCATTCCGCATCAGGTTTTGAACGCGAAATTTCACGAACAGGAAGCGAACATCATTGCCCAGGCCGGCCGGTTCGCCGGGGTCACGATCGCGACCAATATGGCGGGCCGCGGCACGGACATTGTGCTGGGCGGCAACCCGGATTATTTGGCCAAAAATCTCGCGGCCCAGAAATTTACGGAGAAACAGACTGCGGAAGAACAGGCCGCGGTCGTGACTCAATTTTTAGAAGAGTTCCGCGTCAAGTGCAAAGAGGAACAGAAAAAGGTTTTAGAGCGCGGCGGGTTATATGTCATCGGCACGGAACGCCATGAATCGCGGCGCATTGACAATCAGCTGCGCGGCCGGCAAGGCCGGCAAGGCGACCCGGGCGCGTCGAAATTTTATGTGTCTTTGGAAGATGATTTGATGCGCTTGTTTGCGTCGGACAAAATCATTGGGCTCATGGACAAGTTGGGCATGGAAGAAGGCCAGGTTTTGGAACATCCCTGGCTCTCCGGCGCGATTGAAACCGCGCAAAAACGGGTGGAGTCGCATAACTTTGAGATCCGTAAACATTTGTTGGAATATGACGATGTCATGAACCGGCAAAGGGAAGTGGTCTATGATATGCGCCGTTCCATACTCGAACAAGAGAATGTCAAACCTTTGGTCATGGACGCGGTAACGGAAACCGTTAGTTTGGCTTTAGCGCAATACACCCAAGCGGAAGGTCAGGCAGGCGGCTGGGACGTAGACGGGCTGGATATTTATTTGCGCGGCAAATTCGGATATAGCATTGAGGATGTGAAAGAGCAGATCCGGGCTATGTCTGCGGAGGATCTTAAGGAAAAAATTTTCAATCATTTGACAATGATGTATGAGGCGAAAGAAAAAGAAATTGATCCGGTTCCTTTACGGCATTTGGAACGCATGGTGTTTTTGCATACGATTGATTCCAAATGGAAAGATCATTTGTATGCCATGGACCAATTAAAGGAAGGGATTGGTTTGCGCTCTTTTGCTCAGCGCGACCCTTTGATCGAATTCAAGAAAGAAGGGTTTGCGATGTTTCAGGATATGCACGGTTCCCTTAAAGAAGAAGTCGCGGAAGTTATGTTTAAACTCCAACCCCGCCGCGAAGGAGCCCCGGCGCAGATGCGCAGTGTGTTTTCCGGGATCCCCCAACAAACCATTCACAATGAAATCGGCGGTATGTCGGAAGTCGCCCGTCAATCCGCCCCGGTTAACCCAGACGGTTCAGCCGCTCCGGAAGCAGAAACCGCGCCGCAACCGTTTCGCCATGAAGGACCCAAAGTCGGCCGCAATGACCAATGCCCGTGCGGCAGCGGGAAAAAATATAAAAAATGCTGCGGCCGATAGCCGGACTATCCGCGTTTGGGGCGGAGTGAAAAATAAACTGATTTTTTATGCAAGAAACCTGTCGCTGGTTTGCGGGACAGGTTTTTTGTTTTTGGCTTTGGACCGAGGAAACAGGAATTGCGGCGATTTGGAAATGCGTTGATACCGTCGGGATTTTAGGCTTGTTTGTTGGATGAAAAAATTTTTATTGACATTTGCGCAAAAGCAGTGATATCCTTATTTTGTTTTCGCGGCACTTATTCCGCGCTGCCCGATTTGTCGCGCAAAAAGGCGGCGTTGCAACTTAAGGTATTTTCTAACTTCAACGGAGGCGGCGGTCATGAAAAATTTTTTCGCGGGCAGGGTTTGGAAGTTGCTTAATGTTTTTGTTTGCATCTGCTTTTTGTACCAAACTTTCTATCCTTCGTTAGCTCTGGCGAAAGCCGCGCAAACCGCTTCTTCTGCGAAGGCTTCTTCTGCGACAGTTTCTTCTTCCACAGCATCGGCGGCGACTGCCGCGCCCGGGACAGCTTCCGGATCCGCTCCAGTTAGCGCTGATAAATCGACTGCCAAAATTAATCCGGCTGCTTCGGAGACAAAGGAAAAAACGGCTTCCATTGCGGCGGGAAAAAAGACCTCGGGAACACAATTTTCCACCGCCTCGAGTTCGCCCTCGGCCGCGCCTACTCCGGAACATCTGGTGCAAAATTTTTCCTTTGACTCCTCCAGCGGCGCTCCTGTGTTTACGCTGCCGATCGCGATCCCACCCGGCCGCAAAGGCATGGCTCCGTCTTTGGCTCTGACGTATTCACCGCGGGCTGGCAAAGGTCCGTTTGGCGTGGGTTGGCAGATGGCTTTTCCGACGATTGAGCGGTCTTTGAAAAACGGAGTGCCTACCTACACGTCTGCAGATACATTTGTGTCTTCATTAGGAGGCGGCAGTCAAGAATTGGTGAATGTCAGCGGCAATGAATACCGGGCCAAGGTGCAGGGGGATTTTACGAAATATGTTTTTGACGGGAAAATTTGGACAGCTTATGACCGGGCGGGAAATACTTACTATTTTGGTTTAGATGATTTGCTGCTGGATAGTTCTCGAGAATATGATCCGGAAAATAACGCCAGAATTTACCGCTGGAAATTGAGCGAGGTGAAGGATATCAACGGGAATTATTATATTGTCCGGCATCGCACGAATGCCGCGGAATACGATGTGTGGTTTGGCGGAACACCCGGCACTGATAAGATTAAATTTAATTATGTTGATCAGGGATTTTTTGGACATGTTTATTTCGAAATTAACGCGCAGACCCGTTCGGAACAGATTGTGTCTTATTCGCCCGGGTTTCCAATGAAAACAGATAATCCGGTCACTGGAATCACTGTGGCTTATAAAGCGAGCCAGGGTTGGAAAATTGTGCGGCGTTATTCTCTGGAATACACTAACAGCCGGCGCACCGGCCGGTCGCTGTTGACCAAGATTACTCAGCGCGATCGGGATGACACTGCGTCTCTGCCGCCGATCACGATAACGTATAATGATGATCCGTCGGCTGGATATACGTTGTCACCCATAACTATCGACGGGGCATCCCAGCTGCAATACGCGGCGGATTTTAACGGCGACGGTTTTACGGATATAGCCACGGTTTTTCCCGACGCCCAAAATGGCAATATACAAGTCGCGCTTTCCAATGGGACGGGTTTTCTGCCAAAACAGATTTGGTCAACCGGAGCGGAGCATTATATTCGGCCGGATACGCAGATTGTGCTCGGAGATTTTAATCGGGATGGGAAAATGGATTTTGGTTCTGTTGATAGGTCGTCAAACAACTTGTTCGTCGCTCTTTTTTCCGATGGCTCCAAATTAGCTAACTGGGTGTCTTTTGCCGCCAGTTGGGGGCCGGCCTCGGGCGATATAAGAACGGGAGATTTTAATGGCGACCGGTTAACTGATGCTTACGCGGTGTTTCCCGGGAATTCTATTTCCGGAGAAATGGGCGTGAAAATTGCCTTTAATAAGAATGACCATTTTGATATCACGCATGAGCCGGCTTTGACAGCGTTTGACCTTGGCGCGTATTCTGATTCATTGATTCTTGTGCCCGGGGATTTTAACGGGGACGGGCTAGGGGATTTCGCTACTTATGATAAAGCCATCGGAACGTGGCGGATTTACACTAATAAGGGAGGGGAGTCGCAAGGATTTTATAATAGTAACGATGAAAAACATTATGTGACTGGGTTTGGCGGGCAGTCTTATCCGCCATGCACCGCGGATTTTAACGGTGACGGGTTAACGGATATCGGATATTTTGAGTATAACACGGGCAGTTTATATTATCGTTTATCCGGTATTGAAGGAGGCTATGGGGTTAACAAGAAGTTTCCTGTGACTTTTGACATAAGAAATGCGAGCTCGCAAGTGCAAACCGGCGATTTTAACGGCGACGGGGTTATGGATTTTTATATTTATAATCCAACCAACGGAGAACAACAGTTTGCCTATGGCACCGGCGGGGTAGCGGATCTCTTGACTAAGTTTGATAATGGGGTTGGCGCGACCACCGAAGTCTCATATGTGCCTTCCACGCAAAAGAACAATACTTACTTGCCGTATGTCATGCCTTTATTGAACCGGGTCACTGTTTCGGACAATCGAGGCCATAATTATGTTACGGATTATGATTATAGCGGTGGTTTGTGGAGCGCGGCGGATCAAGAATTCATGGGTTTTGCCAAAGTGACAGTGAAAGATGCTGACGGCAACCGGGTGGAAACTACTTTCGATCAAAGCGACATTTACCGGAGAGGTCTGCCCTTAAGCACCGCGTTTTACAGCGCGGACGGCAGACTGTTCAATAAAACCGAGAATACCTATTCTACGGAAACGGTTTATAACTCCAACCCGCTGGTCAAACTTATTAAATTAAGCCGGACAGATCAATATGTGTTCGACGGCAACGCAACCGGCAAACGCACCGCGGTGTTGAATTATTATGAGCAGGATCCGCAATTTGGCAACGTCACTAAATCCATAAATTTAGGGGAAGTTGATTTAACCACCGGGGAAGATATCGGGGATGACGCCCTTATCACGGTAACACGATACCATGATGTGAGAACCTCAACGACCCAAATGTTGGGACTGCCGCAATATACAGAACTTTACGATAAATCCAATAATTTGTTAGCACAAGTAAAACTGCTTTACGATGGGGCCGCGAATTACTTAGACACCCCGGTTCTGGGGCAATTGACTAAAACCCAAAAATGGACCGGCCCCAATACTCCGTATCTGGAAAATACCCTGGAATATGACGTTTACGGCAATGTGGTCAAGACCACATCTCCGTCTGGAAAAGTCACAACCGTTACCTATGACCCGGATTTGCATGTGTTTCCGATCGAAACGAAAAACGCTTTGGGGCACATTTCAAAAACCGCTTATTACGGGGTAAACGGAGTTGACGCGGACAATGGGTTGTGCGGTCAGGTTAAATCAGTGACCGACTCCAATGGGCAGAGCGATTTATCCATTTATGATTTGTTTGGCAGGACAATTAAATATATTTCGCCGGTGGATTCTTTGGATATGCCTACCCGCACGTCGCAGGTTGATTATTTCAGCAATTATACCCGGGTAACGAATTATAAACGGATAATCAGCGGCAAAAGCGATATGATCAAAACCGTGGAATTTTATGACGGGTTGGGACGGCTGATTGAAGCGAAAAACCCGACGGGACTGGACGGCACATTCCAGGTGTCCGGCCACACTGAATATGATCAACGGGGACTGCCGCAATATCAATATTTATCGTTCTCGTCAAAGACTGATCAGGACGAGCTGGACGCGATTGATACGACTGGACTGCGCACTAAAACGGATTATGATCCGGCGGGCCGGCCGATCAAGTCGACCAATCCGGATGGGACATACGCGAATATTTCTTATGATGATTTTACAACAACGACGATCGATCCCAATGGGCATAAACAAGAATCGGTTACTGATGCTCGCGGTAACCTGATTGAAAAACGCGAATACGCGGGCGCGGACGGCCGGTCCACGGCTTATCCGGCGCAAGCGTTCACTTTATACGCGACGACAAAATACGATTATGATGTGCGCGGCCATCTGATCAAGACCACGGATGCCAAAGGCAATCAAGTCACCATCACTTATGACACTCTGGGCCGCAAGATCGGCATGAATGACCCGGACATGGGCGCGTGGCAATATGTTTATGACATCGAAGGCAACATGATTTCGCAGACGGACGCGAAAGGGCAAAAGTTAGAATTTACTTATGACGCTTTGAATCGTTTATTGAACAAGACCGATCACGGCAACATAAATGTCGCATACACTTATGACGACCCGAAGGTGTCATATCCGATCGGGCGATTGACGCAAGTCGATTACCCTGGCGGGAACACTACGTTTACCTACGATAACCTGGGCCGGGAAGTGACATCGACCAAAACTATTGACGGTAAATCCTTTACGGTGCGCCGGACTTATGACGATTTAGGGAATATCCGCGATATCACTTATCCCAGCGGCGAGAAAATTTATTATCGTTACAACGCCATCGGCCAACCTATAGGCGTAGCTAACGATCCGGCCTTGTTTCAAAAAAGTGAAGTCAAACAAACTAAAACCATCGAATTAGCTTCTGGGGTTGCCCAATTCTTCGAAACTCTCCTCGGAGTAGGTCAAGCCGAAGCCGCGGATGTGCCAGCAACGCCGACAATCAGCGTTATTACAGGTGGAATCAGTCAAGTTACTTTAACTTGGCAGTCGGTAGCGGGCGCCACAGCTTACAAAATATATTACGGCACCACCTCCGGTTCCTATGGAGCGTCGATTCTTTTAAATAATCAAAATTCCTATACTGTACAGAATTTAGCCAATGCGACAAAGTATTATTTCACGGTCGCCGCAGTCAACGTCGCAGGCGAAAGCCCAAAATCTACGGAAAAAAGCGCGTTAACCGCTCCGGGAACGCCGACGATAAGTTCGGTAGTTGGCGGGGTAAATCAAATCACGGTCAATTGGGATGCAGTCACGGGCGCGGATTCGTACGTCTTGTATTGGGGATCAACCTCGGGTGTATATCCCAATTCCCGGAACGTGGGAAACGTAACAACATTTACCGTGAATCCTTTAGACGCCGGGACTACGTATTTTTTCCGGGTGTCCGCGAAAAACGCTGCCGGTGAAAGCAATCAAAGCGACCAAAAATGGACTGCGACCATCACCGCTCCGACGGTAATCAACTCGCTGCAAGGCGGGACTAACCAAATCACTGCCAGTTATAATTGGGTCAAAAATGTGACTGGGTACAACATCTATTATGGAAAACAGCCCGGCGTGTATGAATCTACATCACCGAAAAGAGCCCCGGGATCGGTATACACCTTAACCGGTTTGGATGCCGGGACAAAGTATTATATTTCCGTGACCACGCTGAACGCCAGCGGCGAAAGCGCCAAATCTACGGAAAAAAGTGTTGTGACCTTGTTGGACCAGCCGGTCTTAAACGATCCAGCAGTAAATAAGGAAAAAGTCACCTTGACCTGGAACTCGGTGCCGGGCGCGGACTCGTATAAAATTTATTACGGGACAAGTCCGGGAACGTATACGAAAAACTTAGTTTTAGGAAAAGTGACAACAACGACATTGTCTTTAGCATACGCGACAAAATATTATTTCGCGGTGGCGGCGGTTAATGTCAGCGGGGAAAGCGCGAAATCAAATGAAAAAATCGCGTTGACCGGACCCGGATATCCGGCGATCTCATTGTCTGCGGCAACAACCGCGATCACGGTCAACTGGACTGCGGTGCCGGGCGTGGATTCTTATATTCTTTATTACCGTAAAAACAGCGAATCGAATTTAACTGCGGTTCCGGTTGCTAATGTGACTAAATATACATTGCAAAACCTGCCTTCCGGCACGCAATACTTTTTCCGGGTCTCGGCGGTGAACGCGGCAGGGGAAGGTACGCAATCCGACGAAAAATGGACCTGTACATTGGCCGACGCGACAACCCTGCGCTGGGCCAGAGGTGAAATGGGCCAGATCACAGTGAATATCGTCTGGGTTCAAAGCGCGACGAGTTATAACATTTATTATCGCAAAGAAGGCGAGTCAAATGCAAAGGTGCAGGCAGCGAACTCAACGACCTACACTGTCAAAGGTCTGGAAAACGGAACACGGTATTTTCTGGCTGTGACCGCGGTAGATCCAGGCGGGGAAAGCGCGAAGTCTACGGAAGTCAGCGCGTTGACGCTTCCGGGCTATCCCGCCACGATTTCCGTGATTGGAGGCAAAAAAGCAATAGCGGTAAACTGGACGGAAGTTAAGGGCGCTGACCGGTATATTATTTATTACGGGACAGAGTCAGGCGTTTACACCAACTCCCAACCCGTAGGCAATGTGTTGAGCTATACGATAACGGATTTACTGCCCGGCAAATCCTATTTTTTCCGTGTCTCGGCGAGGAACGCCTCCGGCGAAGGGTATCAAAGCGATCAACAGTGGACCATGACTTTGCCTCCGGCCACGTCCATTATTTGGGCGCGAGGCGAGCAGAACAAAGTCACGATGAATTTGCAGTGGATACAGTCCGCGACAAAATACCGGATTTATTGCGGCAAGACATCCGGGGATTATAATGTTGGTACGGAAGACGCGGGCTCTACCACATACACGACCCAAAGTCTAAAATTAGAGGACGGGACATTATACTATTTAGCTGCGACATCCGTGAATTATACCGGCGGGGAAAGCGAAAAATCTCCGGAAGTGACTGTTTTGACTTTGCCGGGAGCGCCGAATTTAAGCGGGTTTGGCGGTCCGGGGAATCAAATCACTTTAAATTGGGATCCGGTCCAGAGCGCTACCGGGTATAAAATTTATTACGGTACAACCCCGGGAGTGTACGGGAGCGCTGTTTCCTTAGGGAATACAACTAATTACACCCTAAAGGGGTTGACCGCGGGAACCACCTATTACTTAACGGCTACAGCGATCAATCCCAGCGGTGAAGGCAAAAAGTCGCCGGAAGTCGTAATTCTATCAGCGCCGCAATTGAATACAGCCACAGCTGCTACTCAAAAGGTCACGCTCAAATGGGGATCTGTGGCAGGCGCTACAGGGTATAACGTATATTATGGCACAGCTCCGGGAGCGTATGGCAAACCCCAGACGACTGTGGAGTACGCTGCCGGGGATATCGCCGGCCAGGAACGAACCTATACGGTCAAAGGCTTGACCGGAGGGACAACCTATTATTTTGTCGTAACTGCGGCTAACGCGCATTATGAAAGCGCGAAATCCAATGAGCTATCCGCGATCGCGAAAAATCCGCTTTCGGCGCCGGTTTTGAATTCGGCTTTGCCGGGCGATCAAAACGTCAAATTGAGTTGGACAGCTGTTACGGGCGCGACTGGCTATAAGGTCAGATACGGAACAGCGTCTGGTAATTATTCCGAAATCAAAGATGAAGGCACTGCCACAGCTGACACGTTGGGCAATTTAACCAACGGCACAACGTATTACATTGTGGTCATCGCCCTGCGCGATGAAGAGGAAAGTGCGCCTTCCAATGAAGCTGTTTTGAAACCGTACAGCTCATCATCGGTTCTTTATGTCAAAGCAGTGGAATATGACAGCAACGGACAGACCACCAAAATCGAGTACGGCAATGGCGATGTGACCACGAACACCTTTGACCCGACCACCTTAAGATTAACGCAAAAAGTCACGGTCAATAAAGCCAATCAGAAACTGCAGAATTTGAATTATACCTATGACGCGATCGGCGACATATTGAAGATAGTCGATAATGTCAACACCTCGACCCAGACTTTTACCTATGATCACTTAAACCGTTTAGCCACGGCGAACGGGTCGTACGGCATTAAGGCTTACACGTATAATGAAATCGGCAACATCCAGACTATGGACGGCCGGAGTTATACCTATGGCGAAAACGGCGCTGGACCGCACGCGGTCACTTCGCTTTCGGACAATTCGCAGTTTGGCTATGACGCTAACGGTAACATGACGACCAGGAAGGTGGCAGGCGGCGATACGCAGAATTTGGTGTACGACGCGGAAAACCGTCTTTCCGGGATCAGCAAAAACGGCACAACCATCGAGACCTTCACCTACGACGGTGACGGCGGCCGGGTAAAAGTAGCGGCCGGCGGTATGCTCACCAAATACGTTGGGTCGCTCTACGAAGAAGACAATTTTGGCACAGCCGATCATATCTTCTTAGGCTCGACCAGAATCGCCACAGTTCGTAACGGCAATCAGCTCTTTTACCATACCGACCATTTAGGCGGCACCAATGTCACCACAGACTACGAAGGTGTGGTAAAAGAGAAATTCGAATACGAACCCTTCGGAAAAACCGCCAGACACGACGCGGCGCAATTCCCGGAAGAACAGACCAGATACAACTTCACCGGAAAGGAAAGTGACGCAACGTCGGGGTTATATTATTTCGAATCGCGTTATTATGATCCGGCGATTGGGAGGTTTGTTCAGGCGGATGAGATGGTCCAAGCGCCAGATGATCCGCAAACGTTGAATCGATATTCTTATTGCGGTAATAATCCGGTCAACAGAGTAGACGCGGATGGACATAAGTGGAGTTGGAAGAATTTTTTTGCGAGCGTTATTGGGGCGGTGGTAGCAGTAGTAATCACAATTGCCACTGGGGGAGCGGGCGGGCTTTTCGTGACTGCTTTAGGAAGCAGTTTTTGGGGTGGTGTAGCGGGAGGAGTACTTGGAGGCGCGGTTGGCGGGGCGATTACCGGAGGCATAATGGGAGGTGGTCAAGGAGCCTTGCAAGGAGCTATGTGGGGCGCAGTTTTCGGAGGTATAGCCGGGGGCGTCGGAGGCAGCAGTTGGTCGAATTTTGCCAAAGATGTGTTTCAAAATGTTTCTCTAATAGGAGGAGGGGCATATTCGATCGCCACAGGTCATGCGGATATGTTTCTTGGCGGGATTATAGGAGGGTCGATTGGTTTTGCGTCCATGAATCAAGGGAACCTTCCGTCGTTATGGAGCGCGACATCGCGTCCGGATCAGGCATCCTTGCAATGCATTAGCTCCAAGGATATACCGCTGGAGTAATAAGATAAGTTTTGCAGGTTTCATAAATAAGTTCGGAAATTTCCTTCATGGCCCGGTGCACCGGCATTTGCATGATGCTGATAAATTGCTTGATCCCAAACAAAAAACCAAAAACGCAGAC
>JADFXQ010000079.1 GCA_015233495.1 Candidatus Omnitrophota bacterium | reverse complement strand
TACAACGACGAAATCACCACAACATACAACCCGCTGTCGACCAGCGCCTTGGAGCTTTGGCCGACCACATTTGCCATGCCGCCGCCTTTGGAAACCGGCGCAGCCTCCGGCGAAACATTCACCACGCAGCCTACCCGGATCCAGCGTAAAACTTTACGCGCCACCGCGAGCGCGGCTTCATCACCGCCGGCGTCAAGCGCCGCCGCTAAAGTCAATGAAATCCAATCTGACCAGCGCGCATCCGCGGCCCAGACCTCATGCGCCAACAAAGTCAAATCACAAGGCCGTAAATCCCCGTCCGCCGCGACTATCGACGCCATACGGAAAAATCTTTCCCGAAAAAGACCCGCGTTACCCAGCGCTTCTCTTAATAACACCGCCCCATAATTCACATCCACCCGAGTCTGCCAATCCTGCAATCCATAATTGACCAAGGCCTCACGCAAAAATCCCTCCTGCTCCACCGCGGAAGAAGCCGTCACGCTTTGAGCACAGCGAAGTGACGGCGTAGTGCCGAACCCGGTCATTTCGGCCGAAGCGGCTGCTGACAGTTCTGGTTCAATCAATGAAAATCCCTCTTCTTGACGTGACAGAAGACTTGTTGTATCCTTAAATAAACAAGGAGCTGAAACCATATGTCCAAAGTCACTATTGACCTCAATCCGCAACAAATCAGCGAAGCGATCGAAGGGCTCTCGGCCAAAGAAAAACTGATGATTACGGAACAATTGGAGAAGTCCGCCGTAAAAACCAACTGGAAGCAAATCTTCAAAAATATTGATTCCCGTCTTAAAAAATTTCCCATATCCAAACAAGACGTCCTTAACGAAATAGCCGCTCATCGCAAAGAAAAATATGCTTAAGGTTGTTATAGACACCCGCGTTCTGATCTCCGGGCTGATCAAAAGCCCTGCCTGCCGGAAAATTTTTACAGCGTTGGAAAATTGGGGATTTCTTCTGGTTATTTCTCCGGAAACATTGACAGAATTCATCGAAGTCCTGGCCAGGCCCAAATTCAATGACATCGTCGATCGAGACCTCGCCGCCAGACTCATCGCGACAATCCAGTCCCAGGCCCTTTTAGTCAATCCATCCGTAAAAATCGACGCCGTCAAAGACGATCCCGACGACAATTGTTTCATAGAAGCCGCGGTCACCGCGAAAGTTGATTGCCTTGTTTCCTTAGATAAACATCTTAAAAATTTAGGTTCATATCGCGACATCCCCATCATTTCCCCGGTCAAATTCCTGTATCTGCTGGCAAAAACAAAATAATTTCTCATCACCTGCCCAAATATCCGCTCCCCGAATGGTGAGGCGTTATCCCTGCTGTGAACATATGAGATCGCGAATCTCACCGGACTCGCCGCTCCCGCTTGACGCGTTTGCGACCTCGGATCCGGGGTCTGCGCGGCTGCTTCATCCGATTCTGGTATGAGCAAATCAACCTCGGCGCGCGCGATATCCGCCTCAGCCAAAGTCGCCGGAGAAAATTCTTCCCGCTCCACCGCTAATCTGCGGCCGGTGATCAAAGTAAAAATCCGTTCTGCGTTTTTATCCCGCGTGTCTTGATATAATCCTTCCAACTGTTCAATCAACACTTGCCGTCTCTGGCCCTTCAACACCCGCGAAGCATAACGCGTCCGGAATGCCATTGCCTTATCCATGCCGATTTGACGGGCTCTTTTTAATTCCGCGGCGATTAAATTCCCGATAATATTTAAAATCCGCTTGCGATCATTACGGAATAAAGTTAAAGACATCTCCTTCAAAACCTTGAGCACCCGTTCTTTATCCGCGTCAGTGAAATCCCGGCCAGAATAGAAAACTAATAATTCCTCTTCATTGCTGATCGAATGTCCGACGCCCAGCCGGGCCGCGATACGCGCGAAGAATATTCTTTGCCTAAGGTGTTTGATATTGGCAGGACTCACCGGATCTCTCTTAAAATAAAGACGCGATGCCGCGTAATATGAAAGGAAAAACGCCACAGCGCCTATGCCAAAAAGGTCGCTCAAAAATGGAAAACCAAGATTGGAAAGAAAACGCGCAAACCCCGACAATACAACCGCGAAGAAAATCCTCTTGTGCATTAAATATACTTCTTGACGCAATTTCTTCATTCTATTGGGTGTTAACTCCCAAACAACCACTCCCGTGAGCAGTTTCACATCCGGACGATCCCAGAGGGCGGGGTCTTCCGGTAAAACCTTACGCCAAATTTTTTGCAAACCTCCGGCAACCACCCGGCCCGCAACCTTCACCGTCCTGCACACTTGCGGCAAGTGCGGGATCGGACTCGCGGCGGAAACATCCAACTTGACTTCCACTTTATCCGCGCCGCGGCCCGGCTCCTGAATAATCACCGCGATCCGCGCGGCGTTAAAATCATATCCATGCACGCTGTGCGGATATAACACCAGCGATTCATCGGCCGCCAAATCCTCGACGCGGGTTCCGTTGCCGTTTTGATCCGCCAAATAGGCCCGCAAATCACCGGAACGGCACAGCGAAATTTCCATACGGCTTAAGCCCTCTTTGTCATGCCGATGCGCCGCTTCCGGCCCTTGCGCAAACTTAATCCCCACGCCGATCGCCGCTCCTCGCGGCGTTATCATCACCATGCGCGACGGTTCTGCCATATCCGGCCGATGCGCCGCGGCCAGAAGCTGTCCGGCCTCGTCGCGATAAATATCCGCGACCGTCTGACCATCCTTGACCACTTCCCGACGCGTTCCGACAACCTGTTCGTTATCAATCGTTTCGCGCGGATCAAACTCCGCCGGCAAGCTAAGCTCCCCGGTCTGCCGAAATACCGCGTATTTTGTATCTGCGGCAAACGTCAAATCCGCGTTCGCGAAAACCGCGACGATATCCCCATCGGCGATCTCAATAACCTGACCGCCGGTCTTTAACAAAACTTTTCCGGATTTTACATACAAAACCGCCTGATACCGGGACGACGCGAACCGCGTCATTGACGAACCCGCGGGATAAAAACCGGTTTCCACCTGAATCGCCTGATTGATATCCGTGCGGGCTTTCTCCCCCGGGACCAAAATTCCGGCTACTAAAATTCCGTTCGCGGCAATCAACTGGCGCGGATAAAAATATTGTTTGAGTTCAAATAAAGCGGTTTTGACTTCTGGCGGCAGTAGACCATCCGCCGTGTCCAAAGCAGGAATAAAACCAAATTGCGGTTTGGAATAAATCTCCAATTTCTCAATTTCATCAACCAAGCCCAAAGCGTACGCGTCGTCCAAAAGCAAATCATCGCCGGGAATAAACGCCGCGTGATTATACGCCCGCGTCTGCGGAAAACGCGTGCTAAACCATTTGGCGAAAGTCATCCCGGCCCGGCGCTGCAAAGGCGGCATCATGACCAAAATCACTTGCCCGCAGGCTAAATCGTTGTTCCAGATCAGTTCGCGGGTTTTCTCAACATTTTCCTGACAATTACGCGACTGCTTCTCTAAATAGACCGCGGCGCCGCCTACCCTCAAATTGTCGCCAACCCGTGCCGCCGCGAAATCCGCGTCCGTTATCGGCCGGCCCAAAACATATTTGACATAAACCAGATAGGATATTTCCGCTTCCGATAAATTCTCCAATACCGCGCTGTTGATCTCCAAATAATCCCCGGCACAACGACGTAAATATTGTGTCGAATGCCCGATCCCGCCGGTAAAAATCACCACCTCCGTAATGCCCGCTTGCGCCAACCGCCCCGCCGCAAAAATCCCCTGCAAATATTCATTGCCAAAAACAATAACCGCGTCCGCTTTCGCGGGCAAAGTATCCCGCTGGGCCAAATACCCGATCAAAACATCCACCCAAACCCGCGCCGCAACGCTGACCGGACTGGCGGCGAAAGACACTTCCTCTGCCTCATTAGCCCAGACAAATAATTCAGCTTTCGAGGCCGGCGGACCGCGGATCGAATCTGCTTTACTAAACAATAACCCTGGAATAGCCAAAGTCCCCTGCACTGCCCCAGACCAAGGGGCAGGCATTGCTTCGGCTTGCGGCACACGCAACACCGCCGGATAAATATTTTTTCCCGCTGACTCACCCCGGTTTACCACCGCTTTGCCTTTAACCGGAATCCGTACAGGTGCCTGCATAGGTCTTTGCGTCAGCGCGGTCCATTCTGCCCGTCCCGAAGTCCCTTTATCCTGCCTATTGGACAACCCTTCCCGCACTCCGGACGCCCCGCCGAGTTCGGCAGGTCCCAATGCCAGACCATCATTGTGCAACCGCGTTATTCGATTACCGAGCCAGTACAAAACCGGAAGAGAAGACGGCGGGCCATGATCCAAAAGGCTGTTAACCCGTGACCCAAGTTGTTGATTCAAAATCGGATCCGAACCCGCCGCCCCCACTACAAAACTCTTAAATACAAAACGCGGACCGGCTTTCCAAAACAGATCCGCAGGATGAATTTTCTGCCGCTTGCCCACCGGACTCGAAGAAGCATTCACTGTAGACCCGCAGGGAGAAGAAACCGTCCCATTAACTTCAATCCAAGCGTTATATATCTCCTTAGCTAACCAGCTTCGCGCGTCATTTCCATGTAATATTTCCAACGAGTATCGCAAATATTGATTCACTCTATTCCATTCGTGAGGTGTCATTACACCACCCGAACTTTCCGGCGCCCCCTGCGCGGCGCATAAACGAACAAACAAGTTTCCTTGATTGTCTGGCACGGACAAGCCATTCCGTCGTTTATTAAAAAATTTATTTATTCTAACAATTATGTTATTGATCATTCTCTGCCCGGGGATTTTTTTCCAAACAGACCAATTTTTTACTTTAAGCGAAAACCAGCTAAACATTACTCTCCGTTTTACCCGCGCCGCTGCCTTAGCTTCCTGATGAACAGCCATAGATACAAATCGATCAACAACATAACCCAAATGTTCATCAACGAACATCTGTGCGACATCTTTAACGATGTTTGTAAAATATGTCTCTGCTTCATCCGAATTGAATGCAACCAACGCTTCCCGAAAGTATTGCGGCAAACTGGACAAAACGCTTTTTTGCTCCGCGTCCGGCTCGCCGGAACGCCGACGAAAGATTTTTTGTATTCTTACGCCAATCCATTTTGTTATCTTATGCGCGACAATTTTTTGCACAGTTGGCCGAACTATAATTTTCTCTGTAAAACTACTCCAGCGCGTGCCCATGGCTTCCCACTTCTCTACTCTTGCTTTCCGCTTAGCTTCCGCCCTTAACCATCGCGCCGCGATATCATCTATATTTCCGAGAACAATCTCCTCAGCTGCTGCTAGTTTTGCAGTTTGGGCTTCAATCTTCGCTTGTTCCGCGTCAGCAACACCGGCTTGTTGATCTGCCGCGATTTCCGCTCGAACCACGTCGATTTGCCCGATCAAATATTCCTTCGCTTGTTCCTCTCCCCCTTTGGCAGCCACCAACACCTTACGGAAGGATTTCGGCAATCGCACCCAAATATCTTTTTCCTGAAAAATAAATCTATTAAACAACCAACGAATTCTTTTTTGTATCCTGTCGATAATCCATTTTGTTATCTTATGCGCGACAATTTTTTGCACAGTTGGCCGA
>JADFXQ010000078.1 GCA_015233495.1 Candidatus Omnitrophota bacterium | reverse complement strand
TTCTGTAATTATTTTTCGGTAACAAGCGATATTTGACACTCGTCAAATAGCGCGTTCCAACTCTTTGATGCCGGTATTTACGTAACATCTCTTCCATCGCATTCATACTGCGATGCGCGAAAGCCTCGGATTTTTGTTCAATATAAATCATAATATCCGCCATGTGACCGCGGAACTTGGCAGCCAATAATCTATCTGTTTCATTTAATAAAACTGAAGAATTAAACCAACGATTTTCAACAGTCTCATATCCCTTATAAATCCGTTCAAACCGGTTTGTGGCAAACCACGTGAAAATCCCAGATAAGAGATAATATAAGAAACCGCTGACCGCCATAATGGCCACAACACCACCCAAATTCATCATAAGGTCAGGCAAAGTCAAAGAAATCCGCGCCGCGGCTGTTTGGAAAACGATCAGACCCGGAATAGGCACGATATAGAAAAGCAATAAGATAAACACGCCCAAAACAAAATTACGCCAGAATTCCGAACGCATTCTGAGACGCTCCATGCCCCGTCGGTTGGCCTTATGTTGAATCGCGAATTCACCTTTACCTTTGCCATCTTTAGCAGTTAAACAATCCCGGATTTCCTTATCGGTCATCTTACGATATCCTCGGTCATTCGACCCGATATCCGTAACCCGACCAAACATTTTACAAATTACCCGAGCTAACAATTGACTCAATAAACCGGGAATTCCGACAAATTTTTCCCACGGAGAAAGCTGCCGATAATTACCGATTAAATCCTGATCATCCGCGAATTTCCATTCATAAGCAAACATGATGCCGCCTAAAACGAATAATAAAATATGCGCGAACCAAGCATATGGGATAGAAGAAAATACAATCAGCGATAACACTGACATAATCACAGCTGCCGCGGCAAAGCCTGCCATAGCTGCTAAGTTCTTTTTAATAAATCCCGGATCCGCGCCTTCATAAGTCTTGGACATATACGGCCCAATCACTGCGCCGATCGCGAACAACAAAGTAGGCGCCAATAAAATCAAGTTCAACATATCCAAACTAAACAAAGCCACCACGTTCATTAACAAAATAACTTTCCCGATCTTAATTGTTGTCCGTGAGCTGACAAAATGTTTATACTTGTCTTTGATACTCCATTCTCTCTGTTCCACGCTGTAAAAATTGTCCGCTTTCGCGCCCGACAAAACGAATTCTAAACTCTGCCGGATGGTTTGACCTAAAACATGGCAAAGCAGCAATGTCGGGAACATGATCATGTCACGTAAACGGGTCGACAGCCAACGCGTGATCCCTTCCAAGAACCCGCCAAACATCATGATTAAAGGCATTGCCATAGGGGCAATCGAAATACTCGTAAAACAAGCTAATAAAATCGCGCCTGCGCCGAACGCCACCGCCAAAGGCCGGTTAAACCCATAAGCTTCCATATACGCGATCAAACCATTCAAAGTCAAAATCTGGTTAAAGCACAAGCCCAGCCAAGCCAACACAATCATGACGCCAACAAAGGGCAGAAAACCATAAATAATCGCAACCGGATAAGTCACAATAAACATGAACGCGAATGGCGCGGACAAGAAAAACCGGCCATTATTGTCGCGAATCTCTTTCGAGAAAATCGACATCGGACCAAAATCAAAAACATTCTGCATTATCGGATCCAATTTCTTTTGCGGGAATCCGCCCGACCAACGCGGCATCGCCGCGAACCAGTCATTCACGGTCGCGGACTCGCGGATTTTATGCCAAAACGCCTGCCCCTGGCTTATTTTCGCGTTTCCGCCCAAGGCGATTACCGTGTGCATGATCTGCTGAACTACCCAAATATCCTCACTGATCCCCACCGCGTGCACGATAAACCCAATGACCCCGAACCGGGAATCATAAGCTTTTTTCTTCATTCCCATGCCAACCCGCTCCCGCGCGGTCATCGGAAGCGTCGGATAATTATTGAGCATTAATGCTTTTTGTCCCTCCCAATAGACATTTTGCAAAATGTTACCCCATCCGGTACCCACTGCTTCACCGCCGCGACCACCCATCATCATGTTGCCTTTCACGCATTCGCCATGCCCTTCTTCAACCATTTGCATGGCTTGTCCCAGCTGATTGGTTAAAGGCACGGTGCCCCGCCGAGTGACAACAATAACCATATCGCGATCACCCAAAGATTTTTTACAATCCAGCATGAAATTGTCCATATCATTGATGTTAATGCCGCGGTCCATGATCAAAGTATTGGTAATGTGCGGCGTTGCCGCGTAATCTCCGTCCATGCCGGTCATACACGCGGCCTTGCTCGCGAACGGCGTCCAGTCATGAATAACTTTTCCAGTAATCTTATGACCCGTAAATGCGTCGATCATAGCAATGAATTTTGCTCTTTGTCCAAATTCCGTGCCAGCGGAATAGTTTTCCTTAAGAGGATTATTATCCTTGGGAGCATATTTGTTACTGATAAAATGGAACACGATCTGCACCCCTTTTAATTCCTCATGCATCGCCAAAGCCATAGCCGCTAAAGAAGGACCGGATTCCTGCGACTGGCCGCCCGCGGATTGCATGGAAAACAAAAACGAACGGATCTGAAACGCTTTTAAAAGACGTTGTCTTTGCGCTTGGTCTTTAGCGTATATTAAATAGTTTTCTGCGGGAAAAGGATCGGGCCTCACCTGTCCAACGACAATCTGCCCGGGAGTCCATAATGTGACAGCATCCCGAATCTCTAATTCATGCAATTCTCTGATCCATGCTTCGATCGTCTCATCGCCAATGCCGCCGATAATATGCTGAATTTGACGAAACGCCCGTATCCCCGCTGATCCGCTGTTCCGGATGTTGTACCAGCGCTGAATAACCTGATCCGCGTTCAAACGCCCTAATGTGCAAATCGCGTCGCCGCCGGTGAAAATAATATTAAACACCCGCTTTGGAGCTCCCGCTCTTTTCATTTCCATATCAAACTGTTTTTTAATCCGCTCGTCGCAATATTTTTTAATTAATTTCATCAACAGTTCATCTAAGAATATTGCCAACATCAAAATACCGGGCAAAATCCAACGAGCTGTTTTGGCAGCAATCCCCGCGACAGTTAAAATTGGCAGATGAATCACGCCAAACAAACTTAGCACACAGACAGTAGTTATCATGACCTTAACCGGCCAAGTCACAAAAGCCGCAGCTACAGATATCTGGGCATTAAATAAAGCGAACCGGGTTAAATATAAAGAACCAATAAATATGATTGCCCCGCCCAAGACCTTGAACCATACCGTACCGATTAAATATTGGGTGACAAACCATTGTCCCACAACCGCCGGACCAATTATAAAACCACCGACATATGCGAAAGCTCCGACTAACAAAGCATAATTAACGATCATCATAACCATACCGAAAAACCCGCCGGTGAAAGCGGAAGGCGATAAATAGTAACGCAGCGAATCCCCAAGCACAGACATTGGCCGCACTTCCGGAAAACTAATCAAAGTCAAAAACCGTTTAGAGGAATTCGGTAAAAACCGTAAAGAAACCAATTTCCATAACCAGCAATGAGTTTGTCCTAAAGCGGGATACTCGACTTCATAAGCCAAAGTTTGTGTCCATCGGCTATAAGCGGTACAGAAATATGAAAAAACCACGCCCGCGACTTCCGCGAACACTAAGAAAATCATAGTCCATTGCACTAATGCTTGTTGTCCAAACGAAACTGTAGGCAAAGATAACATCGCGATTGCCAGCACAACAAAAGCCGCCGCGCGCATAATGTGGCTCGCGTGGTTATAAAACATCGGATTCCATAAAAACTTATCTTTGCGGCCCTCAAACACCTGTGCAGGATCATAACGCCCGGTATCAACCAAGGTCCCCAAAAAGCTTAAAAGAAGACTGCATAGGAATAATTTAAGAGCTACCACAAACAAAGGCAGCACGACCAATTGACCAACAAAGCCAAACGCGAAACTGATCAAAGAAGCGCCGCCCACACTGTGGTTGTAAACCATAATCGACAATAAACCAACTACCAAAAGATGCGGCATCATTTTGGCTAATTCAATCAACCAATGATGTTTCGGCGTTGTCGCGCCATATTCCGCTTTGAGAAACTTTTTGAAATTTGCATCTAATTTATTAATTCTGGCAAAAGTATTAAATTTCCTTGCCTCACTTCCAATTGTCAAAACATACGCCAACACACGGTAAAATCTCCCCCGATCCAGTCCGACAATTTCTTGATATGGAGGATCTAAACCCGGCTGAACCTGGATCGAAGTGTCCATACCAGCCCCATAACTTCTCAAAATACTTCGCAATCTTACTTCGCCATCTGTCCTGGCTGTCATTAATTCATTCTGCAAAACTTCCTGCAAGAATGAAAGATTATCAGAATTCGCTGCATATAGCGGCAGAGATCCCCGCTCTTCAATACCCAATTCTTTTAATATAGCTTCAATTTGCCCATCAATTTTATCGGTATCAGCTCCCGTCTTCCGGCGGTCCGCCAACAACTCCCGTATTTTCAGGAAATAAGGACTGATAAATATTTCCATCCGACTCCAAATATGGTTGCTGTCGTACGAATATGCGCTGTCTTTATACCCTTCCTTAATAATCCGGCGGATAAAAAATCCAACTATCAAAATAAATTCGTCTAAGCCGTGAACATATCCATCCTCAAAACCACTAATATCCAAATCTTCTATTGTCTGATGCGTCAAGTCTACATTCCATTGCTGTGGCTGTACTTGAACGCGCCATCCGAGCACCAACTTATAAAAAGCTTTGAGCCTATTGCCAAAATTACCCTCCACCGAACCTTCCATGGCATATTGGTTGTTGCCGACTTTATTAGGACCAGGCACAGACATAATTGATAATATACGTAAAGCCCAACGTTTTTCCGCGAGCATCATTACCTCATCGGAAACGACCTGGTTGTCTCGCAAATTTTTCTCATCCTTTCTTAATTTCTTATTCTCTCTCGCAATAATCCAGTGAATGGAGCTAAGAATGAGATGCCAAATAATCAACCCTGCCAAAGCCAATCCGATAAACCAGCAGAATTGCGTAACATCATTATTCGCCGCCGCGGTTAATTGCCCGATGAAAGAAGACGCTTTTTGCGTCGTAGCCTGCCGCTCTGTCGACAACAACACCTTTGCCGCGGCCGCGGGGAACACTGCCCATTGCGGCATTGCGCCTTGGGCAATTTTATAATCATTGAAACCCTGCCTGCCATCGCCTTTGGGCACGAGGAAATAATTGTTGACGCCGGTCGGTTCGCCTTTATAGCTGATTTTGCCGGTGGGCGGCGGGGGCATGACGGTTTCGGTAAAACTGTTTTCCCGCGCCAACCCGCTCAAAGCTGATTCGGCAAACGCTTTTATTTTGGCAAGCGCTTGCGCTTCCGGCGTGGCTTTTGCTCCGGCCGCGGCTTTGGCTTGATCTTTGTTCATTGTTTCCTCAATCACCCGCGCGGTCGCGTAAAATTCCGCGGTCATATCCGCGGAAACCGCGTTCCACCTGCCTTGCGGCTGGGTCCAGTCAAGCCCGGATTTCCCGTTGACTTTTACGCCGAACACCCCGGCAGTCGCTTCCAAAGCTTTAATTAATTTCCGCAAAACCGCGGGCGGTAATTTGCCGTCCTTTGTCAGATTCATCTCGCGATACGCGCGGATAAACGCCAGCGTGTCATGGGAATTGGTGCTGAGGGTTGGCGCGTAAAAAGTATATTCCAATTGACCATGGCGCTTCTTGCTGTAGACCGGAATGTTGCGAATATCATGCAATTCTTGCATCCCGGAAATCACCACGCTGTTTTCGCCATTGAACCGCGGCAAGATGTTTTCGGTTAACCAGCTGCGCTGTAACCCGGCGTTTTGATCCACGATATCCAACATGGATTTCAATTCTCGCCCAGCTCCATTCTGCTTGGCCGCAGCCGCGATCCGGCTGAATAAAATAAACGCTTCCGC
>JADFXQ010000077.1 GCA_015233495.1 Candidatus Omnitrophota bacterium | reverse complement strand
GGGGGGGTATAAAATTACACCTTATGACTCCTCGTAAATCACATTTGCAAGCGTGTTGGACCATGGGCCGGTTGGCCGGAAAAGCCGGGCGCTCGGCTGCCGGATTATGGTATGCGGTCCGCCGGGCCAAATCCAAGCTCAGCATCAGCCTCCTTTCGCGCGACGACATTTATAAAATCATAGCGGAACATATTGCCCGCCTCAAGCCGGAACAACAGGAATTGGCCATTCAGGAGTATGAACGGAGGCTTAAATCTCTGACCGAGGCATTGCACGCGTTACAGGAAAAGATATCCGAGTTGCAGTCCAGCGGGCATTTGAACTCCCGGACCATGTCTCAGGCGATAGGCGCGCTGCCGGGCGGCGAACATTTCAGCGACGACGAACGGAATATTCTCGCCACTATTCTAAAACAAAATATCGCGCTGCAAAAACCGGAATTAACAAAATACAAAGACACTGATCAAACAGGAAATGGGAATGGCTAAAAGGAAGCGGAAGAATTCTTAGGGGCCGCACCTTTGTGCAAAGACGCGGCGCTTTTAAGGTCAGCGCGTTTTCAATTAATCGGATAGATTGGAGCGCTAATCAGGAGGAGAAATATGGAACCGATTTCATTATCTATGGCGGGGACTATTTTAGTATCCATGGCCGTCGGCGCCGCGCTCGCCAAATTATTCAAGAAAAAAGAAGCCGCCTCGGATGGTAAAGGTGCGGCGTCAGGAAATACGGATGGATCGGCGGCTGCTTAAGACTTCCCGCTTCACGATCCGCCGGGGATTGGCCATCGCTCCGGTGGTGACATCTTCTATTGCCCGGCGGATTGTGGAGCAGCTCACCCAGGCGTATCAAAAATTTTTCATTGCCGCTGAAGACGTTGATGGCGAATATTATAAGCATCAGGGTTACGCGTATTTTCGCAAAGCGGATTATGCGAAGGCCCGCGATTTTTTAATCGCGGGAGCCGGAGAGTCATGCCGCGATCCCGAGATTTTGTCTACACTGGGTCGTTGTTGCCAAAATTTGGGCGATCGACCTGCGGCTGTCGCGTATTTAAAAAAAGCGGAAAAGATCGCCGAGAATGATCCGGATATCCTGCGTGCCTTGGCGGAATGTTTGTACGCGGATCAGGAATACGCGGCAGCGCGGGTTTATTTCGAAAAGGCCAGGCGTTTTGCCGCGAGCGACGCGGAACTTTGGTTTCGTCTCGGCGTTTGCTGCGCGAACACCGGTTCAGCCGATCAAGCGGAACATTGCTACAAAATGGCCATTGCGCAAGACCCCGCACGCTTCGAATATCATCAATCCCTCGGTAATCTTTATCAAGCCGCACGCCGCAAAAAGGAAGCCCTTGCCAGTTTCCGCAGCGCTTTGCACGCGCAATGGCGTCAGGAACGAACTGGGCAAGGGGATCGTCTGTGACGAATGCTGGAATACCTCTCCCGATAATTATTTACGCCTCCTTTTAATTTCGAATGGGTAAGTAAAGCCTTGCAGATTTTTGGCCAAAAAACCCTTATTGTGTCAGAAGAAAACAACTTTTAGCCTTACTTACCCATTCGAAATTCAAAGGAACCTTATTCTCAAAATGTTCCTTGTGTGGTACATTGGCGTCATACCGGTATCCTTTAGTGCCGGGCGCTCCAGATAATAATTTTGTTACCCGCACTTCCCATGACAAAAGATCGTATTTTTCAGTTGTTGAAACAACATTTTGGGTTTGACGCCTTTTTGCCCTTGCAAGAAGAGGTTGTCCGTCAGGTTTTGGCGGGCCAAGACGCGGTGGTGTTGATGCCAACGGGCGGCGGGAAATCTTTATGTTATCAGCTGCCCGCGCTGATATTCAAGGGCCTGACCTTAGTTGTTTCACCGTTGATCGCTCTCATGAAAGACCAGGTCGACGGGCTTAAGACCAACGGAATTGCGGCGGAAGCGTTGAACAGCAGTTTGGCAAATGAGGAGATCGGCCGTATTAACGCGGCCTTGCGGGCCGGGGAAATTAAACTGTTGTATGTCGCGCCGGAACGGTTGGCCCAGGTGGAATTTCGCGATTTTTTGCGCGAGCTCAACCTCAGTTGTATCGCGGTAGATGAAGCGCATTGTATTTCTCAGTGGGGGCATGATTTTCGGCCGGATTATCTGAATTTGAAAACTCTGCGGGATGATTTTCCCGGCGCGGGTTGGGTAGCTTTAACGGCTACCGCAACACCACGGGTCCGCAAGGACATTGTGGAGCATCTGGGTCTGCGCGCGCCGCGGATTTTTCTCTCGAGCTTCAACCGGCCAAATCTGCATTATGAAATACGCCCCAAAGACAATGCCTTGGCTGAATTGGTCCGTCTGTTGCGTTTGCCGGCGCATAAAGACCGTTCGGCGATTGTTTATTGCTATTCCCGAAAAGAAACGGAGACGCTGGCCGCGGATCTATGCCGTCGGGGTTTTAAGGCGGAAGCGTATCACGCCGGGCTGGACGCGCCGGACCGGCACGCGATTCAGGATCGGTTTATCCGTGATGAAACTCCGATCATTACCGCGACGATCGCGTTTGGCATGGGTATTGATAAATCCGACATCCGCTTGGTGGCGCATTACGCTCTGCCGGGCTCGATGGAAGGGTATTATCAGGAGACGGGCCGCGCCGGCCGTGATGGTCTGCCTGCGACGTGTGTGTTGTTTTATTCCTATAGCGACAAATTTAAACAGGAATATTTTATCGCGAAGATCGCGGATGACGCGGAACGCAAGCGAGCTGCGGATAAGCTATATAAAATGATCGCTTATTGTGAAAGCGTGACCTGCCGCCGGAAATTCATCTTGGAATATTTTGGCGAACGCTATGCCGCTGAAAATTGCGGCGGTTGCGATCACTGTTTGCAGCCACAAGAGGAATTTGACGCGGATGAAATCAGCCGGCTGGTCTTGAATTGCGTTGGAATGACGGGCGGCCGGTTTGGCGGCCAGTATATCGTTGACATTTTGCGCGGGTCCCGCAATGAGCGGATCTGCCGCAACGGGCATGACCGGAACGCGTGTCACGCCCAGGGTCGGGATTATCAGGAAGGACAACTCAAGGATATCATCCGTTTGTTGCTGGGGAAGCAGTTGTTAGAAAAAGCGGAGGGAGAATATCCTATCCTGGAGCTGACGGCGCAAGGGTGCGCGTTTTTAAAAAGCGGCGCCCGGCTGGCTTTGCCCAAGTTGCGCGGCGGTACTGCGATCTTGGCGCAATCGTCTGCGGATTGCGCTCTGCCGCGGCAGTATGCTCCGTCGCAGTCAAGCGGGGTTAAGCCACCGCAGGCATCCACGCTCGGAGCGCGAGGCCGGCATACGCGCTCGGATCGCTTGCCAAAAGGCGGACAGCTTCGTAAGTCTGCGGCAGTGGGCGCGGTTGATGAGGCTTTGTTCGCCGAACTGCGCCGCTTGCGCAAACAGCTCGCGGACCAGCGCGGCGTACCGCCGTTTGTCGTTTTCGCGGACACTGCCTTGCGCGATATGGCGGCCAAACGTCCGCAGGATGACGCGGCATTTTTAGCCATCACCGGAGTGGGCGAGAAAAAACTTAAATGGTTTGGTCCCGCCTTTATGAAAATAATTAAAGATTTTATTTGACAAACTGTGAAAAAATGTTAAGGTTTTAATGCGATAAACCATAGTTGCGAAGTCTTAAGCTGCGGGGGTTGAGGTTTGACCCGCGTGGTCTTCATGTGTCATTGTTTGCCCCGTTAGAAATCTTATTGTCTAGCAGGTAAAGATGATGAAGATTTCCAACGGGGTTTTTCATTATAGATGGGATTTAGCAGTAAAAATATTACGAGGAAAAGGAGGTAGTTCACAATGGCAAAAGGTACAGTTAAGTGGTTCAATGACCAAAAAGGTTATGGCTTTATCACCCCGGAAGAAGGGAAAGATGTATTCGTGCATCATTCCGCAATTCAGGGAGAGGGTTATAAAACTTTGTCGGAAGGCCAAAAAGTCGAGTTTAATATCGAAAAAGGTCCCAAAGGCGAGCAAGCGACTAACGTCGTGAAATTATAATTCTGCAGAGAACAGCTCTAATGACCAAAAAGCCTGGGAGGGGCAACCTTCTCAGGCTTTTTTTCATTCGGTTCAGGATGTACCGTTACGTCGGTATTGGCTGCCAGGGAGTGAATGGTTGTTTAAGTCGTTGAGCCTGCTGTAACGGCTGGCTGCGGTCCATGGTGAAGGGCAAGTCAATGAAAATTTGGGGGCCGGAAGTCCGGATTCGCAGACGATGGCAATTGTAGACGCCGGGAATTTGTTCAACGCGGGCAATGATTTTTTCTTTCAGGCCCGCGGGGGCGCGGTCTAAAAGCGAGCCGATGGTCCGAGAACCCAAATCCCAGCAAATGGTGACTACGATACCCGCGACCATAAGCGCGGCGATCGCGTCCGCGTAGCGCAGAAAATCCGCGCCTTTGATCATGGAGCTCAACGATACGCAAACCAAGCCGACTAAAACCACCAGGGAGCTCCAGATATCGGTCGAGAAATGTAAGGCGTCTGCCTCGAGGGCTTCGCTGTTATATTTTTTCGCTACTTTGTAAAGTATGCGAGAGCGGGACACGTCCACGATGATCGAGGTAATGATCACCAGATAGGAAAAAATATTGACTTCGATTTCGACTCGATTGCTGATCAGCCGGGTCACTGAGGCGTGGATGATCCAGAAACAGGTGATCAAAAGCAGGAGGGTTTCGAACAGGGCCGAGAGACTTTCGATTTTACCGTGGCCGTAGAGATGTTCATGATCCGCGGGTTTGGCGGATTCGCGCACCGCGAAAAAGGTTACCGCAGCGGCGGCGAAGTCCAGACCGGAATGGGCGGCTTCCGCGAGCAGACCGAGACTGCCGGTGGCTAAACCAACGATGATTTTTAAAGAGACTAGTCCGAAAGCGGCGCACACAGAACCGAGGGCGGCGTTTTTTTTATGGTGGTTGGCGTTGTCGTGCTGATGCATGGTCATATCTTAACAAATATCAGGATATTGTGAATGACTATTTTTTGGAACTTTCGCAAAAAGAGCGTATAATATTTTAATTTTATTTAGCTCCGGTGAAGCGGAAAATGAAAATGAGTATTGGCAGATTGATTGGGGCGTTAGCGGTGTTATTAAGTCTAATTACCGCGTCCTGGGCGGGCGCCGCAGATACCCAGGCGGCGCTTCCGGCGGGGAAACCGGCTGTGGCCGCGGATGAGTTAAAACCGGCGGAAACGTCTATTGAGGTATCGCGTCAGCCGATTGTCCCGGCCGGCCAGTCTGTAAGTTTGGCCGCGGCGGTGGAGCGGGCTTTGTCGAATCAAGCCGCTTTGCGTTTGGCGCGAGAACGCGTCAAAGAAGCGGGAGGCCGGTTACGGCAGAGTCAGGCTGACCTGTTGCCGCAAGCGGATTTGAAAGCGTCCCAGACGCGGGTGTTTCATGATTCGTTGTACAGTAAGGGTTTGGCGGGAGAGCTGGGACCATTCAGTTCTTTTGACGGCCGGGCGCAGATCAGTCAAAGAATTTTTGATTTGGCTGCTCTTTCCCGTTGGCAATCCGGGGAGCGCGAGGTGCGCGTCGCCCGATTCGCCGCGGAATTAGCCCGTCAGCAAGTGATAGCCCAAACGATTTTATTTTATATTGAAGCGGACCGGCAAGAAGAAAATTTTCAGGCAGTAGAGGAAGATTATAAATTGGCCGCGGAAATTCAACAGATGGCCGAACGCCAGTTCGCGGCCGGGATCGTAACAAAATTGGACGTTGCCCGGGCGGACACCCGTTTGGCGCGCGAAAAGGCGATTCGCGAAGAAGCCCGGCTGGGTTTGAACGCGGCATATTTTCAATTGGAAAGGGTGACGGGTTTGTCCCTGGATATGCCGCTGCGGTTGCAGGATAAACTGCGGCTGATTCCGGAAAACATTTACGTTTTGTCCGACGTGTTGCCGGTCGCCCGGCAAAACCGGATTGAGCTAAAGCTGGCCGCGGAAAA
>JADFXQ010000076.1 GCA_015233495.1 Candidatus Omnitrophota bacterium | reverse complement strand
GCCCTGATTTTAGCTTCCTGGTATAAGATCCGTCTTAAGGAAAGCTGGTTGGCCCAGGCCTACATGGATAAAAATAAAGTAAAGGGTGTTGGTTTCGCGTCCGGCTTGGGGAAAAACGAGATTTACGACCAATATCTGCAAAGCGCCCGTCAAGGGGTGTTCAATTTTATAAAGGAAGAAACCGATCCTTTGGAAGGGGATGTTGTTTTGCGGAAATATTTTTCCGGTGGGATTGTGGGAAGCAGCCCAATACAAATATTGCCCGGCGCATCCTCTCCCATGGATCCCACAATACAAGGTCCGATGATGCAATTTGCTGTTGAAATGTTACCCGTCGGCCATACCGCAGCATTACCGGATCAGGTAGTCGTAGCTAGTAGTTACGCACCAAATGCGGAGGGAACTGGTGCGGTGAATGTAGCAGCAGATAAGTTTGATACCGCCGGAGTTGCAGCGCTACTTCGTAGTCGTGAGGCAGATACGCGATTGCAAGGAGTGGATGCGGTGCGAAGCGGGGCAAACAAAGAACAAGTTGTTGATCTGCTGTCGAAAGTTATAGCTGATCCCAATCCTGTAGTAAGAAGGCGAGCTTTCATTGTATTAGGAAAAAAGGCGGATGAACGGGCAATACCTTTGTTATTAGAGGAATTGAAAGCATTAAACGAAAGAAAATATTTCGATCCAGAAGAAGAACGACCGTCGATAGAGGCAGCTTTAGAAAATATTTTAGTGCGGAAAGGTTATGAATTTATTAATGCAACCTGGACTCAATCTAAAGAGATATGGGGAGACGCGGAAAGTGTTATCGTTCGCGCCATGGCTCGAATTGTGCCAGATTCCCCCCAGGCAAAACAATTTATTTATGATCTATGGTCAAAGAATTTGAATTCCCTGGAAGAAACTGAATTGGCATTAGCTCGTTATGGTGAAAAGGAGTGGTTGCCGGGAATTCTTCACAGGGTAAGCGATATAAATAAGTATTATGTGGGACGTGATTCGAGACATGATTTCTTATTGGCGATTGGTCGTCGCAATCCAGGACTGTTAGCAACGGAACTTTCACATGGTGCTGGAAGACGAAGTTATTATATAACTTTGATTGGAGTATTAGGTGAAGTACACGCTTCGCAAGCTGTCAATGAATTACAATCAGTAATCAAGGATAGTACAATTGAAGGAACAGAAACCCAGTTAGCGGCGATCCGAGCATTTGGCTTGATAGCCGGTGGGGCAGCTTTTGATTTGCTTGCCGAACTGAGTCAACAAAAACAGATGACTGTTGAAAAGCGGATTGCGGTTATTGAGGCGTTGGGACATACGGATGATCCGCGAGCAGGGGAAATCATAGCACATTTGTTTATTACTGCAGGTTATCCCAAGGTTGGTCTAGCCGCTGTTGGGGCTTTAGGCAAATTGCGAAATTTGGTCGACGCAGAGATATTATTACGAATTTCACAAGGCAGTATTGGTTATGACCATATGCTTCTTGAGCCGGTGGTCGAGAATGCGGCACGAGCCGAGTTAAATGCGTGGATTGAGGATGAAGCGAAAGCGCAGGAAGGAGCCGAACGACGACAAGCCAGCTCGGCAGTAGCTTTTGACGAAATAGGTACACTCCTTTATGAATATAGGGGGGGTCGGACGCCGGTGGCGAAGCTGCAATTAATTGGGAAATTAAGTGCTTCCAAAGATCCACGAGCGGTTTCTAAATTAATAGAATTATTATCTGATAATTATGAGTTGGCACGAATATTTGCATCTAAGGCATTGGGACGAATCGGAGATCCTCGGGCTATGAAACCGTTAATGGCAGCCAAATTAAATGCGGATGCTCTATCTGCCCCGCATATAAGCGAGGCATTAACTACAGTTTTGGCGAAAATGCCTTTTGAGGACTTTATGCGTGAGCTTAACGAATTGGATCAATCGCGTACAACCCAAACATCGGATAAAGACGCAACGCCCGATTTCCTACGGGCACTTGGCAGAACGCATGACAGTCGTGCTGTAAAAATTTTAACCACTCGATTGGACTACTATAAATACCCATCGAATATAGTGAGAGCTGCCATTGAAGCGTTAGGCGAGTTTGGTACAGATGAATGTATAGATATATTATTTAAACAATTTAGATATCAAAATAGATATTATTGGCCAAAAAGTATGCAGGAAGAAGCTTCGCGTCGGGTTGAATATGTATCTGGCTATTCAGCGGAGAGTATGGAGCATTATGTGCTGAAATATGAGAATCCGTTTTACGATTCGTTGGTTGAGGCGTTTGTTAGAATTGGGAAGCGCGCACTCCCAAAATTGATTTCTCTATTTTTGAGTTCGCTTGGTTCTGGTGATTCCCCAGAGGTTGCTATAGCCCAGGCCTTAGGCATAATTGGTGACTCGAGAGCAGTTGGGCCACTAATTGACTATTTTAAAAGGCCAGAGGGTGGGTGGGTTAAAAAAACTGCGGTGTTACAGGCCTTGGGGCGCCTTGGAGGTGATGAGGCTGTTAAATTCTTAATGGAACTACCCGAGGATGATTACAAAGAGTGGGAAGTTTATATCGAAGCGCTGGGCCGTTCTAAAAACCCCAAGGCAATTGAAATGATACAAGGATGTTTTGTGGCCGGGTCGGCACCCAATGATTCCCACGAGCATTTGATGGAAACGGCCGCGATTGCATTAAGTAATTTTGGCGCACCAGAGACGATGGAGGAGGCGGTTCTTGCTTATCATCATATGATGATATTAGACTGGCGTGGCAAAGCTACTATTATCGCTAAGCAAACCATGAATCAATGGTTGACTTCCGCAAGCCTCGCTGATGGAGAAAGAGTCGGCGGTATCTCGTTTAAGGAGTTGGAATCCGGCATGGAAATCAAAGTCGACGATAAAGGTATGCCTTTGCCTCCGAGCCGACAGTCCTGGGATATGAATACTATTCAGGGGTTTATTCCGGTGCTTGACCCAGTGGCAGTCCCGGTAAATTTGCCGGGGCTGTTAGGCCGTAATGACCCAGTTAATGGCGCTCCAGTTTCAAAGTCATTCTATTTAGGTAAAAACAACCTACCCATGGGTAAAGAATTAGAAAATGCCGGGGCTTGAAAAACAGGCCACGTTTTGGAGGTTTAAAAATGTGAAAAAACATTGTCCGATTGAGATAAAGGACGAGTCAGGTTGGTGAGCCAACTCGCGTGGAGGCTGTATGAATTTCCTTTCAAAATTGGCCGTGGAAATAGCGGGTAGGTTGAGAAAAGCCAGCCTTTTCATCTTGCTGTTGGTTGGCTTATTATCAGGCTCTTTGATTTACGCTCAATCGCCCAATGCTTTGGTTTGCGATTTGCCGACTGCATCTGACCGGATTAAGGGCTAAGCGGTATTTTTACCTCCCTTGATCACCGGACTTGCCATTGATCCCAGCAATCCCTTAAAATTAAAATTTATTTTTGACCCTGGACAGAGTTATTTGGCCGGCGCGGCTTTCGAAAAGGAAGCTAAGAAGCTGATCAGATATTTTTTGACTGCTTTAACGGTTCCCGAAACCGAACAATGGGTAAATCTTTCGCCTTATCAAAAAGAAAAATTGATACCCTGGAAGCTCGGCCAAACGGAAATGGGGCAGTGTCTGTTGGGACAGGATTATGTCTTAAAGCAGTTGACGGCAACTCTGCTTAACCCGGAAAACGCGACAGGTAAAAAATTTTGGCAAAAGATTTATGATCAAGCCAAACAAAAATATGGGACAACGGACATTCCGGTCAATCTGTTTCAACGAGTCTGGATTGTGCCGGAAAAAGCCGTGATTTACGAAAAGGGCTTTAGCGCGACGATTGTGAAGACCCATTTAAAAGTATTGCTCGAGGAGGATTATTTGGCGTTGAATAAGAATTTTAATAACCAGGCATCAAACGCCAACGAAAACAGCCGGACACAAATCCGTGCTTTTAACCAATTGTCCGCGAAAATTATTCGGGAAATCATTATTCCTGAAATTGAAAAAGCAGTGAATGAGCAAGAAGCCTTTTCTGGCTTGCGGCAAATTTATCACGCGATGATTCTGGCGGCTTGGTCCAAGGGTAAATTTTCTATGGGCCTGCTTGGCCGCATTTATACCGATCGGAACAAAATCAAAGGGATTGACCATCCGGATGAGCAGCTCAAAGCCCGAATATATCAACAATACATTGAATCGTTTCAAAAAGGAATGTTTGATTATGTCAAAGACGACGATGATCTGCTGACAGATGAAATTATTTCGCGGCGATATATCTCCGGAGGTCTTGCTGCTTTTAATCCGCAAGACGGATTTGATCTTGCGCAAAGAATAGCAGTTCAAACTATTGACGACGGACGTAATCTAGATCCGGAACAACGCGCGGCATTTTTCCGCAAAGGAAAAATGGAAATAGATGTAAGCCTTATTGAGAACCCAACGAATGCGCAATCCGCTTTTGTTCCGTCCGAAAATCATCCTGCAACCGGGCGAGTTCATTTTGTTTTTAATGATCATTCAACATTAAGTCAATATAGCGATCAAATCAAAGACAGAATCAAATGGGCCGACTTTATTTTAATTGAAGAGCATCCGCTTTTTCAGAATATCATTGATGCGGTTTCTAAAGGAGGAATGACTCCTTCAATGGGTTGGACAGCAATCCAAACTCTCGCCGGAGCAAATGGGATCAGATTGCCGTTTTCGGATATGCGGTTGGCTGTTCTACAGGCGGTCTATCAATCGGGAAAAACAGTATATACCCAACAGGACGTTCAACCCGCGATCGTTTACCGCGCTGAAGCCAGACAAGCCTGGGAGGAAGTCATTTATGCTTTGGTGGGAGGCGATGGAGCAAGAACCTATCAGTCATTTTTGAAATATGTGCAATGCCGCGGCCGAACCTTTTATCATCTGGAAAAAACGATGACTGAGCAAATTCAAGCAATCCGCTATCGTCATCCCGGCGCGAATATCCTGGCGATTTTCGGAGCTTCGCATACGCCGCCTTTTGTGTATTTTAAAAGAATGTTTCCGCAAATGCAGGTCACGCGGGAATTTTTAGGTTTTGGTCCGGCATATATTTTGTCCCTTGCTGCACAGCGAGCAGTTTCTTTTCAACAGTTCGGCCTAACGCCGCGCAGTTGTCTTTCTTTTGATCCACAGTTGATTGCGGCTCTGGCTTCAGTCTTGCTTCCCTCTCCCGGGGCAGGGGATGATTGGGAAATGATAAACCGGGTTGCTAAGCGGGTAAATACGATGGAGCAATTACAGAATCTGGCGGATTATATGCGAAATCATCCTCCGCCGCCCGATCGCGTTGGCGCGAATGGAACCTGGCCGGAAGGCGTTATTATGCAAAGGAGTTCGGAAAATATGCAAGAGTGGCTCGTGTTGAATCAGATTGCCACACTTTCGGAAATTCATCCGGCTAAAAAACCAAACATGCCGCAGACCCCGACAGCCGCATCGCCGGTGGAAGCAATCGCGGAGGCTGAAAAAGGAATATTAGGTTTTTTGGAACGGCGCGATTATCCCTCAGCCGAATTGGAACAAGCCGGGATTGAAGACATCGTAATTTTGGGCAATGAAAAGTTGGAAACGTTTCGCGAGGCGTTAAGGTTGTTCCAGCGCGGGATAGGAAAGCGGATTTATATCGCGGGCGGACACGGGAGGCTGACCCTGCCGTTGATCGATTGCGCGATTGCCGCGGGTTTTGAGATTCGGATCACAGACGAAAAAGTTCTGTATGCGCCAGATTGGTTTCGTTTAAGAGCGGAAACCCCGGAGCCCCAACTTAGAACTTTGGTCAAGCAAACGGAAGCGCAGATGATCCGACAAATCATGGTGTTGATGTTGAACCAAGAACCGGAATTTAAGGATTTGCAGTTAAGGCTAAGGGGGCAAGATCCGGAAAAAATATTTATTAACAATCCGGATGATGATTCGCGTTCTACGCCGGAAAATTTTTTTTATTATCAAAAGTTTCTTAATGCGGAAGGAAATTTGTCCAAAAGCGAACCATTCGTATGCCTCTATATTCAAACCCCGCATCAACAAATGCGCAGCAAAGCCACATTTGATAATGTTTTTAAAACGGAAATTGGGCAGAACCGCATTCACGGAGCGAGTTATACCATTTCCTATACTCTGGATGACAAAACTCCCGAGCAGATTGCCGAAGATTTACTCGGAGAATTATGGCGGCTGATTGTGTATTCGCAAATCAGGCACATCCGTTTGGAAAGCAGTGTTTATCCCCAAGGCATGGATAGTTTTCCAGAAAATATTTGGGACCAAGGTTTGGCGCTACTGCGTCAATTCGATGGAGACGTGCGGCAAAAATTAGCGTCACGGATTTTGAAAATTACCAGCGAGCATAATTATATTTTGGATCAGCTATCGCCCCAGGTAACAGAGGATGCCCGTGCTTTTGTTGAGGAAATCCGGTATGCGGCTTCAGCGGCGTCGTCGGCAAAAAGTGAATTCGATTATGGCGGGATTAATTTGAATGCCCAATTTCTTGATTTACAAATAAAACGAGATGAGCTCGGAGTGCCGTTGCCTTTGCCGCTGCAATCTTTAAATCGGATGCGCATTGAGGGGTTTCTGCCAATCATTACAAAGATGCGGGAATTTTCGGCAGCCGGAAAGATTGTGTTATGGATTTGTCCGGGAATCGACTCGATGCGACGGGTATAGGCGGAAGATTTTTTAGCGTTCCAAGAACCTATATATTCGCTTCCATTGTCCGTCTGGCGGATAATGACAGG
>JADFXQ010000075.1 GCA_015233495.1 Candidatus Omnitrophota bacterium | reverse complement strand
GGCCAATTAGCAAAAGGGTAACATAACTATTGTTTAAATGTCAATAAAAATTATACCGCGCCAGAAAAGTCAATTTAAAAACAGCCCGCCAAAAAACATTCACCGGTAAAATCTAAAAAAACTTCACCGTAAATTTTTTTTCCACCGGCCGGATTTTTTGAATTTGAAGGGCAGACTTGCCTTTATATAAATCGAACACTTCGCCCTGCCAGCCTTTTTGGCCGGCCGCGGCGCTTAATTTTACTATCTGTTCATATTGGCCTAAATGCCACAAAGCGAGCATGAGCATCCGCACCGCGTCCTTTTGCGCGGATTCGATATCCCCGGCAATAATCTCACCGGGATTAGATAGATGCCGCCAGATTTGCCGATAGATCGACGAGAGATTGATCACTTTTACCGTAATTTCCGGGTTGATCTGCATGGCTCGGCTCAAAAGTCCGACAACTGTCCCATAATCCTGCTCCTCAAAAGCGATGACCGCCAAATCATAATAGCTCCAAAATAAATAGGGGTTTAAAACTAAAGACGCCGTATAAGCTTGTTTGGCTTCTTGCCGACGCTGATCATAATACAAACAAAATCCGTATAAAGCCTGAAAATCTTCCATTTGGGGAAAAAATTCCACCGCCTTCTCATAATAAGCCCGGCGCAGATTGCGGTATTCCAAAGTCAGTTGTTGGTTTTGCTTTTCTTCATTGCCGATGACTTTGGCCATCTGATCCATTGCCGGAGTATAATTGCTCAAAGTGATTAATTTTACCGTATCTTGCGACTTTTGTTTTTGGCCGTTCAACTGCCCGATCAAAGCCGCTCCGGGAAATTGCCGCGGCGACCCAGCTTGCGCCAGCATGAGCCGCGACAGCCAAAGCCCGCCGGCAATAAACAAAACATAAACTACAGCCAGACCCCACCCTTTTTTCGCGGAATAGGGATTTGCGAATTTGGGGCGGTAAAAAAACAACCGGTTCAACAAAACGCAGATCCAAATAATATAAACAAAAATCAACGGCGCGGCGAACCGGTGTATAGTCCAGAACATCGAATAAAACCCGACAAATATCATTTGCAAGGCCAGCGTAAAAACCAATAGAGCATCGTAAAAATTCGGCGCGGCGCGGGCCGCTCGCCCAACATAAAACAGAACAAAACCAAAACTGATTAAGGTCAACAGATTAGGTAGAAAAAGCCAGGAATTCAATGCCGACCAATAAACCGCAGTCAATTCCGCCGGATAAGCGGAGTTTTGCACCCGGGAATTTTCCCAAAAAAACATTTTCACGCTGTCGATCAGACACATCCAAAGAAAACGCCCCGGATGGCCGGCAATGATCCGCAAACTCCGCCGGGTGATCTCGCGGTTGCGAACCTGCGGGTTTGTGACATTTTTTAAATCTTCCGGGCCGCCATAAAGCGGCGCCCAGCGTGGATCATACCAAAACTCCCGCTCTGGCGCCGAGAACAACCGTTCGTACAATTGCGGAAAATTCAAATTCAAAGATTGCAAAGCTTCGACCATAACCTGCCGTTGAGTGTAGTCTTGGGTTTTTACCTGACTCATCCCCCAAAACATTGTCGAAGCCCGGTTCGTCAAAACGAATTGACCATGCGCCGCCTGGTTCAAAGCTTTATAAACGGTCAAAGGGGCATAAAAAGCCGCGCCTACGGTTAAGATCAGCGCCAGCGCCGGCAAAACCGCCGGGGTCCGTTGTTTTCCCACCGCTCGCAATAAGCATAACGCGTAAAAAAACAAAAAAACCGGCGCCACCCATTCGAAAATCCCCTTCACCCCGACCGCGCCCAATAACCCGACCCCGAAAACAACCGCCCATCCGAAGGCGGCACGGCGGGACGCGCCGCTCGTCGCCTGCAAATACAACTCCGCGGCGGCATAACCCGCCAATAAAACAAAAGGAAAAGCCGCAATCTCCGACCAGACGCCCAAAGCGGAATCCAAAATCGCCGGTGAAATCCCGGTATAAAGCAAAGCGGCGGCAATGACCGGAACCGCGATTTTCAGACGGGATAATATTTGCCACAAAAGCGCGCGGCTAAAAAAAAGCAAAGAAAAATTGATCAGTTTAAGCAGGAATAACGGCTCGGCATGCAAAACCGCGCCCCATTGGACAGCGAGGGAAATCAGAAATAGAAATAACGGTTCACGCTGCGGACCGCCGCGCAAAAAAGCCATCCAGCCCTGGGCGGCAATTTGCTGACCGGCAGCGAAGTACCCCACCGCGTCATTGATCACCACCGGCGCGGTTACTAAAATCAAAAACAGCCAATAAAATAAAGGAAGGACAAAACACGACCACAAAAGCAGAGCGGCCCCCGGGGACCTCGGACAGGATGAGCGATCATCGGTTATGACGTTAGGCATCGATTTTTGTGCGCTTCGGGACGATCACGATCCCGGAGGTGGTTAGGATAAAATGCTTCCGGTCTTCCTTAGGGTCATAACCGATCGCAACCCCGGCCGGAATAATTACCTCTTTATCAATAATCGCGTTTTTAATCCGTGCGTCTTCGCCGATCACCGCGCCTTCAAAAATGATAGAGTTTTCAATCTCCGCGCCATGATTCACTTTCACATTGGACGATAAAATAGTCCGTTGCAGCCGGCCGCCTTCAATCACGCATCCCCCGGAGATCATCGAATCAATTACCCGCGAAACATTGCCGCGGGCGTTCATGACTTTAATCGGCGGAAATTGCTGATGCAAAGTGCGCACCGGCCAAGACAAATCAAAAAGATCATATTCCGACTCCGGGTTAAGCAAATCCATATTCGACTGATAATAGGCGTCGCGCGTCCCAATGTCCCGCCAATAACGCGCCCGGCCTTTTTCATTGACGAACCCATAAGCCACAACCCGTTTATTGCGGCGGATCATTTGCGGAATCACGTTCTTGCCAAAATCATGACTCGAGGTGATGTCCTGGCTATCCAATTTCAATTCTTCCATCAAAGCCTGCCGGCTGAACAAATAAATTCCCATCGAAGCGGAAATTTTTTCCGGATCATTGACCATCACCTGCGGCTTGGAGGGCTTTTCCTGAAACCCGTGCACAAAACTGTCTTCATCGACGTCAATGACGCCCAAATCCTTGGACATTTCTTTCGGCATCGGCACAAACGCCATAGTCACGTCAGCGTTTTTCTGTTTATGCAGATCGATCATTTCCCGGTAATCCATTTTATAAATATGGTCCCCGGCGAGAATCAGGATCAGATCCGGCTCTTGGTCTTCGACAACGTATAAATTTTGATAAATAGCGTCCGCGGTGCCGCGGTACCAATCGGAACTGATCCGCTGCTGAGCGGGAATGACGTCGATAAATTCTCCCAATTGATTGGAAACCACATCCCATCCGGCGAGCAAATGTTTCTGCAGGGAAAACGATTTGTACTGAGTCAAGACATAAATGCGGCGCAATCCGGAATTGACGCAATTGCTCAAGGTATAATCAATGATGCGGTAAATGCCGCCAAAAGGGACCGCAGGCTTCGCCCGGTCGCGCGTCAATGGATCCAAACGCTCGCCGCGGCCGCCCGCTAAAATGAATGTTAATATCTGGCGCATAAAAAAACCTAAATTTTATTTCTGCCAGTATAAGACAAAACAGATCATTGCGCAAGGATTGTCTTAAAACGAATCAGACCAAATCCTCGACGAGAGTCAACCGCGGCCGTAAACGAATTTTTTGCCCCGGAGGAATAAAAGTTTTTACCGCGGCTTTTTTCACGATCAAACGAAAAGCCTCAGAGTCCCGGCCTTCCGCCATGAGACGCTCCACTTGATCACGCAAAGTTTTGGTGTGCAAATTGACCAAAACTTTCATATCCGTGTTCTGGCCGTTGTTCCAAATCAGTAATACGTCCATAACCATTCTCCTGTTTTGCGTCGTTAAAATTTATTAAAAACTTTCCACGGTCCAACCGGGAAATTATCTCCCCAGGCTTCGCAAATCGGCGGCTGTCCGCGTTCTGCCTGGGATAGGCGCCCAAAATAATCCCGCCCTACTCCAAAAAGCATAAAAAACCACAGGACATTTTTCATTTTTTCCTCTCTTATATAGTTTTAGGCAATTTTTTGATAAAGCCACTTTGAAATTTTTCCTTAGAAAATATCCATCAGCATTGCAAATATAGCATACATTTTCAAGTTGTCAAGGTCGCAGGAACAAGAAAAGTTGATTTTTTATGTATATTATATTTTTTGTTATTTTGAGTGGTTTTAATTTGACATTTACTTGAATTTATTATATATTTTGTTTGGAGGAGAAATAAATGAAAATCGGGGAAAAGATCAAACAAAAACGCAAAGAATTAGGGCTATCAATAAAAGAATTTTTAAAAAACCAAAAAAACCTGTTTCCAAAAGAAAAAATCCTGTCCCACACCGCTTTTTCCAATATTGAAAACGGCAAAACCGCTCCCTCCTTTACCACCTTGGAAATGACGGCTTCGGTTTTTGGGCTGGCTTTGTTTGAATTGCTTGCTGACACTGAATTAGAGGAAAACTTTTTAATTAAACGCAAAAAACGGCATGATTCGTTTTATTACAACGAAAACGCTTTCGGCGAAGTAATCAGCCCTTTTCACAGCGCGTTTCGCGCCATAGAAATGCATTTGGAGCCCGGGGCAAAAACCATCATGGAATGCAGTCCGGACGCCCCGGATATAAAATATGAAAAATTGATTTATGTTTTAAGCGGCAGGCTTAAAATCTTCTGGAATGATAAAAAACACCTGCTGTATTTCGGCGACAGTTTAACGATCAACAGCAGCAAACCCCATTATTTTGAAAACACGCATATAAGGCCTTGCGTTTTTCTGGTTTTTAGCAACCCTAAACAATATTAACGGGGAGCCTCCTTTATGATTAAAGTTTTAGTGGTCGAAGATGAAGCCTATATGCGCGACAACATCCAAAAAATATTCCAATTTGTCGGCTATACCACTTACGCGGCAGGCAACGCGGCCGAGGCCATGGATATATTTATTAAGGAAAAACCGCAAGCGATCTTTTTAGATATCCGTTTGCCTGACAAAAGCGGGATTGAACTTTTAAAGGAAATAAAATCGGTTGATCCGCATAACTTAGTCTTCATTGTCTCCGCGTATAAAGACCCGGACATCATCAAACAGGCCATGGATGCCGGCGCCATGGATTTCGTAATCAAACCGTTTTACGGCGCCAAACTGCGGGATATGCTCGCCCACAATCTCAAACGCATTCTGGAAAATAAATTCACCAAAGAAAAACCGAACATCCTGATTGTCGACGATGAAGAAATGCTCGTCACTACGTTAAGCTCGCTTTTAAAACATCAGATGGAATCCAATATCACGATTTGCTTCAACGGGACCCAGGCTCTGCAATTGATCCAAAATAACCCTTTTGACATTGTGCTATTGGATATCACGCTCCCGGAGATGAGCGGTTTGGATATTTTAAAAAAAGTCAAAAAACAATGCCCGGACACGGCGTTTTTTGTCGCCACCGGCCATAAAAGCTTGGAAGTCGCTGCCCAAGCCACTAAATTAGGCGCCGCGGAATTCATCGCCAAGCCTTATTCCGTAAAAGACGTCATTCAGAAAATCAAAATGGTTTTATTTGTGAAGGGCAAATTTATCCCCCGGCCCCCTTTTGGATAAACCCGTCCACCAACTTGATCGCCAAAACCAGCTCTTCCTTGGCGCGGTTGATCTCTTCCGTCTTATCCAGCGTTGGAGAACCCAGCATTTTTTCCAGCAAAGCGGCGACTAAAGTGAGTTTCGCGCGGATTTTCATTGATAGATTGCCGGTGTCTAAAGTGCGCGAGCGCAGGGTGTTTAAAAAATCTTTCAAGCCTTCCACGCGGGTCCAGATTTTGGTTTCCACTTCCAGGGTAAATTCCCGCTCCGGGCTGTCTAAAATATCGCCGATCATAAAATTGATCGCCTGCAAATCATTGCCGATATAATGCCCCAACAACAGCCGGACGTTTTTATGCAATTGATGCGTTTCCCGCTCGACCCGGATAAATCTTTGTTTCTCGTCGGGGATGATCTGCGGATTGATGCCGTTATGAAACGCCTGCTGAATGATTGCCATATAATCCATCACCAATTTCCCCTGGTCCCGGGGCAAAGGCGAGCCTTTGGCGATATAATGTTCCAAAATCAAACCCGCGATCATCAGGCTGTCTTCGATCCGGCCATACACCGCGGTCCACAACTCCGGCGAAATAAAACCCTTGTCCCGCTCAATCTCTTCATAGAGCTTTTCTTCTTCTTTGATTTTATTAGCCATTTTTGCGCTCCATCAGATATTTTTCCGTTTGATTGACCATCGCTTTGATTTCTTTCGAGGTTAAAGGCTTGAAAACATAATTAAACGCGCCTAATTGACGTGCCCGGTCAATACTTTCTTCGTCGGTGAGCCGGGTCATCATAATGCCGACCGCGTCTTTATCGATTTTTTTGATTTTTTCCAGGACTTTGAGCCCATCCATGGCCGACCCTTCCAAATAGATGTCTAAGATGCAAAAATCCGGACGCTCGGCCTGATATTTCGCGATCGCCTCTTCGGCGGTTACAGCCTCGACCGGAATATGTTTCATCTGGCGGATGAGGTTTGAGGTCAATTCCACCAACATAGCTTCGTCGTCTAAAATCAATATCTTCATAATCATCCTTTGCAAAAACGTTAATATTTTAAACCCGCGTTCTTCCTTTGTTATTTCACGTCTGCTCTGAATCCGCTGTTTTTTTGCCCTTCATAAACCAGTCACTGCGCATTTCCAAATGGGTTTCGTTTTTCGGAGTGTCCG
>JADFXQ010000074.1 GCA_015233495.1 Candidatus Omnitrophota bacterium | reverse complement strand
AGGTTATCCCAAGGTTGGTCTAGCCGCTGTTGGGGCTTTAGGCAAATTGCGAAATTTGGTCGACGCAGAGATATTATTACGAATTTCACAAGGCAGTATTGGTTATGACCATATGCTTCTTGAGCCGATTTTTTGCGCCCCTTTTAAATAATCCGCTTCCATCATCACTTTCAAATGACTTTGCAAAATCATTACTTTGCCTTCATGCTCCCAGACTTGGGCTTTTTCCGGCATAATCCAAACCCGGTTCAAAGTGTTTATGGCCGCATCCCGGCTGCCCAATTCATTTTCTGCTAAATCGTAAATTTTTGCCCACAATTGTTTGCCGACCGCGGAATCCGGATGATGCAAAGATGCCGTTAATTGTTTTAAAACATAATCTGAAGCAAGCATGTCCCGGCCTAAGGCAGTTTTGCTCAATTGATCGGGAATGATCCGGTCTTTTTCCTCCGGCGACAGATTGACCCAAAGCTCTTTTTCCGGTACGGTGATGGCTGCTAAAAAATATTTGATGATTTTATTCGCTTCTTGACCCAGCTCATTACCTTTGGCATTGTACGTGCCTGTATCAAATATAAAATCGAATTTAAGCGGATCCTGCGGGTTAACGATCATGCCTTTAAGCATGACTGGGGTATAATTCGGCGTCAGTCCGATCATTTGCCCCAGCGACGTCATGACAGGGGCCAGAACACTTTGCCCCTGGCTCAACGCCGGGTTGATGACCAACATCAGAATCAGCACCGAACAGGAGATTTTGTAAAAAGTCCGTCGTACAGCTGTGTTAAACATAAGTCGCTCCTTTTTTGGGAAAAATATGCAATCGATTACATTCAGAGTATAAAATATAAATTTCGATTTGTCAAGACCTCGGCAAAAAAAGTTAAAAAATTAGGTCATCGAACGACAGGATTGCCGTTCTACCAAACGGGAAGGCAGGTATTTAATGCCGGTTAAAGGCGCGCTTTTGGGGTTGGCTAAATGCTGCAACAGCAAGCTAACCGCTTCTGCCGCAATATCATACACCGGCACATGAATGGTGGTAAGCGGCGGGTCAAAGCGCGCGGCTTGAAACTCATCATCATAACCGATGACGGAAATGTCTTGGGGGCAAGTTATTCCCAATTCTTTAAACCGGCGGATAGCGCCAAACGCCATTTGATCATTACAGGCGAATAACGCCGTGATTTTCAATTTGGCGCGCAAAAACTGATCCGCGGCTGCATAAGCTTTTTCCTCTAAATAATCCGCACGCACCATATGCTCCGGCGCAACCGTGAGGTTGTGTTTTTTTAAAACCGAAAAAAATCCTTCCAAACGTTGCTGGTTATCCACCGACCATTCCGGACCGGATAAGACCCCAATCCGTCGATGTCCGCAGCGTAACAGATAATTCGCCGCAATTTGGCCGCTTACGACATGATCTACCCCGACAAATTGACGTTCCCCATTCGGTTCAATATCATTGATGATCACGCAAGGCAAATTTAAGTTTTGCAGGACTTTCTTACTGGTAAAATATTTAAACCAATGAATAACCAGCAGGCCATCTACCCGTTCTCCGTTTTTAAAATCATATTGATCCCATTTGCTTTTATTCTGGTCCAAAAGCAATAATTTGAATTGATACGGAGAATGGATCAATTTATCCGACACTGCCGCCAAAATATGATTGTAATAATTACTATAAAATATACCGGGTAAATAAGGAAGTACGATTCCGATGGTATGGCTGTTTTTTTGCCGCAAATTCCGCGCCGCCCAATTCGGAGTATAGCCGTTTTTACGCGCCAAATCTTCGATCTTGGCACGGGTGCGCGGTGCGACCATCATTTTCGTATCCGGATTCAAAGCCCGCGAAATGGTCGCGGTTGACACTTTGGCCAGATCCGCGATATCTTTGATTGTTTTGGGAGTTTGTGTCATATTTTGTAATTGTTTACATCCTTTATTTAAATTTACCATATCACTGCTGAATGTCAAATACAAGTTGGAATTTATTATTGGTTCGCAATTAAATTATGTTATAATTCGGTCATGTACAAAGAATTTTACGGGTTTAAAGAAAATCCGTTTAACATCACCGCCGACCCGGACTTTTTCTTCTCCAGCATCCATCATGGGGAAGCCTTTTCCCATCTCGTTTTCGGCATTCAACAGCGCAAAGGAATTTTGGTCGTCACCGGCGAGGTTGGCACTGGCAAGACGACTTTGTGCCGCGCGCTGTTAAACCGCATTGATAAAAATACGAAAACCGCGCTGATCCTCAATCCTAATTTTTCGGATATCCAACTTTTGCGGCTGATTATCCAAGACTTGGGCATCCCGGGAGTATTTAAAAATAAATTCGAGCTGATCAACGGCCTGAATGAATTCCTTTTGGAGGAAACCCGGCAAGGCCATAACGTAGCGATCATCATTGACGAGGCGCAAAATCTTAATCCCCGCCAGCTCGAACAGATCCGTCTGCTCTCAAATCTGGAAACTGAAAAACAAAAACTCCTGCAGATCATTCTCGTCGGCCAGCCGGAGCTCAACGAAAAACTCAATTTGCCCAGTCTGCGCCAGCTGAACCAACGGGTTGCGGTCCGCTACCGCATACTGCCCTTGGAATGCGCGGAGGTGGAACAATATGTTCAACACCGCGTTCGTTTCGCCTTGACCGAGCGCGCCCCGGCTGTGCAATTCACCAGCGAGGCGTATCAAACCGTTTATCGCCATACCCGCGGCGTGCCGCGCCTGATTAATATCATTTGCGACCGCGGCCTGTTGGCCGGATACGCGGCCCAGTCCCGGGTAATTGACCATTCTATTCTTAACACCGCGATAAAGGAACTGTTTCAGTTATGAGTATCATCCATGACGCCCTCAAACAAGCCCAAAACGAATTAGAAAAAAATCAATCATCGGCGGAATCTTTATCTTCGCCACCCTCGCCCTCCTCACCTTTGCCTGCTTCCAGCCCAGTAAACACCGCGTTGTGGCTCGCGCTGGTTTTAGCGCTTGGCGTAGGTTTTTTATCGCTGCAAAACAAATCCCTGTTTAAAAATCTCTCTTTTGAAAAGCATCCGAAACCTTTGCCGGACGGGCCAAAACCATCCGCCCCCGTCGCAGCCGCTGTTCCCGCGCCCCAGCCGATCGCCAAGACCGAACCGGTTCCTTTAACCTCGCCGCCCAAGAAAGAACCCGCCAAAGCCAAGCCTATTGTCTTAAACGGCATCACGCTGATCGGCGGGCAATATATTGCATTGATCAATAATGAAATTTATAAAACTGGCGAGAAATTCGATTCCTACTTTATCCGCGAAATTACGATTGACCAAGTCATTCTGGAAAACAACGGGCAGCAAATCCTCTTAAACCTGCGAAACAAACGATCCAGAGAATAATCGCCTTCTTGGCATACCGTGCCGGATGTTTATTCTCGTATCTGCTTTATAACTCCTGTGACAACCTGCCCAAAACAACTCTTTTCTGGCTGTCTATTCGGAAAATTAAAGAAAATATTCTATGTCGCCGGATTATTTTACCGATTAATAGGACTATTTTCCGAAACACCAATCATTCCCGGACTATCATTGATAAGCGAACCAACCAGGTTAAGCCCATAAATGACCGGCATAGTTGGAAAATTTAAAGTCAAAGTGTTGAGCAGCCCTCCCATCTCACTCCCCGCCACTTTTCCGAGGATATTAGTAAAAAAAACGCCGGTTATATCATGCGCGAGAGATAAGCCTTGGAAACCCGGCGCAAATCTCCCCAATGAACTCATTACCGGGCCGGTTTCTCCCATAAAAAAATTAAAAGTACTGTTATCTCCGATTTGCGAAGCAAACCCCACATTACTTACCTTTGGAGAATTCAGGACGCGTAACACCTTCCCGTCAATATCTTTCTTGGGTTCACCTCGATATTTCGCGGTTCGCATTGTCTCGCCTTGATTTTCTCCTTCCGGCTGCGTACTCAATATCGCTCGATAAATAAAATCTGACCCGGCAACCGCCCCAGCGAACATGGCGCCCTGAGCAAATGATCCGCCTCTCAACTCAGAAATCCCTCCTCCGGCGACACTAGACAATCCTACCTTAGTAAGCCCCATCTCCCAATTCCAGGTATTATTTCCCAAATTATTAATACCGCCAAAAACTGCGCCACTCAAAGCGCCATAGGCGGCGCCCATCATAGCGGATCGAAAAACATTTTGACCGCTCAATGCTCCTCCCACCGCGCCGGACGCCGCGCCGGCAATAGCTCCAGAAGTTGCAGCGCTTAATATAACCCCCCATTGCGCGCCTACTATTCCGGAATAAAAAACCGATCCGATGCCCGCGGTAAGCACTCCCACGACTATTCCAACTGCTATTGTAACAATCGGTTTCCACCATTTTTTCCACCAGCTATGTCCGCTGGGATCGATGCGATTCACGGGATTATTCCCGCAGTAGGAATACCGGTTCAGCGTCTGCGGATCATTGGGCGCTTGCACTATTGTGTCCGCTTGAATAAATCTCCCGATCGCCGGATCGTAATATCTGGCGCCATAGAAATACAAGCCCGAAGTGCCGTCGCTTTCTTTGCCGGTGAAGTTGTATTTCGTAGTTTCTTCGGCAAGTCCAGTGGTGTCGTGTCGAGCGGTGTTGCCATAGGGTTCATATTCGAATTTTTCCTTTACGGTGCCGACGTAGTCGGTGGTGACGTTTGTGCCGCCTAAGTGATCGGTATGGTAAAAAAGTTGATTGCCGTTTCTTACTGTCGAGACGCGTGTTGATCCCAAGAAGATATGATTGGCCGAGCCGAAATTGTCTTCTTCATAGAGTGGACCCACATATTTAGTCAGCATTCCTCCGGCAGCGACTTTGGTTCTCCCGCCATCACCGTCGTAAGAAAAGGTTTCTTGCGGAGTACCGTTTTTACTGATTCCGATCAGGTGGTTTTCCGCGTCATAGGTTAAAGCCAGATCATAACCGCCGGACACTTTTCTCGTCGCCATGTTGCCGTTGGCGTCGTAGGCAAAACGCGAATTGTCCGAAAGCGATGTGACTGCGTGCGGTCCGGCACCATTTTCACCGTAGGTATATATCCGGCCATCCATGTTCTGGATGTTGCCGATTTCATTATATGTGTAAATCTTGGTGCCGTACGCGCCTTTCGCGTAGATCAAACGGTTCAAATGGTCATATTGAAACGTCTGACTCGCGGTGTTGACTTTGTCAACAATGGTCAAAATATCGCCAACGCCATCATAGGAGCAATTCAAATCCTGCAATGTTTGATTGTATTTGTTGACAGTTACCAGGCGCGTTAAGCGCAGGTTGATCGGATCATACGAGTTGGTTGTCACGTCTCCATTCCCGTATTTTATTTGAGTTACCTGGCCGTTTTGGTCGTAGGTTACGGATGTGACATACATTACAGAAGAAATAGCGTACGGCTTCGCAATAACTTCATTCGACGGGAGACTTTCCGCGTCCGCGTTGTAGGCGGTGACCGCGATGAAATACAACGTCCCGTTGGTCAGATTAGGGATAGAGCAGGTCGTGACATTGCCAGAGTCAATGGTCTGGGCATATATCTTGGTCGACGTGCCATACTTGACCTTGTATCCAGCCGCCCCGGTGACTGGCGTCCAGCCCACCTTAATTTTTTGGTCGCTCGGAGCAGCGGAATTCAAGACTGGCGCGGCTGGCGCAGGATAGGGAACGCGAACCGTTTTTTCATTGGATTTTACACTTTCACCTGAAGTGTTTTTCGCACTGACTGCCAGAAAATATGTTTTCCCAGCGGTGAATCCTTTTAAATTATAAGCTGCCGTGTTGGCCACTGATTCCGGTGTGCCGTATTTACCGGTGGATTCGCCGTAATACAAATTATAAGACGAAGCCCAGTCAACTGATGACCATGCCAATCGAATAGTCGCGTCTGATCCCGGGACAACGGAATCCAATGTAGGCGAAGCCGGTACCGGTATCGGTAGTGTGGTTACGTTAATAGCGGGGCTGTAGGCCGAGATATTTCCCACCGCGTCGTACACTCGCGCTCTCGCGTAATATTGCGTCACCGGCTTTAAATCACTGATCGAAGTTGTTAAAACATTGCCTACATCTTTATTAGTGTATTGCGCTAATAGGTTGCTAAACGCAGAGTCAGCCGCTACGTCGATTTTGTAGCCGGTTACCACGTTGGTGTCAATTGAAGCAACCCAGCTCAAAGTAAAACCCGTTGCTGTCACATTGGGGGCTGTTAAAGTTGTCGGAGCAGAGATCGGAATTGTAACGTTTTTTTCATTGGATTTAACACTCTCGCCACGAGAATTTTTTGCGGTGACCGCGAAATAATATCTTTGCCCCGCCTTTAAATTCGACACTGTCAAGCTCGTGCCGTTGTTCGCCGGCAGACTGCGGTCATAAACTCCCGTTGCCGTGCCGTAATAAACTATATAAGAAGCCGCTGAGGTCCCCTCGCTCCAGGATAAAGTAACTTGATTGACTCCCGGCACGGCCGTATTCAGAGTTGGAGCTTCCGGAAAAGTCATGGTCATTATTTCATTCGACTTCCCGCTTTCCCCGCTGGCATTTTTAGCCGCGACAGCGAAATAATAAGTTGTTCCGGGTTTCAAATAACTGACGGTGAATCCTGTGGTCTGGTCCGGAAACGGAGTAACCTTTTGATCATATACCCCGGAGCTTGTCCCATAATAAATTAGATAAGATGTTGCTCCGGCTGCGCTATTCCAACTCAAAGAGGCCGCCTGCGCCGCCGAACCGGATGCCATGTTCAACTGCGGCGCTGGTGGAACTGTAACCGCACTTATCTCATTCGACTTGGGTCCTTCCCCGCCTGCGTTAACCGCCGAAACCGCAAAATAATAATTTGTCCCGGGTTGTAAATCCCGAACCACAAAATTCGTTACATTCCCCGCTGGCACGGAATTGCTATAAATTCCCGAAGCTGTTCCGTAATAAACTTTATAAGAATCCGCGCCGATTACCGCGCTCCAGTTCAACGCGGCTTGGTTATTCCCGCCGTCGGCTGTGTTCAAAATCGGCGCCGCGGGTGTAGTGCTGACGACAATCTCCGTTGACTTCGGTCCTTCCACGCCGCTGCTCAGCGCGGACACCGCGCAATAATACTTTGTCGCGGGCAACAAATTCCCCGCGGTGTAGGTGGTCAGATTATTCAGGGAAATGGCCGGTCCATACACGCCTGAACCTGTGCCAATATA
>JADFXQ010000073.1 GCA_015233495.1 Candidatus Omnitrophota bacterium | reverse complement strand
CTGAGGTAATAAATCCTGATACCCCTCCAGCTCCGCCACCCCAAGCTGCCGCTTCTCCCAAATTACCACGACCGCCACTCATAGCTGCAGTGGTGGCTACTGAAATTCCCGCACCCCTGATTGCATTGCCCACAACTTGTAAAAACAAGTTAGAGGAAGAAATCTCTGGAATCATCATACCTATGCCAATAGAAAAACCTATCGACCCAAGAACCATTCCAGGATTCGCACCATAAGCTAATGCTTGAATGCCGCCAACAACCGTATCGGTTACATTAAAAGCCATAAAAACGGCTGCAGCTGCACCTGGATTTCCCATTGTGGCAACGAAGGTAACCGCTGCCGCAACAAAGGCCACAGCCTTACTAAACCATTTCTTAAACCAGCTATGTCCCGTGGGATCGATATTGTTGACTGGGTTGTTATTGGCATATGTGTAACGGTTAATAGTTTGAGGATTGCTAATTTCCTGAACTATTTTATCAGGCGTGATAAACCTTCCTAACGAAGAATCATAGTAACGCGCTTCAAAATAATACAATCCTGACGTGGCGTCGCTTTCTTTGCCGGTGAAGTTGTATTTCGTGGTTTCTTCCGGGAGGGCGGCTGCGTCGTGCCGGGCGGTTTTGCCGTAGGGTTCGTATTCGAATTTCTCCTTTACGGTGCCGGCATTGTCGGTGGTGACGTTGGTGCCGCCTAAGTGGTCGGTGTGGTAAAAGAGCTGGCTGCCGTTTCTGACGGTGGCGATTCTCGACGATCCGAGGAAGATGTGGTTCGCTTTACCGAAGTTGTCTTCTTCGTAGAGCGAGCCTATGTATTTGGTGAGCATTCCGCCGGCAGAGACTTTGGTTCTCCCGCCGTCGCCGTCGTAAGTGAAGGTTTCCTGGGCGGTGTTGTTTTTGCTTATGCCGGTCAGGCGGTTTTCCGCATCGTAGGTCAGGGTCTGCAGGTCGCCGCCCGTCACTTGCCGCGTTGCCATGTTGCCGTTGGCGTCGTAGGTGAATTTTGAATTGTCAGAGAGCGAGGTTACCGCGTGGGCGCCGGCATAGTTTTCGCCGTACGTATAACTGCGGCCGTCCATGGTCTGGATGTTGCCGATTTCATCATACGTATAGGTCTTATTGCCGTACGAGCCGGTCGCGGTCACCAGACGATTTAAGTGATCATACTTAAACGTCTGGCTCGCGGTGTTGACTTTGTCAACTATGCTTAGAATATCACCGATCGCGTCATATGTATAATTCAAATCTTGCAATGTCTGATTGGCTTGGTTAACTGTAAGCACTCGCGTCAGACGTAGGTTTAACGGGTCAAAAGTCCGGGTGGTTACATCGCCGTTACCATATTCGATTCGCGTGGTCTGGCCGTTGACATCATAACTGACGGATTTGACATACACCACTGCGGCGGCAGTGTATGGTTTTACCACAGCTTCGTTGGATACCGCACTTTCGTTTTGCGCGTCATACGCGCTGACCGCGATATAATAGATTGTGCCGTTGGTTAAATTGGGCAGGTTGGTTTTGGTGACATCGCCGACGTCTATGGTGGTCGAATAATTCCCGGTGGTTGTGCCGTATTTTACTTTGTATCCAGTTGCGCCGCTGACCGCGGTCCAGGATAATTTAACTTGCTGATCCGCGGGCCAGGCTTGGTTCAAAACCGGCGCGCCGATAATTGTCGAGGCTATGGTTTCCGCGGATTTAACGCTTTCCCCGCCCGGATCAACTGACGTTGCCGCCAAATAATACTTTGTCCCGTCTTTTAAATTGGGGACAGTGTAGGTTGTTGAATCCGCGTCTACGGATCCGTCGTACACGCCCGGTTGTGTGCCGTAATAAACCCGATATACAGCCGCGGCTTGGACCCAATTTAAATTCACCGTGATCTGTTTTTTCCCGCCCCGCGCCCAGCGGATACCGGTGGCGTCGGGTATGGTCATGGTCCATTTTTGGTCGGATTGATACCCTTCGCCGCTGGCGTTCACGGCTGATACCCGGAAAAAGTATTGCGTACCCGACGGCAATGGTTTTACGATATGCCGGGTCGCGTGATCTTCGGCAACCACATCAGTGTAAAATCCCGAAGTGGTGCCATAATACACCCGGTAGGTGTCCGCGCCGGACACCGCGGTCCAAGCGACTTGGATTTGCTTGTCCCCGCCGGTGACATTGATCGCCGGATATCCGGGAAAGGTCAGCGCGCTGATTTCCGGGGATTTGGGGCTTTCCCCGCCGGGGTCGACGGTCGTTACCGCTAAATAATACCGCGTCCCATTTTCCAAGCCGGTAATTGTATAAGTCGTCGAGTCAGCCTTCTTCGATAAAATCTTCGCATCGCCTTCTTTGCGATAATAAAGGTTATAACTCGTCGCGCTTTGCACCCATACGATATTTACCGTGATCTGGCCTTGCGCGCCCCGCGCCCAGCGCAGGATTGTCGCGTCGGCTAATGTACAGGTCCATTTTTCGTCGGATTGTGTGCCTTCTCCAGCCGCGTTCACTGCCGAGACCCGAAAAAAGTATTGCGTGCCGGAAGGCAGGTTTTGCAATTTATAGCTGGTGACATTCGCAACCGGAACCGCGGTTAAATTGGTCTCGCTGTTTTTACGGTAATAAAGAATATACGAATCCGCGCCCGGCACCGCGGTCCAGGCAACTTGGATTTGCTTATCCCCGCCGCTGACATTGATCGCCGGATATCCGGGTAAGGTCAACGCGATTTTTTCATTTGATTTCGCGCTTTCCCCGCTCACATTAACCGCCGCCGCCGCAAAATAATATTTTGTCGCGTATGCTAACGACAATGTCGTTGTTGTCACTTTTCCTAAAACCACACTCTTCGTATACTTTCCCGGACTCGTCCCGTAATAAATTTTATACGAATCCGCGCCCGGCGCCGCGGTCCAGGTCAACGTGACTTTTTCTTTGTTGACCGACGGATCATTCAATATCGGTGCGTCGACCAGCGTTACCGCGGTTTTTTCCGGAGACTTGGCGCTTTCCCCGCTCGCGTTGAGCGTGGTCACGGATAGGTAATACTTTGTCCCGGAATCCAACCCCGTTAAATCATAAGCGGACCCGCTCGCTCTTTTCGGCTGGCCATACACCCCGGGCTGTGTCCCGTAATAAATGTTGTACCCGCTTATGTTTTTGACCCAATTGTAATAAAGGGTAATCTGGTTTGTCCCGCCCTGCAGCGAATTGATTGCCGTCGGCGCAGGGATGGTCGCGGTCCATTTTTGGTCGCTTTGAATGCTTTCACCGGCAGCGTTTTTCGCGGACACCCGAAAAAAATACGCAGTCCCGGCGTCTAAAGGATTCACGGTAAATGTTGTTACATTCCCAACGTCCCGGGAATTGGGATATACGCCCGAGGTCGGCCCCCAATATACAACGTAGGAATCCGCGCCCGCGATTGCGGACCAATTGATTGTGATTTGGTTGACCCCGCCGGTGACTGAGCTGATCGTCGGGGTGAATGGTATTGCCGCGGCTTCAGCGTAAGACACGCCGAGGAGGGTTTCGAGCAAGTGGGTAACTCCATGAATTCCAGATTTCGCGGGATTGACCCCGGGGATTCCCGCTTTCGCGGGAATGACCGTGGCAATTTTCGCGGGAATGACACCGAAAGCTAATTCTAGGGTTTTGGTTTGTCGAACTTCGCTTTTTTGCAACAGGGCCGGGTCGCTGGCGACTCCGTCCGGCTGGCCGGCGGCGTTGTAACGGTAATAAATTTTCTCGCCGCTTGGATAAGTCAAGTCGCGGATATTGCCCAGATCGTCGTAAGTGCGCCGCACCGTGTACGATTGCCCGTCGATCGTCTTCGTCGAGGTCAATTCCCGGCCCAGGTTGTCATAGGTAAACTTAGTGTTCCCGCCGGGATATTCAACTTGCGTCAACCGGCCGGTTGCAAACGCCGCATTTGGGTCGTCATACGTGTACGTCACATTGATTTTGTCGTGATCCGTCTTGTTCAACAAACGATTGAGCGCGTCGTACGTGAATTCCAAGGTCTGACCCTTCGCGTCTGTTTGGGAGATCAGGTTGCCTTCCAGATCATAAACATACTGCCACGTACCCATGTCCGGGTCATTCATCCCGGTTTTGCGGCCCAAAGGGTCATAAGTGATGCTGACTTGATTGCCTTTGGCATCTGTGGTTTTGATCAAGTGCCCCATTAAATCATAATCGTATTTTGTCGTCGCGTATAAGGTGTAAGACTGCGCCGGATAGGCTGCCGCACGGCCGTCCGCGCCCGCGTATTCGCGTTTTTCAATCAAGTTGCCGCGGCTGTCAGACACGGATTCCTGTTTATGGCCGTTAGGATCAATCGTGGTCGTGGTCCAGTCGTCATACAGCACATTCGCGTATGTCCCGTCCGGGCTGAGAGTCTTGATCGGCCGGCCCGCCGGATCATAATCGGTTTTTGTGCGCGGGCTGGTCGTGGCAATCGGATCAATCTCGTCCTGACTGGCAGTTGATAAAAACGGCAAGTACGCGTATTGCGGCAAGCCGCGTTGGTCATATTGCGTCTGGCCGGAAACTCGAAACTGGTTCGGCGTATCCGTCGGGGTTTTCGCCTGAATCAAACGGCCAAACCCATCGTAAAATTCCACGGTTTTGATCACCGCGTCTTCGCCGCTGATCACCCGTTGATAATTCGTCACCCGCGAATAATTGCCAAAATAATCCACGCTCGCCACGCTGGTCGGTTTGGCCAAAGTGTCTGCCGGCGATATATACTGGGTTTTGCGGCCAAACTTGTCATAAATCGATAAATCGCTTTGCCCATTGGCGTCAGTCACGGATTTCGCCTGCCCCCACAACCCATTGTCCGCGGCCACCCCGTTGATGCCGTAATACGCGGTTGCAGTTGTCTGGCCTAACGCGTTTTTCGTCTCCAAGGGGAATAAATGCCAATCCGCGTCATAAATGACGGTTGTGGTTTTTCCCGACGGGGACGTGGTCTTGACTACATTGCCGTACGCGTCATATTCTAAGGCGGTTTCCGGGGCAGCGGCGTTGTCGCCTGCCCAGTTTTTAGTCTTGGTCAAACGGCCGATTTGAATCTCAGCGTTAAAATCCGCGCTGCCGTCATAATATAACCAGGACTGCGCTAAAACTGTGTTATTGCCGTCTTTGACTCTCGTATATTTAGGAAGGCCTAACAACTGGTAGGTTGAAGTGGTCTTATTCTGATATTGCGTCTCGCTGATAATGGTGTCATTGCCAATGTCATTGCCCGTCGCCAAATCCACTTCTCCCAGATTCACTGATTTGGTGACATTGCCGTATTGCGGCGATTCATCATAATAATTCTCTGCCGCGGTGCGTTTGCCAGTCGCGTTGCCGTCATACCCAAAATTATCCGCGCGGTCTAACTTAACGAATTTTACCGCCGGGGCGGTGTTGTAAACGGTTTGCGTTGACCAGGTATTCACGGTTTTGTTAAACAAACTCCCGTCCGAACTGTAAAACGCGGAGGTTAACGGCAGTCCCCTCCTATATATGTCGGTTTGATCAAAGGTGGTTTCCGCCCAGTTGCCGTCCGCGTCTTTAACCGTGACTTTTCCAAACCCCATAAACTCCTGGTCTGCCGCGCTCCATAACCCTTGGGCATAATCATAATCCGTCACATAACTATTGCCCCGGCCGTCCGAAACCTTCACCCGGCTCAACAACGGCATAGAATACGGCAAATACGTGTTGCTCTTTTGGGTTGACGGAATATAGGTCATTTCCGTAACGGCGCCATACCCATTGTCAAACTTGGTCAATAGATCGGCCATCCCGCCGCCGGCATAAGCGATCTGCTGTTGTCCGATCGAATTATACACATAATAATCCATCAGCCCGTCGCCGTTAAAATCCGCGGTCTGGACTTGCACATCGCTGCCGACCAGATTAAAGTTAAACGTAAATTGTTTCATATCGCTAAATCCGTTGGGTCCCAAAGTTTTATAATAAATTCGGCCGGAACCATGCTCAAAATATCCGATATCCGTAATCCCGTCACCGTTAAAATCCGCGGCCACCGGCATCTCGCCCGCGCCAAAAGTCTCTGCTTGTGCCAAGCTGAAACCTTGGCTTAAATCTCCTTGATTGATATAAATTTTCCAGGCGCCGTTCTCTTTATCAAACGTCGCGAAATCCGTCAGCCCGTCGCCGTTAAAGTCCCCGGTCAAGAGCATGAGCAATTTTGTATTAACGCCTAAGTCATACTCAACCGCGGACGCCGCGTTATTGACCTCAAAAGCCTGGTTGCGGTTTAACGCGATTTTCACGACTAAGCGGCCCGCTCTCAAACTGCCCGGATAAACCGCGTAAAGATCTGTCTGTCGGTCAGCGTTAAAATCCCCGGTGCGGATGTCGCCGGTTGCCGGACCCCAGCCCGATGCCCAGATCTGCCCGGAATCAAGTTTCGCGCCATTTGACAACAACGTCACCACCTGATTATTTGCCGACGGGTCGATCGAACTAAAATCCACTTTCCCGTCGCCATTAAAATCGCCCAAAATGATCCGGTTGTTGGAACGAAAATATTGCTCGGCCCCGGCGCTCCAGATTTGTTTCGGAAAAAAATTTGTGCCGTTATTCAGCGCCACTTTGACATTGCCGGTATTGGCGTCCGCAAAAACTGTAGCCGCGTCCGTCAACCCGTCGCCGTTAAAATCCGCGGCGTATTGCGGCTGGATCACCTGCGTCGAGTTCATTAAGTCAACGTAATCCGCGAGATACAAATTCAAATTAAACGCGTAATTTTGATGCTGATGATAATCCGTGAATTCAATAAGGTTGTACCCGGGTATAAAATTCCAAACCGCTCCCGGCTCGTTCAAATTTTGCGAATAATCTCCGTTGATATAAATGCCGTGCGGACTGTCATGCGACAACAAAAAATCATTAAGCGATACCGCTTTCTTAACATAAACATAGGTCGAAAATAACACCGCTTTCTTGCTCGGCGCGTCATCCATCCAAAAATTTCCGCGTCCGTTTTGTTTCCAATTCACCGCGCCGCCGCAGGCGCTCCCATCCATGCTGACTATGGGCTGGCTCCAATTCACCCCATAACACATATCCAAAGGCGAACACGGTCCATAAACATCGTGCCCATGGTCATAATTACAATCAACGCTCGTTGACCACATATTGTCCCCCGCCAGAGGGTCGCCCGTGATCGATAACAAAGAATACCCCGCGCCCGGATCGTCATTATACGTCAACGTCACCGGCGGCAAACCCCCCGATTGATCCCGGTCGCGCTGGGTCACCTTGGTCATCAAAGACCGACCCGTGCGCCGGCTCGTCGTATATTCAAAATCATACTTACGCGTCACCTGCCAATGATCCACCGCGTTCGTCGAAATCAGAATATCCCGGACCCGCCGCGTCTGGTTTTGCGTAAAACCCGCGCTGTTAAGCGAAACCGCATCCGGCCGCGGGTTCCCCTCATATTCGCCTTTGATATACAAATGAAATTTATGCGTCGAAGAACTGATATCGTCGCGGTCCGTGCCGGGTTCGCCGGAATAGCAAACCTTAAACGCGTCTAAACTCGATTCCCGGGTAAAATGACGAATGTAATAATAATTTCCATTGATGTCTTTGACCTCGCTCAACCGCCAACGAAACACTTTGCCCGCGGCTTTCTGCTCAACCGAATCATCCTCTAAAAGCGTGTTCAACCCGAAATAATACGTGTTTCCCGCCCGGTCATACGCGGTCCAGATCGCGCCGTCAAAAATATATTTTGTGAAATCCCCCTGCACTTTGGCCCGGTATTCATTGCCGCTGACATTCACCAATTCCTGACTGCCCCCGCC
>JADFXQ010000072.1 GCA_015233495.1 Candidatus Omnitrophota bacterium | reverse complement strand
CTGATCGAGAATATCGTCCGGATTTTCATACCGGGTCTGTACGCCATCTAAATTTAGAACCGCAATCCCGCCCAATTTCCCCATCGCCACCGCGAATTTAACGTCCACAATCCCGTCCATTGCCGCGAGAGTTCAATCGCACGATCCCTTTATTTTTCAATTTTCCGATACTAGAGGGGTAACTTCACCAGAAGAAAAATCCGCCTCGCCGGCTTCGCTCGCGCTGGAAATTAGTCTATTTTTATCTTCTTATATGGGAGACCCTATAGGAGTAAGCGCAATGCAAAAAGGTACCCTAAGAGAGATTAAAAGCGATCAACCGGGAGAATCTTTATATGAAATCAGCCCCTGGTACGCTAGCTTGGATACGGAGCGCTTTGCTATTGACTTAGCGTATATATTAGGTATGAGCGATCAAGTAAGGGCCTATATTCAAACTCCGGATTTAAAACTTACTCCTTTGGTCGCGGATAGAGGCGATCCTAAAACACTCGAAGCGGCAATAAGAGCAATGAACAATAAAGACATTCTTCGCATCTATTTTCCGACAACTGCTTTATATCCATCCGATGGGAAACTAATACTATATCCCCATCAAGTTAAGTTTTTTAAGCGTGGACTCTCGATGTCGGGAACGGTAGAGGGCGCTTATGATATTCGTTTACGAGCGAATCACAACTTGTTAATTGGGGACATGATTATTCAACACAATTCTAAAGGGACAGTGAGGGTATCGCTTGTCTTGGCAGGCCATTATTACGAAGCAGAGGCTAAAAGAGATATAAGATATTTTAGGTTTGAAGATGTTTTGCGGCTTTTACAAGAGGAAGCTAATATGAGATGGTACGCTCGAATGCCTTTAATGTAAAGAGGCGATAAAATCTTCTTTAGTCATTCCAATCTCATGAATAATTCCCAGCAATGTCCCCTTCGCGATTTCAGTATGATCAGGGACAGTAATGCGGCGGTACGGAGGCAATGCGTTACGTAAAATGATATGACTTCCCGTTTGATGGTCAAACTTATACCCCAAACGGCCGAGCGCTTTGACTAATTTCTGTGCAGTGAGAATCGGAAGCTTAGGCATTGATCTCGACTAATTCTTCCTGAATGGATGGTGGAATTGGTTCGTTATGTTTTTTTAAACTCGCTAAATATCCGGAAATCGCGTCTTTGATGTTTGCTAGGGCCTGTTCATGCGTTTTGCCTTGTGAGATGCAACCAGGCAAAGTCGGACACTTTGCGATAAATACACCGTCCTCGTCTTGTTCAAATAATACTCTGAATGTCATATTGATCTCCTAAAATAAACTTATCATAAATTTCCAGACAAAGCAAGGATCGCTTGCATGATGGCTTCGGATGCGGACTGATATTCTTTCGGCGGGATTTGAGTTAAGGTGACCGGCTGGCCAAAAGTGATTTTTACCGGATGGCGGGTTAATTTTTTGGCGTGCGGCGGCAGGACTTTGTCCGTGCCTTCAATATAAATCGGGACAACCGGGACTGCGGCCTTTAGCGTGATCCAGCCGACCCCGGCCTGGATTTGACGCTCCGCTTCATTGACCACGCGGGTGCCTTCCGGAAAGATCAAAACCGGCGTGCCGCCCGACAGACGGTTTAATACGGTTTTCATAGCGCGGTGATCAGCGCTTTCCCGCCGGATGGGAATGGAGTTTAAATGCCGCAGAATCCAGCCGAGGGGCTGTTTTTGAAATAATTCTTCTTTCGCGACAAAACAAATCTTGCGAGTCGTGCAGATCGGCACAATCATCGGATCCAGATGACTGCGGTGATTGGAAGCAAAAATAAACGCGCCGGTTTTGGGAATATTCTCCCCGCCGACCACGGTCAACGGGAAAAAAAACATCCGGATAAACCGGCAAAATGACCACATGAGCCAATAGAACATAGAATGATTAAAATTGTGTAGAGGCACCCCTCGTGGGTGCCCGTCGTCATTTCGCGTCCGCATAACGGGCGCCCACAAGCTTGCCTGCCGAAGGCAGGGGGTGCCCCTAATTTCCCCGCAGCATTTTTTCGCCTATAGCGACTAAGGCTTTCGCCGTTTTCAGCGACTTGGCTTCGGAATAGGCGCGGACCAACGGCTCGGTTCCCGACGGCCGCAGCATAAGCCAACTGCCGTCTTCGCAGGTTAGTTTCACGCCGTCATAGTCTTTGACGTCCACGACCTTTTTTCCCAACAGACTGGTTGTCGATTTGAAACTGTTCAAATCGAATTTGCCCACGCCCAATTTGAGATCACAGCGCGAATAATAATACCGGCCGAATTCCTTTTCCATAGCGTCGATCAATTGCTTGATGTTTTTCTTCTGATAAACCATCATCTCCAACAGCAAAAGCCCGGCCAAGGTGCCGTCGCGTTCCGGAATGTAATCCTGCACGCCCATGCCGCCCGCTTCTTCGCCGCCGGCAATGATGCGCTTGGTGACCATCAGGTCGGAAATATATTTGAACCCCACCGGAGTTTCATACAATTCCAACCCGAGTTTATGCGCGATATTATCGATCATGGTGGTGCCGCAAATCGTTTTTACTACCCCGCCGGTGCGTTTTTTATTCCGGGACAAATGCAGAATCAACAGTCCGAGAATTTTCTGCGGACTGATATATTCCCCGCCCGGCGCGATGGCCGCGATCCGGTCCGCATCGCCGTCCAGCACCAAGCCGAGATCAAACTTTTCCTTTTTCATCCGAGCAATAGAGCCCTGCAAATATTCCGCAACCGGCTCGGGTTTTGCGCCATCGAATGACGGGTTTACGTCTGCCCGGACCAATTCCGTTTTTATTTTACCGCCGGCCAGCACTTCTTCCAAAATCCGGCCACCGCTGCCGTGCATCACGTCTTGCAAAACCTTAAAATTAGTCTTCTTGATCTTGGCGAGATCCACATAACTTTTCATGAATTTCAAATACGCGGCCATAAAATCATGGACCATGATTTTCTTCTCTTTGACCGCGGAGTCAAAATCCGCGCCCCGGACCGGATTGACCCCCAATAAAGCTTCCACTTTATTGGTGATGTCTTTGGGCGCGCCGCCGCCTTGGTTGGTCTTGATCTTGACACCGTTGAATTTTCCCGGATTATGGCTTGCAGTGATCATGATCCCCGCTACGCCCTTGACTTTGACGACCCCATAACTCAAGGCCGGCGTCGGGATCGGCCGGTCGGAAAGATAAACCGGAATGCCGTTAGCCGCCAAAACCTGGGCCACAGTTTGACCGAATTCCGGTGATAAAAACCGCGTGTCATACCCGATCGCGACTTTGCGTTCCCCGGCCGCAGTCGCTTGAAAATCCGCGTTGACCCAGTCGCTGATTGCCTGGGCAATGATCCGGACATTTTCAAACGTAAAATTGTCCGCGATGACCCCGCGCCAGCCGTCCGTGCCGAATTTTATTTCATCGTGAATGTTGTTCATAAAACTCCTTATTGGTATAAATCGTTTTTTTGAATATATTGCGCCACTTTCTCCGGCACCAGATACTGAATGCTTTCTCCGGCGCGGATTTTTTTCCGTATCTCCGACGAAGAAATATCCAAGGCCGGCATTTCGATCGACCGCGCCGGGATCGCGGACTTCGCGTGTTCAAATCCTTTGCGGTTTACCACCACAAAAATCGCCATTGCGGCCAAATCATTGATCCGCCGCCAGTCCGGCAAACCCGCCACCGCGTCTTCGCCAATTATAAAAAAAATTTTGCTCTTTGGGGGAAGTATTTGAGTAAAATGCGTCACCGTGTCAACGCTATACGACTTGCCGCCTTTTTGAATTTCAAAATCCGAAACTTCAAAACCGGAATTGCCTTCCACCGCCAATTGGACCATACGCAGTCGGTCAGCGGCCGGGACCAAATTTTTTTCGCTTTTATGCGGCGGAAAAAAACTCGGGACAAAAACGATTTTATCCAAACCCAACTTATCCAAAACCGTCTGCGCAATAGCCAAATGGCCGATGTGTATGGGATTAAACGTCCCGCCAAGAATGCCGATTTGTTTCACGATCGAATCTGCCCTTTCCCATAAATCTGATATTTGTACGTCGTGAGTTCTTCAAGCGCCATGGGGCCGCGGGCGTGAATTTTGTCCGTGCTGATGCCGATTTCCGCGCCGAACCCGAATTCATAACCGTCGGTAAACCGGGTCGAGGCGTTGATATACACTGTGGCGGAATCAACTTCCCGCAAAAACCGATCCGCTTCTTTCTTGTCCCGCGTGACAATCGCGTCGGAATGATTCGACCCGTATTTGTTGATATGCTCAATGGCAACGCCCACGTCCTTGACCACCCGCACAGCCAGAATCAAATCCAAATATTCCGCGTACCAATCATCTTCCGCAGCCGATTTCACCTGTTTCCCTAATATGGCCCGGGTTTTCGCGCAGCCGCGCAATTCCACCCCGGCCGCCCAATACCGCTGTGCCATGACCGGCAAAAACCGGGCCGCGATTTTCTCCTGCACGAGCAAAGTTTCCATGGCGTTGCACACGCCGGGCCGCTGGACCTTTGCATTATAACAAATTTCTTCCGCCATTTTCAAATCTGCCGTCGCGCTGACAAAAGTATGACATACGCCTTTATAATGTTTGACCACCGGAATCAAGGAATTTTCCGCCACAAACCGGATCAATCCCTCGCCGCCGCGCGGCACGATCAAATCAATCGAGGCGTTTTGTTGCAACAAAATTTTGACTGCTTCGCGGTCCGTAGATTGCACCAATTGAATCGCGTTGGCCGGAATTTTTGTGCCTTTTAAGGCCTGACGCAAAACCGCATCAATCGCCCGGTTGGAATTAAAAGCCTCTTTACCGCCTTTTAAAATAACCGCGTTGCCGGATTTTAAACACAAAGCCGCGCAGTCGCTCGTCACATTGGGCCGCGCCTCATAAATGATGCCGATAACGCCGATCGGCACGCGCACTTTTTTTATCTCGATCCCGTTGGGCCGTTTCCATTGGCGCATAATTTCGCCAACTGGATCAGGCAGGCCCGCCGCTTCCCGCAAGGAACAAGCCATACCCTCGATCCGCTTTTCATTCAACAGCAATCTGTCCAGCATGGCCGAAGACAAACCCCTGGCTTGCCCGACGCGGATATCTTTTTGATTCTCGGCGATTAAATAACCTGCCCGGCTTTTAAGGGCAGCCGCCATTTTTTTCAAGGCCTGGTTTTTTTCCGCCGTAGACACCAGGGCCATGGCCCGGCCTGCCGCCCGCGCCTGCTTCGCCAACTTAACAATCTGATCTTCCAAATTCTTTTGCATAACCACCTTTATTTCCCCGTTAACACCAGATCATCACGATGGATCACTTCCGGTTTGTCTTTTTTGTCTTCTTTCTTCAACATCTCTACCGCGGAATAATTCACGATACCGCGTCCGATTTCTTCTCCGGAAGGATCGCGGATCACTACGACATCATCCGCCTTAAATACCCCTTCGCAAGCCACCACTCCGGGTGAAAGCAAACTCTTGCCCTTATCCACCAGCGCGGACACCGCGCCGGCGTCCACAACGATCCCGCCTTTGGGCTTGGCGCCGAACAAAATCCAGTGTTTGCGGGCCACGGCCTTTTCTTTGGCCTCGAAAAAAAACGTGCCCACGGATTCCTTTTGAAGAATCCTGGTCAATATATCCGCGGTTTCGCCATTAGCGATCACGCAGGGGATCTTTGCCTTGGTCGCGATCTTGATCGCGTCTAATTTTCCGCTCATCCCGCCGCGGGAGATGTGGCGTTTCGCGCCGTCCATCTCTCCGGACACCGCTCCCTCGATTTCTTGCGTGATCTCGCGGACCTCCGCGAATAATTTTTTATTGCCACCTTTCAAATCATAAAGGCCTTCCACATCCGAAAGCAAAATCAACAGATCCGCTCCGACAAGACTGGCAACCATCGCCGAGAGTTTATCATTGTCGCCAAATTTGATTTCTTCGGTGGAGATCGTGTCATTCTCATTCACGATCGGCACGGCGCCGTTTGCCATAATCGCGGCCAAGGTGCCGCGCGCGTTATTATACCGTTCCCGTTCAGCAAAATCATCCCAGGTCAAAAGCACCTGGCCGCACATACTCTTATGTTTCTTGAATAACTCGCAATATTGCTTCATAAGCTTCGCCTGACCGATCGCGGCCAAAGCCTGCAGGGAAGCCAGATCTTTCGGGCGCGCCTTTAAACCCGCTTCACCCATTCCCAGCACAATCGCGCCGGAACTCACCAAAACCACTTCAATCCCCTTTTTTTGAAAAGCGCAAATTTCATTAATCAAGGAAATTAGACGAGAGGAACGCGGTTTTAATTGATTTGTGGCAATAACGCTGGAGCCGAATTTAACGACTAAGCGTTTAACGGGGCGGGGGAATTGTCGTGGCATATAATCTCCCTCAACGCGGCAACCAATTCCGTCAGGCCCTGATGGCTGGCCGCGGACACCGCGAACACTTCCGATTTATATTTCCGGCGAAAACGCTTCAGATTTTTTTCCGCCGCGGGCAAATCCATTTTATTAGCTACAAGCAAACAATGTTTGGACAAAAAATTCGGATCATATTGTTTGAGTTCGTTGGTCAAAATCGCGTAATCTTTCAAGGGGTCGCGGTCTTCCGTGCCCGCCATATCAATGACATGGACCAAAATCTTGGCGCGCTGGGCATGGCGCAAAAACCGGTCGCCTAAACCGCGGCCCAAATGCGCGCCTTCTATCATACCAGGTAAATCCGCGACAACAAAATCAAAATCCTCTCCCTTCACAATCCCCAAAACCGGCTGCTTGGTCGTAAACGGATAACTGGCGATTTTCGATTTGGCCGACGAGATAACGGAGATGATCGATGATTTTCCGGCATTGGGAAAACCGATTAACCCGACATCCGCAATGACCTTGAGCTCCAGCTCAATGATCAATTCCTGGCCTTTGCCCGGAAGCGTGGACGGCTTGCGGTTCGCGGCGTTGCCGTGCCCGCCATGCCCGCCTTTAGCGATAACCACTTCTTCCCCGTCTTGAATCATGTCGCGGATGATCAGACCAGTGGATGGATCGCGCACAATCGTGCCGACCGGCAAACGGATCACGCAACCTTTGCCGTTACGGCCGCGTTTTTTATTGCTGCTGCCGTGCAAACCGCGTTCGGCCTGATAATGTTTTTGGAATTTTAAATCCAGAAGGGTATGGATGGAACGCGAGGCGCGTAAGGTGACATCCCCTCCCGACCCGCCGTCGCCGCCGTCGGGGATGGGATGCCGCATATATTTGTCGCGATAATGGCTCTCACAGCCATTGCCGCCGTCGCCGGCCTTAACCGATATTCTGGCTTCGTCGACAAAATTCATAAAATTTACGCCGCGATCTTGGTGATAGTCAATTCCGTCAAATCCTGGCGATGGCCGACTGTGCGGGCATAATTCTCCCGGCGGCGGAACTTAAACGCCACCATTTTTTCGCCCCGGGTATGCTTCCCGATTTTGGCCGATACCTTAACGTCTTTTAAAAACGGCTGACCGATCCGCACGTCGCTGTCATTGCCGAACATCAACACCTTGTCCAAATTGATTTCCTGGCCTTCGGCCGCGTCCAACCGGACCGATTCCACCTTGTCCCCTTCGGACACCTTATATTGATATCCGGCGATTTCCACGATAGCGAACATAATTCCTCCTGATCTGTGGGAAACTTAAACAACCCACCCTGATTAACATTGCGCCAAAGATTACTCAATTGTATTCAGATATACGATTATTGCAACTAAAATTTTTCCGCATGTCCAGCCAAATTAATAATGTCCTAGTTCTACCAAAATAAAAATGTCCTAATTTCGGGTGGCTAAACTTCCTTTTAACTTGAATCCGTCTCTCCAATATGAGTTTTTTCTTGGAATGTATCTTTG
>JADFXQ010000071.1:741-7940 GCA_015233495.1 Candidatus Omnitrophota bacterium | reverse complement strand
GGAGGCTGTTATCCATGCACATGCTGATCGCGGTTGAATCCATCACCTTCAAATCCTGATTAAGGACATCGATAAATCTCAGTTTGTCGTACTTCCTGGCCTTCTTGTCCTTCATCGGATCGGCGGTATAAATTCCATCCACCTTGGTCGCCTTCATGATGATGTCGGCCTTGATCTCGCTGGCGCGTAAAGCAGCCGCTGTGTCCGTCGTAAAATACGGATTTCCTGTCCCCGCGACAAAAATAACCACGCGGTCCTTCTCCAAATGCCGCAACGCGCGGCGGCGGATATAGGGTTCGGCAATCGCCCGCATTTCAATCGCGGACATAACGCGGGTCGGAACGCCAATTTTTTCCAAGGCATTCTGTAAAGCCAACCCGTTTAAAACCGTGGCCAACATCCCCATATAATCGGCAACCGAACGATCCAGACCAAACCGCTTGGATTCTACTTGGCCGCGAAAAATATTTCCCCCGCCGACCACCAGCGCCACTTTCACGCCCAAAGCATAAATCTCTTTCACCTGCCCGGCAAAAGACGCGCAAATTTCCGCGTCGATGCCATGGTCTTGCTGACCCAAAAGCGCTTCGCCGCTTAACTTCAACAATACACGTTTAAACGCCGGTTGTTGACTCAATTTCTCCCACCTTGTAACGGGTGAAACGGCCGATACTCATATTTTCGCCGGTTTTGGCGATGAGCGCGGTTATCAGATCCCCAATCTTTTTGCTCGGGTCCTTGATGAACGCGTTCTCTAAAAGACAAACTTGTTGGATATATTCTTTTTGATTCTCTTGACCGGAAAGTTCATCCGCCGGCACATCTTCCGCCCGAATATACTTCGGACTCATCGCCACAATTTGCATCGCAATATCTTTAGCCAATTTACAAAACTCTTCGTTCTTGGCCACAAAATCCGTCTCACAATTCAGTTCCACCATAGCCACATTTTTATTTCCGGGATGTACGTAGACCTCAATCCGTCCTTCTTTCGCTTGCCGGCTGCTTTTTTTCGCGGCAATCTCCAAACCGCGTTGCCGCAAAATATCTTTGGCCTTGTCAAAATCACCGCCGCATTCTTCCAAAGCCCGTTTACACTCCATCATACCGGCAGAGGTGAGTTCGCGCAATTCTTTAATGGTTGCCGCTGTTATTACTGCCATGCTTAACTCCTCTAAAATATCACAAAAGTGAATAAAATTAAGAATTTTTTATATGTCGTCCCTAACGGTCAGCGATCTACTCTGTCTGCCGTCTTAGGCTTTCTGCCCCACACCCGCAGCCTCGCCATCCGCCTTTTTCGCGGCAGCTTCAGCGGTAAAAAATTCTTTCCGGCCTTCCATAATGCTTTCCGCGATTAAGGAAGCAATAATCCGAATCGACTTCAACGCATCATCATTTCCGGGGATCGGATAATCAATCGGATCCGGATCACTGTTTGTGTCCACCAAAGCGACAATCGGGATATTCAATTTTCGCGCTTCTTTCACCGCGATCGCTTCTTTTTTAGTGTCCACAATAAAAACCACATCCGGCGCTGACGGCATTTCGCGGATACCGCCTAAATCTTTTTCGATTTTTTCTTTCTCTTTCGCTAAGCGGGAGGTTTCCTTTTTCTTCAAATTTGACCAAGTCCCGTCTTGCTCCATCCGCTCAATTTCCTTCATCCGACCGATGGATTTACGCACGGTCTGAAAATTCGTCAATAACCCGCCCGGCCAGCGATTCGTCACGTAAAACATGGCGATTTTTTTGGCCTCTTCTTCCAAAATCATCTTGGCCTGTTTCTTAGTCGAGATGAATAAAAATTTGCCGCCCTTGACGGCGCTGGCACGGACAAAATCCCGGGCCTTATTCAATTGTTCAACAGTTTTTTCCAGGTCAATAATATGGATCCCGTTGCGTTGCCCAAAAATAAATTTTTTCATTTTGGGATTCCAACGCCGGGTCTGGTGCCCAAAATGCACGCCCGCTTCTAATAATTGTTTGATGAGTTCATCCACCATTTGCTTCTCCCTTGGGTTTAATCCGCTGTTTTTTTAGCCTTCGCGCAGGCAAAAAACGTTTTACGGATTATAATTATTGAATATTAAAGCTTTGCAAAAGTCCAAACACGATAGCAAATATTTTTTAAAATTGCAATCATTTTTCACAGCGGGGTTCCGCCGTAAATTAAATCTGAAATTGCATATCATAAAGCCGCTTATAAAGCCCGCCGGCCTTGAGCAAATCTTCGTGACGACCCATCCCAACTACCTGCCCATGATCCAAGACAACAATTTTATCCGCTTTTTTAATCGTCGACAAACGATGGGCGATCGCGATAACCGTGCGGCCCGCCATCAATTTATCCAAGGCCTCCTGCACAAATTTTTCCGATTCTGAATCCAATTGCGAAGTCGCCTCGTCTAAAATCAAAACCGGCGCGTTTTTCAAAACCGCCCGGGCAATCGAAATTCTTTGCTTCTCCCCGCCGGAGAGCCGGAAACCGCGGTCGCCGACAATCGTGTCATACCCATGAGGCATTTTCTGAATAAAGCCGTGGGCGAACGCTTTTTGCGCCGCCGCCTCGATTTCGGCCTGCGAAGGTTCAACCCGCGCCCCATAAGCAATGTTGGCCCGCACCGTGTCGTTAAACAAAATCGTTTCCTGACTCACGATGCCAATCTGGTCGCGCAATGACCGAAAAGTGACATCGCGCACATCCACGTCGTCGATCGTGACCCGACCGGCTGCCGGATCATAAAAACGCGGAATCAAATTGACTAAAGTGGTCTTGCCCGTGCCGGTCGGCCCGACGATCGCGACGATATCGCCTTTGCGCACTTCTAAATCAATGCCTTTTAAAACCATTCCCCCGGCTTTGCCATAATGAAAGTCCACCTGGTCCAACCGGATCGAGTCGTGGAGTTCTCCCAGATCGATCGCGTCCGGTTTTTCCTTAACCGAAACTTCCGCGTCCAAAACTTCGTAAACCCGGTCTCCGGCGGCAATCGCCTGCTGAATCATGACGTTCACGTTGCCGATTTTTTTCACGGGGCTGATCACGGACATCAAAGAGCCAAAAAACAAAATAAAAACCCCGAAAGAAAGATGCCCGGACATCACCGTGCGGCCAATCCACAGGATCACAAAAACCCCGCATAACGCCCCAAACAATTCGGTGATCGCCGGGATGATATTCGACCGTTTAACCGTTTTCATTTTTAATTTATAATAACCATAATTTTTTCCGTGAAACCGGTTCACCTCGTATTTTTCCGTGTTAAAAGCCTTGACCAATTTGATTCCCGAAATAGTTTCCAAAAGATGCGTATTTATGTCCGCCATCTGTTCCTGCGTCGATCGGGATAATTTTTTTAATTTGCGGCCGATACTCGTCAAAGGCCAGGCGATAAGCGGAAACACCACGAAAATCACCACTGCCGCCTGCCAATAAATTGAAAACGCGATGGAAACATATAAAATAATTAAAAAACCCTGCCGAAACAAATCCGTCAAGCCATAAGACACCGCGTTTTCAATAATCCCTACATCATTGGTGATCCGCGAAATCAACTCGCCGGTGCGTTTTTGGCTGAAATAATCCAAGGAAAGATTCTGGATTTTTTCATAAAGTTTATGCCGCACATCGCGCATGACCCGCTGGGAAACGTCGCTCATCACGTATTGATGCGCAAAACTAAAAATATTTTTCAGGATCAACACTCCCAGAACAAAAATCGGGAAAGACCAAAACATGGTTTCCTGCGGGATGGCGTTCAATTTATCGATGATATGCCGGGCAAACTGCGGGACATTGTTCGGCACGACAATCGCCCGATTATTAAAAATCCGGTCGGTCATCGGCACCAACAAGGAAAGCTGAAACCCCTCAAAAAAACTCGCGATAAACATCAATAAAATCGCGATGCCAAAAAGGCCTTTATGCTCTTCGAGAAAACGAACGAGTTTCCAATAGTTTTTCATAAGGGCAAATCGTACCATAGGGTTTGACTTTTGTCGAGGTCTTTGTTATTGTTTAACTTATGAAAAAAATCAAAATCGCGATTATCGGGATCGGGCATCTGGGCGCCCGGCATCTAAAAATTTACTCGGAATTATCCGACCAGGTCGAAATCATTGGCGTCTGCGATATTAAGGAAGACCGCGCCTTAGCCCAGCAGTATAAAACGCCGTTTTTTGCCGATTATCATCAATTAGCCGGAAAAATCGACGCGGTGTGTATTTGCGTGCCTACGCTGCTGCATTATGAAATCGCCCGGTTTTTCTTAAATAACGGCATCCATACCTTTATTGAAAAACCGATTACTACAACCTTAGAACAAGCGGATGAGCTCGTCGCTTTGGCGAAAAAAGCAGATTTGCGGCTGCAAATCGGACATGTGGAACGATTCAACGCGGCGTTTCAGTCAATCAAACATTTTACAAAGGACCCCTTGTTCATTGAATGCCACCGGTTAAACCATTTTCCGAACCGCTCGTTAGACATCGGGGTGGTCATGGATTTGATGATCCACGACATTGATATTGTTCTGGGCTTAATTTCCTGTCCGATCGAACGGATCGACGCCGTCGGGGTAAACGTGCTCACGCCGCTTGATGACATTGCCAGCGTCCGGCTCACCTTTGCCAACGGCTGCGTCTGCAATCTGACCGCCAGCCGGATTTCCGACGAAGTCCTGCGCAAGATCCGGTTATTCCAAAAGGACACCTATATTTCTTTAGATTATGTAAAGCAGGAAGCTTTTATTTATAAACGGCATGCACGCCAGATTCTAAAACACGCCTTGCCGATCGAACAGCATGAGCCGCTGAAAAAAGAAAACGAACATTTTATCGCCTGCGTCCGCGACCACAAACGTCCCCTCATTGCCGGCGAAGAAGGCCGCGAAGCGCTTAAAGTGGCGTTGGAAATTACGCAACAGATTCGATTACGAATACACAAACCGAATGGGCCAGGTAAGAAATAACCGAAATATCGACGATGATTTCCGACGTATGGGGGCGCCCCTTCAAAAAACGATTATGTCAATGACTGCAAAACATTTGATGATCATTGCCGGTGAGGCTTCGGGCGATCTGCACGCCGGACATCTGGTCCTTGCGCTCAAAGCACAAGACCCCTCACTGATCTTCTCCGGTATCGGCGGTGAACAGATGCGGGCGGCCGGGGTCCATACCTACGCCGACCTGACCAAAATCGCGGTCATTGGGTTCGCCGAAGTCCTCAAACATTATCAGGAATTTAAACGCGCCTTTGATCTGATCCTTGATAAAATCGAGACGACAAAACCCGCGGCCGTGATCTTGGTGGATTATCCGGGATTCAACCTGCGCTTAGCCAAGGAAATCAAACAGCGCGGCATTCGTGTCATCTATTACATCAGCCCGCAAGTCTGGGCGTGGAAAAAAAACCGGGTAAAGCTGATTAAGCAATATGTTGACCGTATGCTCGTATTGTTCCCTTTTGAAAAAACATTTTATGAAAAAATGGGTGTGCCAGTGGATTTTGTCGGAAACCCCTTAGTTGACACCGTCCAGGCCGTCACTACCAAAGCCGAATTTCTCGCGTCTGTCGGAATGACGGATTATCAATTCACGGTCGGCCTGCTTCCCGGTTCCCGTCCCCAGGAAATCGAGCGGCATCTGCCGACCATGCTGGCCGCGGCCCGCCGTTTAGCGGAAGAATTCCCAATGCTGCAATTTCTCGTGATAAAAGCGCCGACCATTGCTCTGCCCGCAATTGAAAAATACACTACTACCCTGCCGGCGATGCGCCTTAAAATTATCCAAACCAACACTTATGATGCCATCAACGCCTGCGACGTCTGCTGCGTCGCCTCCGGCACCGCCACCCTCGAAACTGCCCTGCTCCTCAAACCCATGATCGTCATTTACAAAACCTCCTGGCTGACCTGGGCCTTGGCCAAATGCGTGATCCGCATCCCCAACATCGCCTTGGTAAACGTGGTAGCGGAACAACGCGTCGTGCCGGAGCTGCTCCAGCACAACGCGAATCCCGGCCGTATTGCCAGAGAGTTAAAATCTATCTTAACGGATGACGAACGGATGGAAAAAATCACGGAAGAACTCCGCGCCGTGCGGGAAAAATTAGGCGAAGGTAAGGCCAGCCAAAAAGCCGCGCAAACAATTCTGAATTTGCTCATAAACACTGCTTAGCGGCTTACTCAACCAATTCCTGCAAAAGACGCGCAAATTTCTTTTTAGATAGCTTGCCTTCCACCAATTTGAGCATCCCTTCCAACAATCGGGCTCTGGGATCCGTCAGATCAATCCCATTCATTCCCAAAAATACCAACGCACTGGCCAATGCCGTCCGTTTATTGCCATCGATGAACGGATGATTACATCCGGTATGAAAAGCGTATGCCGCGGCCATTTCAAACAGGTCAGCGTGTAACCATGTTCCCGCAAAACTGGCTTCCGGCTGAGCTAAAGCGGATTGAAGCAAACTCATATCCCGTATATACGGCGCGCCGCCATAGAGCTCAATTTGGTTCTTATGAATTTGAACAACTTCCACGAGGGTCAAGAATACAGGCGTCGTCATGGTGGTTATTGTGCCAGGGCTTTTAAAGTCTTTCCGTGTTTTTGATTCACCCGGTCTAAGGTAGTTTTAAAAGCCTTCTGCCGAGACAGCTTGGCAATGGGAGAAATAATGATGTTTCGTCCGTCCGTCGCGATTTCCAACAGAGTATCTTGCGTAATTTTAAGAAGATCGAGAATCGGCTTCTCAATCACCAATGCGGAACTGTTCCCGTGGGTCGTCATTCGTTTGATCATGGCAAATCCTTTCGTTATTACATTGTAATAACAATGTAACACCTGACTTCGGAATTGTCAAATAAATCTTGCAATCAAATTGACCCACAGATCTTTCCCCGGCGCAGTCAGCCCGGCAAAAAAATATTTGATGAGTCGCAAAACCTCCTGCTTCATGGAATCCCCGGAGGTTTTGGGCAAAAAAAAACTCATTCGTTGCCAAGGCTTCGGTTACGTAAAAAGACCCGGCCGCAAAGATCATCAGGGCCAAAACCGGGAGAATCAAGGTCCCTAATCCGGTTTTTTTTCGCAGATGCTGATCATATTGACCCAGTGTCTATTAATCATGTTTTTAAACCCCTAATATAAGTATAGAACCGAAAGGGGTGAAAACAAGGCGTTCTCCGGGCTTT
>JADFXQ010000071.1:0-727 GCA_015233495.1 Candidatus Omnitrophota bacterium | reverse complement strand
AGCGTTGTCTTATATTGACAAATTATGGGAATTTATTTTTTATACCAGAGGCGGAGACGCGGGGTCACATAAGGCGAGATTTCTTTTGCTAAGCGTCAACTTCGGTCTTTATTGACGCTTAACAATAAAAATTTGCTCCAAGTTTACTTTTTTGTCAATATTAAGGTTTAGGTATGATATTTTGCCGCAGAAGCGGATAATTGCGCTCGGAACTGAGGATGTGATAGGCTTTCAGTTTCCATGGGGTTTTTTCTTTTACGAAATACCCGGCGTCTATGTGGTCCATGACTTGGCCCGTCGTGATGTCGCGGAATTCCATTCCGGCGCTGCGGGCGATCGGCCAGGCGCCGGCAAAGTCCCAGAGATGGGACTGGTCCAGCGAGCCGCAGCCGCGGCCGATCGTCGGCCAGCAGAGATTGACGGTGGCGCAGGCAGTCACCAAGAAACGGCATTTCGTTAAATCCCAGTCGTAATAATGGAAAAACATATCCGACATCAGAAACAACGACTTCGGAGAAATGACCTCATCCATGGTTGTGATCCGTTGCCGCGACTCCTGCGGCGTAAACGGATCACGGATAAAATAGGATTGTTCGCCGTCGCATAAAAATAATTCCCGCAACGCGGGAAAATACACCGCGCCAATCCAGGGTTTCAAATCACGGATCAAGCCGATCGAAATTCCGAACAACGGCATACGGTTGGCATAAAGCCTTGTCCCGTCGAT